>NZ_QSUR01000024.1:0-117051 GCF_003439055.1 Bacteroides sp. OM05-10AA
CGGGACTTACACCCGTTAGATAATGCTCATGCCGAGCGTACAAAGTTCTCACCACTATGAGAATTTTTTCTCATAATGGTGAGAATGCTTGAGAATTGTACTTCCCTGCTAATGGTTGACTAGTTTATTTCTTATCCCTGCTTTGGGTTGACTTGAAAGATTACTAACCCTATCTGCAGTTGACCTTGTTATTGATAATTCCTATATGGGGTTGACTTGTTTCTGTATTTTCTCTACTCCCAGTTGCCTCCCCCTTTTGAAAGCAGACAAAAGAGAGGGATTCCTCGCTTTTTCCTCTTTCTGTCCTGCTAGCAGGGCATTCTTGGTCTTTTCATGGGCAAATGTATATAATTATTTCACATAAGTGCTGCATTTAGATACTTTTCTCTATAGCTGACCCATCTTTTTTTGATAGTACCTACCATTTCCCTAGCTTGTGCAGGAGTAAGCATATCCAAGCTCATATGGGGCCTTTCGTGATTGTAGAAGTGGACAGCCGTTACTAAAGTTTGACGTACTTCTTCCATTGAACTAAAACGTATTCCTTGAAGCAACTCATTCTTTATAATACCATTCACACGTTCAGCTATGGCATTATCCTTCGGATTACCATCTTCTGTCATGCTGGGAAGAATATCATTTTGCCGCAATATAGTAATATAATCCGCACTGGCATATTGTACCCCTCTGTCAGAGTGATGTATCAAGCCTTTAAGCTCCACTGAGGATATGTGGCCGATTGCCATTTCCAGAGCTTCCACCGTGTAACAGCTTCCCAGAGTATCACCTACACAATATCCGATTATCTCCTTGGTATAGGCATCTGTAACCAGAGACAGGTAACAAAACACATAACTGCCATCCGGCAACCAAATGGGAATGTAAGTAATATCACTTACCCACAGCTGATTAGGATGATCTACCAGTAATGTTCGTGTCAGATCTGGATATCGTGGAAGATC
Organism: Bacteroides sp. OM05-10AA; assembly: GCF_003439055.1. NCBI lineage: Bacteria > Pseudomonadati > Bacteroidota > Bacteroidia > Bacteroidales > Bacteroidaceae > Bacteroides > Bacteroides sp. OM05-10AA. The sequence continues at coordinate 963 of NZ_QSUR01000024.1, forward strand.
GTGAGAAGAATCGGTCGTACGGGGAGCCCGGAGGCGTTTACGCACTGTCAACTTATACTTCGATAATATATCACAGAAGCAGTCACGACCAACGCAAGCCAGACTAGTACCAAACTCATTACGGTACATCAGCCACAACTTTTCACCTCCAATTCCAGGATCTTTTGCACGTACACGCTTTACAAACTCAAGTACAAAATGTTCACGTATATAGCGGTCCATGCTATGGTCAACATACTTATAAAAGGCTTGCTTTTATACTTACCTGATAATGGTTGACTAATCCGAGTACTGATAAACTTTTAAATCAAACTTCGGAACCATTGCCAGCAAATGATCGAAGATATCGGACTGGATACGCTCGTATTCTTTCCAAACCTTATTACGAGAGAAGAAGTAAACCTGAATAGGTACTCCGTACATGGTAGCTTCTTTTTGGCTGATAATCAAATCCAAATCCTGATTGACCACAGGCAGACTGCACAAATAGCGCTCAATATACACCCTGTACACTTGAGAATTGGTAGGAACCACTCCTTCTTCCGGTTGATAATCCGCCATTAATGGAATTTCTTTCCGGTAACGGTCCAGCATTTCCGGCGTACAGAATTGAAGTGTAGTTAAATCCAAAGTGATATTCTTCATCACCCGTCGTCCTCCCGACTGTGTCATTCCCCGCCAATTCTGGAAAGTACTGCTCACTAATGTATAAGGAGGGATAGTGGAAATGGTATTATCAAAATTCTGAATCTTGACCGTATTCAATGTTATCTCCTGTACCGTACCATTTGCGTCGCCGGAAGGTAACGTTATCCAGTCGCCCGGACGGACCATGTCATTGGCAGAAAGCTGAATACCTGCCACAAAGCCTAATATGGAATCCTTGAACACCAACATCAAAATAGCTGCCGAAGCACCCAGCCCGGCAAACAAAGTGGCAGGAGATTTATTCACGATAATGGCAACGATTACAATTCCACCTACAAAGAAAAGAAGCACCTGCAAGACCTGGATAAACCCTTTCATCGGGCGGTCCTTCATCGTTTCTTTTCCGTCATAGATATCCATTATCATCAACAGAATCCCATTAATAGCCAATAGTAAAGAGAAAATAATATAAACGACACACGCCTTTTGAGAAATCAACAACAACTCTTTTCCCCGGATAAAAGCCATCGGCAACAAAGCATAAACCAGAAAAGCCGGGATGGTATGAATCAAATGATGAAACACCTTGCGCTTCATCATCAACGTATTCCACTGATGGGGCTTCCGCCTCGTATACTGTTTCATTCCTCCGATCAAAATCGCCTGGCAGAGGTAATTCAAAACGATGGCAACCACTATCATCAGTAAAGCCATAATAGTCTCATCAAAACGATCGGCAACGGCCGGATCTATTCCCCAATTTATGAGGGTTTTATTCATCCATTTTCCTAAATCTACTACTAACATAACTTCTGTCTTTTTTAATAAATAACAGTAAAATATTCATTTGGTTTAGAAAAAAAGAGACCGGCACCTGATTCATTAAAAATCAAGATGCCGGCCTACACTGCTATTCTCTAAACATATCTTCCGATGAGGGCTCTATCAGGGAGCCACCATCACTCCTATTTCATCCATATTTACTTTTGCAACGGCAGCATCAGGCGTAGTGGCCTCCAGTTTAATGAAACGCGCCTGCACTTTCTGATTGAAAGCAACCGTCTGTGGCAACGGATTATGCATGATATTGCTGAACTCCCCACTGGTAGGAACCTCTTTCCAATTCTTGCCATCCATACTTACAAAGAATTTATAACGGAATGCCATCGTCGGCTTTGCCTCCGCTTTCGCGGGAGCATACGTAAAACTGTTCAACGTTACTGTCTTTCCCAGATCAATCGTTAACGGAGAGGCAGCCACTTGTTTCCATCCGGAACGCGGCAAATTATTCCAGTCTTCTTTCGTTGTTTCTTCCTGCAAAGGTTCCGCATAATAGGCAGCAACCTGACTAATAAATGCAGTCAACCGGCATTCGTCTATTTTCACGCGGAGCTTACTGGCCTTCACTGCCGGAAAACGCAACATACGCTTATATCCTATCGTCGTACCTTTTCCAACTTCCTTCCAGCCATTATCAGTCAGGGCTTCCACCGTAAAGGCTTCTACCCGCTGCCCTTTCGTTATATCTTCCTGAAGCATCACCACATTCATCTCTGCATTCGGCTTCAATGAATAAATCTTTTCACTGCCAGGGGTTGTATTCCAGTATTTTCTACCATTCACAACCTTGTTAGAAGCGAATACCCGCTCACGATAAGCTGCAAATTCATTCAATCGCCGCACATCGGCTTCATTAATCAGTCCCCTACGATCCGGAGGAATATTCAGCAACAAAACAGAATTATAACCTACTGATTGAAAATAGATATCCGCCAAATGTTTCAATGACTTCACTTTGCTGTCTTCTTCCGCATGATAGAACCATCCCGGACGAATGGATACGTCCACTTCCGAAGGATACCAGAATAATTCCGTAGCTTTCTCCAATATCTTACGGCTTCCCAAATCTTCCGCTTTACCAAAAACTCCCAGACGGTTATTATTCTCTTGTGAACGGGTATATATGCCGGGAGTTAGCACAGTTGCACTCCATTCTGTTTCACGTCCTAATCCTTTTTCGTTTCCTACCCAGCGGACATCATCCCCCATAATTGCCATCACAGCTTTGGGTTGAAGGCGTTGGATGGTCTGATAGAAAGCATCCCAGTCATACACCTGTTTCTTTCCGTTCGGACCTTCTCCATTCGCTCCGTCGAACCAGACTTCATGCACTTCGCCATAATTGGTGAGCAATTCAGTCAGTTGCCGGATGAAAAATTCATTGTAACGGGGAGAGTCCCCGTAACATTCCGCATTCCGGTCCCAGGGAGAAAGATATACTCCAAACTTCATATCATATTTATCACAGGCAGCACGAAGTTCTTTCACTACATCGCCTTGTCCGTTTTTCCAGGGAGAAGAGGCTACGGAATGTTTGGTAGTAGCCGTAGGCCACAGGCAGAAGCCGTCGTGATGTTTGGCAGTCAGAAGCACCATTTTAAAGCCGGCTTCCTTGAGGGTACGCACCCATTGTTCAGCATCCAGTTCCGAAGGGTTAAAGAGTGCGGGATCTTCTTTTCCGTCACCCCATTCACGCCCGGTAAAGGTGTTGATTCCGAAATGGAGGAAAGCTGTCAGTTCCAATTGTTGCCAGGCATATTGCTGCGGAGTGGGCACCAGCCGTGCTGCCATATCGACTTTCTGTTCGAGAGTTGCACCTTGAGGAAATTCAACATGCTTCACATAATAGTTTTCTTTTTTCTGCGCCTGCACTCCGCTCATGAGAGCAACAGACAATAAAAGAGAGGTCAGTAGTTTATTCATGGTCTATTATTTATTGCAATCGTACAAAGATAAAATAAAGGTGCAGATTTCACGATTATCACGGAATACTTTCTTACGATATTCCATCCAATCAGTGTAACCCCCACCTTTATATATTATCTAAAAACCTATTGATTCAGTATCCATTTCACCGGATAAAGGGTAAATTCAAAACTCTGTTTCCTTAATGGAACCAAGTATTGCGGTAATACTCCGGGGCCACAAGTGGCCGTTCCCACACCTGCCTGTTCGGCATCCAGATGTACTGTCAGCAATCCATCACGTTCCAGTTCGTTGATATGGCGGGCTTTCTCTAATAATACATCCGAGAAAGGAATGATACTAAACTGGAAAGCACGATCCGACTCAACAAAGATGCCTTCGCCGGAAGTATCTGCCAATTTCGCCCAACGTACATCGGTGCGGTTGCCCGTAGATTGCGGAGCAACATAATAATGGAACATCCGTTCCGGTGTAGTCTGATATACACCGATTTTGCCGGATTGATTGCGGTCAGCGTATGTTTCATTGTCCCCGCGTCCCAAGTAAGAAACCTGATCGTAAGAGTTCGCTACCCGGAATGTCAAGCCCAGACGGGCCATGGATTTCACGATGGTCGTATCGGGCTGGAAAGTAGTGTGTACCTTCAGTGCACCGTTTTTATCCAACGAATACACAAAATCGGCTGTTCCTACCTTTTGATTTTTCGCATTTAGAATTTCTACACGGGCGGTAGTCGAAGTCTTACTTTCCTTCAGTGATATTACTTTCTGGGTCAGACCATCCAGTCCTGCATCACGCCACAGGCGTGCGCCGTTTTTATCCCGGTTGTCATTATCCGTTGCCGGGCGGAAAAGGCTCAATGTCAGCGGAGCAGCCAATAAATCTTTGCCGTTCAGGTTCAATGAAGTAAGCGCACCTGTTTTCTTATCAACGGTGAAAGTTGTTTCACCTGCTTTTTGCGGACGGTAGCCTGTGTAATTCTTATTACCGGCAAGTACAAACTGGTCGTATGCCACTTCCCAGTCCTTATCTATCATTGAAGAAGCTTCACGACGGGTCCAGCTGATATTCAGATAAGCCTCACGAACTGTATTCGGAAGTTTTACAGCACCCAAAGTAATATCGACGGTGGCGTGCGGCGCACAATCAACCGTTTTCGTACCTTCCGCCAAGATCTTACCATTATCTGCTGTCACATTCCAGGTCAGTATATACTCGTTCAAGTTAGAGAAGTCGTACCAGTTCTTAACACGGATATTCAGATTCTTCTGATTTGCCATCGTTGCTTTTATGTTCTGATATACTTTCTTTACTTCGAGCAAATGCGGGTGCGGTTCACGATTAGCGCCTACCAAGCCGTTACAGCAGAAGTTGCCGAAACTTGGAATTCCTTCCGGTCCGTAATCGCCGCCATACGTCCAGTACCATTTACCGTTCTTGTCTATTTCGCGGAATGACTGATCCACCCAGTCCCAAACGCAGCCGCCTTGTGCCATCGGGTTGTTTTCAAATACATCCCAGTATTCTTTCAGTCCACCGCAACTATTACCCATTGCGTGAAGGTATTCACAAAGAATAAAAGGACGATAGATGTCTTTCTGGTTTACATACGCTTTGATGTCATCCACACCGCGGTACATACGACAGTAAATATCTGTGTTATAGTTCAATTCGGCACGTTCATACTGCACGGGACGAGTTTTCTCTACCGATTTCAGCCAGTCATAGGTACGTTCGAAGTTGATTCCGTTTCCGGCTTCATTTCCCAACGACCAGATAACGATAGCCGGGTGATTCTTGGAACGTTCATACATACGTTGGGTGCGATCCATGTGCGCGGTCAACCAGGTACTATCCTTGGCAAGGGAAGCAGGCCCGTATCCCATTCCGTGAGATTCGATGTTTGCCTCATCAATCATGTACAAGCCGTAACGGTCGCAAAGTTGATACCAGTAAGGATGCGTGGGATAATGCGAGTTACGTACGGTGTTGATATTGTGCTGCTTCATCAGTTTGATGTCCAGTTCCATCAGTTCCTTGCTCACGGTACGTCCCAGCTGGGAGTGTTCGTGGCGGTTGGTTCCCTTCACCAGTACCGGAACGCCGTTGATACAGAAACGTCCGTCTTTGATTTCCGAGGTACGGAAACCTACTTCACAGCCGGTCAGTTCAGTGACCTTGCCTTGTTCATCTTTCAGTTCGAGCACTAATGTGTAAAGATAAGGATGCTCCGCACTCCAAGCCTTTACACCGGGGAGCTTCTTTTCGTCAAATGCGATAAAATTGCTCAATCCACGGGATTTTATCCGGATGGCATCCTGCAAAACTGCTTTGCCTTCAGCATCTTTCAGTGTATAAGCAATGGAAGAAGCAGTAGCGGAAGGTCCTTCCACGGCCACTTCAAGTCCGAAAATACCATCTTTGTATTTCTCTTTTTCTAAAGAAGCATTCAGTTTATAGTCTGCAATGTACTGCTTGGGGGTGCTGTAAAGATACACGTCACGTTCGATGCCGCTCAAACGCCACATATCCTGACATTCCAGATAAGCGCCCGAACTCCAACGGTATACCTCCAAGGCGACCACATTTTCGCCTTCATTCAGGACATCTGTAATATCCCATTCGGCAGCCGTCTTTGATCCCTGGTTATATCCCAGTAATTTTCCATTCACCCATATATAATAGAAAGAAATAACTCCTTCACAACAAAGTACTACCCTACGTCCTTGCCAGTCGGCAGGCACTTTGAAAGTACGGCGGTAGGAGCCGACTTCATTCTCTGCATAAGGTACCAGCGGCGGATTCTTCTTGAAGTTGAACATTTTATCATCAAACTCGTACGTCTCGTTGACATAGATAGCTGTGCCATACCCCTGTCGTTCCCAGTTACCGGGCACGTTGATATCCGCCCATCCTCCTGTATAATAAGAAGGTTGGTAAAAGTCCTTCGGACGGTTATCGGGATTCTTCACCCAATGGAATTTCCACTTTCCGTTCAGGCTCATATAAAAAGGAGACTGTTCATATCCTCCCGGCTTTTCAATGTCGGAAGCGTTGGCGTAAGGCCATACGTATGTGTGAGGAGCGAGTTTGTTCAGTCCCACCGCATATTGGCTTTGCCATTCGGGCAATGGCTGTTGCTGCGCTAAAGTGAAAGTAGTAGCAGCCAGCACTACCGATAAGATAAAAAAAGTTCGTTTCTTTAGGTTCTTCATTGTCATTGTTATTGATGGTATTATGCTATACAATAAATGTTATTCAATCCTGATTTCATCAAAATAAACTCTCGCCTCTTGTCCCGGACGTACATGATCGGCAGGACATACTCCCGCCCCTTCTGCCGTTACACGGACATATCTTGCTTCCGTTCCTTTCATATCCACGGAGAAATCTTCGATAAAAGCTCCTTCACGGAAGATCTCTTCAGCAGTAAAATGCAGACCGGCTATCTCACGATAGGTTTCATTATCATCCGAAACTGCTATGCGGATTGATTTCGGTTTATGTACCGCCATGCCGTAGTTGGTGATACAACCTATGGTGAAAGTATTCAATTTGTCTTTTTGCAGCAAATCTATCGTGAAAGAAATATGATCGCTCTTCTCCCAACAACACCATTCAAAGTCTGTATACTTCAAGCTGCCACGTACCCCGTTCGTCATGAGTTTCTCATTCGGCTTATTTCCGAGGATAGGTTTGCCGGTCGCTTTGTTCCAGGCAATAGGCAACACAAGCGTCTGCCCCATCTGCTCACCTTGTGCAAAAGTAGCACTCTTAATGGTTTGAGCCGCCGTTACTGTTAATGAATCGGTATATAAGGATGAACTTGCCGTCGGCTCGCTGCCATCTACTGTATAACGGATTTCCACATCGGGACGAATACACTCCAGCTTCACTCGCAACACTCCGTTTTCGGGAGTCACTTTATGCTGAATATTATACATGGAACGAGCATAAACAATTCCTTTCTCTGCAAGATGCTCATTATACCTGTCCATTCCTTTCAGGAATAAAGCCCAGTCTTTCTTATCCGGTTGTGTCCAAGCGACTTCTGCCACTGCTGCCAGACGGGGGAATAAAAGATAGTCCACATCTTCCGGCTTGTTACAGAATTCTGTCCACATCGAACCTTGCACTCCCATCAATAAGGAAGCATATTCCGGTTTCCAGTCTTTCTGCACCGGTTCGTAGTCATACACATCTTTCAGTGTGTTATTTCCAAAGTATGTCAACGGCTCGAACCACTGTGGTCCCTGATAGCGAATCAAATACATGATGCGCGCCGGAGTCATGATAAACCGATGTCCCTCTTCCGCTGCTTTCAATGCAGCCTGTCCAAATCCCTGCCAACCAAGAATGATAGAGTTGTCGGGCAGAAAGCTGCTATTGGTCAGTTCATCCCAGCCGATCACTTCCCTGCCTTTACTGCGCACATAGTCGCTGATCCGCTTCATGAAGTATCCCTGTAGATCTTCTTCATTAGCCAGCTGTTCCTTTTTCATCCGTGCCTGACACAACGGACACTGTTTCCAATGTGTCTTTTGAGCCTCGTCACCACCAATATGAATATAGCGTGAAGGGAATAATTCCATGATTTCATCCATCACATTTTGCAAAAAGGTGAAGACACTATCGTTTCCCGCACAATAAATAATTTCGGAATTTCGTCCTCCTAAACCGGGCAGTACGCCGATATATTCTTTCACTACCGGACAAGCCAGTTTGGGATAAGCCGCCAATGCAGCATTGCTATGAGCAGGCATATCTATTTCGGGCACAATCTCAACCTGACGTTCAGCAGCATAAGCCACCATTTCCCGAATATCCTCTTGTGTATAGAAGCCTCCTACCGGGGTAGGTTCTCCCTTTTTCGGATTGCGACGGGCAGGAAAAGGTAAATCCTGACGATCCACCCGCCATGCACCGACTTCCGTCAATCGGGGATATTTCTTTATTTCCACCCTCCAGCCGTTGTCGTCTGTCAAATGGAAATGAAGTGTATTCAGTTTAAGCATTGACATACAATCAATGATACGCAATACATTTTCTTTAGGAATAAAGAAACGGGATGCATCCAACAGCAATGCCCGGTATCCAAAACGTGGTTCATCCTGGATGGTCACGACCGGAATGCTCCATTCCAAATTCTTGTCCGACAAGCTTTCTCTTTCAATGGAGGGAGGAAGTAATTGGCGAATTGTTTGCAAGGCATAGAAAAAGCCTTTATTATCCGAAGCTTTAATAATGATCTCTTGGGGAGAAACTTCCAAAGAATAGGCTTCGCTTTTCAAAGATGGGTCTGTCAGTAAACGGACATTTCCCTCTCCTCCTACATTCAGTTTGGGGGTGAAACCGGCTGTACGAGTAAACAAAGCAATCAAACTCCGGGCAACTTCCGCCTGCTCTTCATTCTCCACCACAAAAACGGTCTGATCGGAGAATAAATGGTTGCCACTGCCCGGCATCATCTGTGCCGGGCGTGGAACCATAGAAATACTGTGTGTTAAGTTTGTATTATCACATCCTGTCACTATTGATACCAGAAATCCGGTCAACAGTATGAAGATATATTTTATCATGATATTATTTCAGGGTTATTCCTTGTCTCTTTCGGGGGAGAATCGGACAGGGTCATTATATTGTTCTTGTAGTTTCAACATCTCTTCTTTCAACTCTTTCACTACCGGTTCGTATTCAGGTTGCTCGTAGAGGTTATGCATCTCTGTCGGATCTGCCTGCATGTCATAGAGTTCCCACCAATTGATATCATTATAGAAATGAATCAATTTATAGCGTTCCGTGCGTATTCCATAATGACGTTTCACCATGTGCTCGGCCGGATATTCATAGAAGTGATAATAAAGTGCCTTGCGCCAGTTCTCCGGATGTTCTCCTTTCAACAGAGGAACAAGTGAGACTCCCTGGATATCCGATGGCACCTCTGCTCCTGCCAATTCGAGGAAAGTGGGTGCATAGTCGATGTTCTGTACCATTTCGGTGATATCCCCTCTACGGTCGAAGCCTTTCGGCAAGCGCATGACAAGCGGTGTGCGCATGGATTCTTCATACATAAAGCGTTTGTCGAACCAGCCATGTTCACCCATATAGAAGCCTTGGTCGGAAGTGTAGACAACGAGTGTATTATCCAGTAATCCTTTTTCTTTCAGATAATCGAGTACACGGCCTACATTGTCATCCAGAGACTTCACTGTCTTCATGTAGTCGCGCATATAACGCTGGAACTTCCAGTTAGCCAGTTCTTTTCCTTTCAGATTTTGCTTATAGAAGTCGTCGATAATCGGAGCATAGAATTTGTCCCATGCAGCACGTTGTCCTTCGTCCATTCGGCCCAAGAATCTTTCATACAGTGATTTTAACCGTGAGTTTTTGTCGGGACGCAGCATTTTGAGGTCATAGATCATATCCATATCTTTCACAATGCTCATTTCTTGTGCGGCAGCAGCCGGACGACCTTCATAATCATCAAAGAAATTATCCGGCAATGGGAAAGTCTTGTCCTCATACAAAGCCAGATTGCAGGTATCCGCCATCCAGTTACGATGAATAGCCTTGTGATGAATCAAAAGGCAGAAAGGTTTTTGCGGATCACGCTTGTTTTCCATCCAGTCGATGGCATCATCCGTAATAAGATTGGTGATATAGCCGTGTTTCTGAATGGTATCATTGTTCTGCGTGATAAAGTTCGGATTATAGTAGTCTCCTTGTCCGGGGACAATTTGCCAGTAATCAAATCCTGATGGCAAACTCTCAAGGTGCCATTTACCAACTAATGCGGTCTGATAACCGACTTTTCTCAAGAGTTTAGGGAAAGTCTGTTGAGAACTGTCGAAAACGCAAGTGGTATTATCGTAGAATTTGTTTGCACAGCTATGTTTGCCCGTTATCATGCAGGCGCGGCTGGGACCGCTTAGAGAATTGGCTACAAAACTTTGAGTAAAACGTACTCCGTCGGCAGCAATACGGTCGAGATTCGGAGTTTCCATATAGCGAGTGTCATAACAGCTCATCATTTGAGCCGTATGGTCGTCTGTCATGATATAGACAATGTTCAGAGGTTGCTGTTCCGCAGGTTTTTGCTTGCCTGCACAAGAAGCAAGGGAAGCTACAGCAGCTACTCCCGCTAAAGGAAAGAATAAGTTGGATTGCAGTTTTTCCATAAAAACAACTTTATATTAGATTATAGCGACAAAGGTAGGGGATGCCATCTATTCAGACTTCCACAAATCACCAATTAATGTCCAATATTCTACAAATCTTTTTGTTTCACCAAAAAATACAGGAAATCACTATTTACTTGCTATACTTATAAGTGGCAAAAAGGGGGATTTTCCCCCTTTTGATTGAAAGGTATTCATGTCATTAAAAAATCTGATGACAAAATAGACCTTTTACTCTCCTGCTTCGGGAATCGGTTTGATCTTATCCGCTAGTGCACTCCAACCCGCTTTATATGCTTCTACTTTATCTGTCGCTACAAAGATAGATTCCAAAGCATCACAACCTTCGAAAGCCGTAGCATTATATCCTAAGGTAGTTGCTGATAAAATAGTCAAGCTTTTTAAAGCAACACAGTTCTTGAATGCCAGATTGAAAATATTAATAGTCCCCTTCGGAAGAATAATTGTTTCAATGGATGTGTTCTTGTCCTTTTCTGGCAAAGCAGGAAGATTTATATAAAATGCGTTAGCTGGAATAGCCGCACTATATACCAATTCCGATAAATCAATATTTACCACACCACTTGCTGTCTTCAGAGGTGTAGCGATGTGATCTCTAAAACTTGGAGCTCCTCCAGAACACGCTCCTGTCACCTTAATACTCGATACCCCCTCCGGTATTGTGATAATTGCACCTGTATATTCTATAGTAGTCCACTGGATACCCGGGTCTGTAGCTGCCTTAAACGTCACTGTTTTAATTACTGTTTGAGTTTCTCCATCCGAAAGCAAGAAAGCGACTGTAGCTTCTCCGGTTGCCGGATAAACAACTTTCAATTTTGTGTTATTTCCCGAACCTGTCACTTGGATTGCCCAGTTTGAAGGATTGGTATCCAACATTCTCATAATACAGCCTTCCGGAAGCACTATCGGATAAATTTCTTCTCCTGCAGTCTCTTTACTATATTCCGCTGCTAAATAACCATTCCAGTTGATATATTTAGGAAGTTCTACCGTTGCACCTCCGTTCAATGTAATTGTAACAATATTACCCGATTGAGTAACTCCTGTCACAGGATGGGCAACCGGATATGACGGTATCGTCACTGAATTATCTCCAATGGTTAATTTGGTAGAACCGTCCTGATTTGTTTCCATTTTGATAGCATCTCCACTATTTACGTAAATAGTTTTACCATCTACCTGCAAGGGCTCACCGCCCAATGTCCAATACCATTTACCATCATCGCCTTTATCCACGCCAATACTTTCTTCATTCGTTCCACTCACCTCACCGTCTTTGTTGTAAAACAACGTAATAGGAGATGCATGAAGGAATGAGATTTTATAGCCTTCCGTTCCATCTTCTTTTGTCACCTTCTCTACATCGGTAATATAATCTGTAGCAGTAAGAATTCCCTGCAAGGAATTCAGTTGCTCAACCACTGTCTTCTGCCATTTCTCCAAAGCGGAAATTCTCTCTTCCTGTCCGTTGACTGCATCCCACAAATCTCCGTCATCATAGCTACAACTGCCTAATAAAGTTGCCGCAAATACTACACATAAAATTGATTTCAGTTTCATATTATTATCTTATTAAAAAGGTTTATTTATTCAGTTTATTAATAAAGGATCAGATCTTTCCGATATGGCATATCATGATCGGTATAGGTATCGTCGATATAGAAACGAACCCAGTCTATCTCCATACGGGGAATCAGCGCATTCGGATTATTTTTCAACATATTCCTTGCTGTCAAATAACTCATTTCCATTGATGGATAATTCGGAGCCTGTTTACCTAGGAACATCATCGTCAGAATGTAATAAAGTCCCTCGGTATTTACTTTATCTGTAAACGGCCATCTGGCACCATTAGCCAACGCTTGTGCTTCAGTTATGGTTATTGTAGTCTTACCATTGACTCCCATACGCACGGTCTGATTATCCACCCATTCCATCCAATAAATCTGGAACTGATCTATTGTTCCCGCAATGTCAGTTACGGCAACAGTCGGATTATAATGCCGGCTTCCCCCTGTTCCAGGAGCTGTATTTCCGATATGGAAAGTTTGCTCCGCTGATCTTCTATAGCTTAGATTTCCATGTTTGGTGTTATTTTCCATCACGTCTATTTCTCCAAAATCCGGCCAAACGTTCCACTGCGAGTCGCCTCCTACCTGCTCATTACCCTGGAGCCAGATACCCGGTAACATTCCGCTATTTTCTGCACCACGAATGCGTGCGCGTGTCTCGATACGCATTCCCGGATAAATACGGATGTTAGAGGATGCCCAAGTAGGACTATTTACATTTCCTCGCATAAACTTACAGGAATAAAAAGCAGAAGTTCCAAAATCTTTAGTACCATTATTTCCTGGAGTACGCTCTTTCAGTGAAATCATTCTCAAATAACCTTCGTCTGTAACCCATGCATATTTAGCATTATCCACAGAACCTGCAGTTTCTACCGCCGCTGTGTTCTGGTCAGCAAAACCTAAAGGATATTCATTACTCACATATGTTTTATCATTGCTTTCTTTTGTCGTTAAACACGAAGATATTTTATGAAATTCGTATGCACGGAAGAACTTCCATTTTCCTTCCGGAAGCACTTTTCCACTATTCGGATGAGGATCGCCCTCATTCATTACCTGATAATTAGTCTGTCCCCAAGCTTTTATAGCCGCTTCATTTTTCGGTGAAACAAACAACTGATCTGCATCTTCATATAGCCAGCGCTCATCTCTTACCTCACTGCCCATATTCTTATGAATATCAATCTTCTTTATAATCAGCTTCGTATCTTGCAAAGGATAACGGCTAAGAACAGGAATTGTAGCAAGATCAAGAGTCAGCTCTTCATCCTCGGTAGTATTCACATCTTTTATCATAGTAACCGGCGCACTTTCTACCGAGTTCGCTCCGGCAGGAATAGTCAATTCTAAAGGAAGATTTTCATAACGTTCTCCTTCTCCGGCTTTAGGAGTAATAGTAATGGTAAGTTCGTCTTTCAATGTAGTATTGACGGAAGCTACCAATACAAAAGTCTGTCCCTCCTTCACCGTATTATCGGCATTATTTTTCAATGAAACTTTAGAGTAGTGATAGTCACTGACAGTCACAATTTGCAAAGCACCTGCCATTCTATATCCACGTGCAAATGCAGATATTTCGACGGAACGTTCTCTATTCAGTCCTTCTTTCTTTACAGGAACCCGGACGGTTTTAGTCGTCTCTCCCTGCTTCATGGTAACCACCGATGGAAAATCATCAAATACCAACTGGTCGACTGCTCCTTTATCAGTAGTGGCACTCAATCTGATATTCAGATCCTCATTCATCGCTTTTTTTCCTTCTTCCGTACCTGTCACGTCAAAAGTGATTTCCATCACCTCTCCCATTACCAAATCTGTACTATTCAGTGTCATCTTTAAAGGTACAGGTTCTGCCAACGGGCTTACATTATCATCGTCAGAACATCCTGACATACTCACTGCCACCAATATAAGCAGCATCCACAAATATGTCCATTCTAAAATCTTTTTCATACAGTATATCTTTAATTATAAAGTCTATGATTATTATTTCCACCCCGGATTCTGTTTCATCTGCTTATTCAGTTCCAGTTCACTTGGAGGAATAGGTAACAGATAGTCTCTCTTAGGATTGAATTGATAACCACCCGGTATCAACTCCTGCAAAGGATCCATCCATCCGTTGCCATCTACCAATACTTTGGCCAATGCTTCATGTTTATCTTCCGCAAATGATTTGTATAAAATACCATCATGTCCCAAATATGCTCCTTTGCCACGTTTGCCAACAATTACTTTATCAGCAGCCCAACGCATCAGATCATCCAGACGATATCCCTGCAATGCCAGTTCCACACGACGCTCACGACGAATCTCCTGCATAACGGGAGTCAACGTATAACCATAATCTGTAAAGTTAGGATCTCTGACAGGTGTCACATAAGTGACTCCGGCACGTGCGCGCAGAGGTTTCAATGTTTTACTTAACACTTCATCATCACATTTGCCCAGTTCCTCGGCAGCTTCGGCATAGCTCAATAATGCATCAGCATAACGCATGAGTACCAGTCCGGTTTCACAGTCCCCCGACACGTATGTCGTATCTACTCCAAGACGAATGTGATACCCTGTTACATTTTTGGCATTACCATCACCTGCCAGAAAAGGAGGATTGATTGTTTTATCACCGGCAGAAGCATCTGCCACTTTCATCGGACGAGAACCTTTCGCAGTAGATTTAAACTTATAGCCAGTGCTCATGATAGTTTCTGTGAGACGCAAATCCCTGCTTTTAAAGGTTTCGTTAAAATCCTTAAACTTGCTATTGTTCGGATCAACGGGCGTTCCATCAGCATTCAAATAGGTATTTACCAAATCTCCGGCTATACCGGCAGGTCCATCCTGATCGACAACTCCTCCACCCACTAATCCGGTCAAAGCATGAAATACACCATCAGTAACCGAATATTTTCTCCAGAACAATACTTCTGAAATGTTGGAATAATCATTTTGATTAAACAGACGTCCGTAAGCATCTCCCGAATTGACTACACCGCCATCTGTTTCTTTCGTATTTAATTTTATACCTTGCTCGAAAAGCATATCTCCCCATCTCAACACTTCTCCAAAGAAATAAGCCGATTGGTCAGTGGCAGCCGCAAATTCATCATTCTTGTGGTATTTCTCCCACGAACCTTCATATAGCGCAACCTGCATGGCAAGCAACATAGCCGCTTCCTTACAAATACGCAAACCGCTGTACTTGCTTCTATTGAACAATAGTTTCTCTGCTTTGTCCAGATCTTCCAAGATAAATTTAGCAACTTCACCACGATCTTTCTGCGGGATCTGCAAACCAGCTATCGTGGCATGTTCATCCCAGAAAGCATCCATAATAGGAATATTACCGAACTTCTTCAACTGAACAAAGTGCCAGTAAGCCCGTAAGAAGTAAGCTTCGCCTTTCAATGATTTTACTTCTTCTGTTTCCATGTCTTCCGGTACCAGGTAATAGTGAAAGAAATAGTTCACATTACGCAGATTCCTATAACCGTTTTCCCAGTCTTCACTGCTGGAAAACAAGGTTTCCTCACCATTCAGACGCTTATTGTAAATTTCAGAAAGAATATTATCACTGTTCTTTTCTTCTCCACGCACTCCCATCCCGAATTTTGCCAATGAAGGAAGCGCTGTATAAAGACCATTGATATATCCACGCACTTGGGCTTCACCGGACAAGAACGATTCGTTGTTCGGCACGGTAAGCGGCTCACGATCCAAAAAGTCGGCACAAGAAGATACACATGTGCCAAGACCTGCCATCAATACTATATATAAATAAAATCGTTTCATACTTCTCTATTATTTATTAAAAAGTAAAATCAAGACCAAACACAAAGTTTCTGTTCATCGGATATACTTTACCGTTACCGTTTTCATTGGCAGCGGAGGTAAGTCCCGGTGCTGTGGCATTGCTACCACCCGCCCAAGTATTTACCTGATTCAATGTTTCAGGGTCAAAAGCCTTAGGCAACTTAGTAATAGTGAACAGATTGTCACACGTAAAATATACTCTCAAATTTTCCAGTCTCATCGTTTTCAGGAGTTTCTTGTCGAATGTATAAGACACGGTTAGGTTCTTCATACGCATATAGGCGGCATTGACCATATAGCGTGTTGTATTGTAACCAATATTTGTATTATAATCTACTGTTTTGGGGTCTGTCAGACGAGGAAGATATCCACGGGGATTCGACGGGCTAAAATAGTCGAGATGTTCTTTAAAGAAGTTCTTTCCACCAAAAAGATAAGTACTTCCCGCTAATGCAAAATCACGTTTCGCCACTCCCTGGAATAAAGTAGAGACAGAGAATCCTTTATATCCCAAGTTCAAATTGATACCAAATGAATATTTAGGTGTAGCATTTCCGATTACCTTCAGATCGCCATGATCCTCCAATGTTCCTTTTCCCGGATCTACTTTACCATCACGATTAGTATCCAGATATTTCAAATCACCTACTTGCCAAAGGTTGTCATTCTTAAAGAAAGAAAGGTCTTTACTATTCAGATATGAATCAATCTCCTGATTGGTCATAAACAAGTCATCTGCTACGAATCCCCAGATTTCACCTATATCCATTCCTTCATAATAACCTTTGTTGCGATCCAAACCGGTATGGTTGTTATAAATAATGCCTTCAGGATTGTTATACTTCGTTATAACAGCCTTGTAATTGAATAAATTGAATCCTATTCCATAACTAAAACCACATTTCAACTTATCCTGCCAGTTGACAGAGAGTTCCCAACCACGGTTACGAAGAGTAGCATTATTTATTTTTGCACGATCATCAGGAATGATACCGCTGACAGCCGGAATCGCTTCAGCAGGACCAATCATGTCTTTGGTCGTACGTTGATAAACATCAAACGTTACAGACAAACGATCTTTCAATAACATAAGATCCAAACCGAAGTTGGCAGTATCTACTTTCTCCCATGTGATGTACGGGCTAATCATTTTCGGAGTTAATGAGATTGTTCCTTTACCTATTACATCACCTCCTCCCGGAAGTAACCATGCATTCACATTATTCGGGTCAAGACTCATCACTCCCAGATAATCATATAATCCGGCACCATTCTGATTTCCCAGACGTCCATAAGAGACACGTACTTTAAATTGTGATACCGGCATATTTAAATCGGTAAAGTATTTAGTACGGGCAATGTCATAACCGGCAGAAAAAGACGGGAAGAATCCCCAACGATGTCCCGATGCAAAGCGGGAAGAGCCGTCATAACGTCCGCTAAGTTCCAAGAAATAAGTATTCTGATAGTTCCAGTTGATTCGAGTATAAAATCCCATCGTAGCCCAGTGGGTACGAGCCTCTCCGGCATATACGGTTCCATCAGCATTGTCAAATGAATAAGTATCTTCGCTCAACATTCCATCTTTATACATATATTCACTGGAATTTTCTTGCAATTCCATTTGATAACCTGCCATGATTTTAAAGTCATGATCCCCCCATTGATTCATGTAGGTACTGGACAAACTGGGAGACAGATAGTAATTGAAAGCACTACCGCGTGTCAGTGAACCGAAACGTGTATTTTGCCATCTCATACCCGGATATTGATACCCCTGACGGTTGCCGGAAGTCTCTATAACTTGCCCGTTAGGCAATGCATGATTGCTTTTTTTCAGTTTAAAACTATTATTTTCCACATCCAGACGAGCTTTCATTTCTCCCATGATGTCCCACCCTTGCAGCGGGGTAATAATAGCCGAGAAAGATAATGCATCCGAAACACGGTTCTGATTATAATTGGACTTTTTTAAGTATAATAATTCATTCCAGGTTGGAGTAAAATACTCCGTCTGTTCAATGGGTAATTGAGTCACACGGGTTGGAGCCGTATTGGCTATCGTACCATAAAAAATAGTCTGATTAGCCATCGGGCGATTGATTATGTTTATCGTTGCATTATTATTAAAGTGGAATTTCAACCAATCGGTTGCTGTAACCGAAAACTTAGTATTGATATTATACTTTTTTAGATCATCCTGAACCTGATCCATCAAACCTTCCTGATAAGTATATCCTAAACCAATGTAATAAATAGATTTTTCTCCACCACCCTGTACACTCAAATTATGAGAATGACGTATCGCACGGTCTTTGAAATAATAATCAAACCAATCTGTATTACCATACTGAACATTATCGGCTGCAGCCCAACCGTCACCCGCTTGATTAGGACCGATGCCGGGAAATTCTGCCGAATAAGGATTAGCCATAAAACCTTTCATTTTTTCGATGGTTGCATTTGAGATCTGCGCCGTACGTCCCATATTCACATCCCGCTGATTGCAATAGTTGGCATACTCTAATGAGTTCATCATTTGCGGCATATTAATAGGAGAACTGAAACCAACTGTTCCGCGATAGGTAACACGTGTCTTTTCCTTCCGTCCGCTTTTAGTGGTCACCAATACTACTCCATAAGCAGCACGGGCACCGTACACTGCTGATGCGGAAGCATCTTTCAAAACACTGATACTTTCGATATCGGCAGGATTGACATTCTGCATACTTTGTTCCACACCGTCTACCAATACATAAGGTTCGCCACCATTGATAGAACCAACTCCACGAATATTAAATTTAATTTCAGCACCAGTCTCACCACCTACACCGTCCGCTGCAGCATCTGACGCAAAGTTTAAACCAGCGACATTACCTTGCAGCGCACTAGTCACATCGGTTACCGGACGATTGACAATCGCATCCGACTTAACAGTAGCTACGGCAGCCGTAATTGTATTGCGTTTCTGCTTACCCATACCTACCACTACCACTTCATCAAGTACTTTTGAATCTTCTTTGAGCACGAAACGATTACCCTCCAGTTTCGTTACTTTTACTTCAAGAGGAGAAAAACCTACATAAGAAATAGTTAATGTGGCTCCAACTTTACCTTTTACAGAGAAATTTCCATCAATATCGGTTATGGCACCTTCTTGCCCTCCTTTTACCATGACTGTAGCACCAATAACAGTTTCACCCTTATCATCTACTACTTGTCCTTTAATCATTTGTTGCTGTGCAAATACTCCCGACGGAAACAACAGGAGCAGCATCAGAAGAACAACAAAGCAGCTTTGTTTTTTCATAAGCTTCTTTCTTTTCATAATATTACATTTAATAATAAAGACTTTATTTATTAGCTAACAAAAATAAATCTCAAAGATTATTAGTTTGAAAGAGTTCCTAAAAACCATTATTTGGCAACTCTTATCGGCTACAAAAATAAGAAGGCTATAAAAATAAGATGTTCCAAAATCGCTATTTTATATCCAATTTTGTCTAAAATCATCCATTTCATCGATAAATTATAGCGTTGTAGACATTATTGAACACTTTTCAAGTCAAATAAGGAAATCTATAATTATGATAAGGCCTAACTTTTCTTTTAAGCTGGATACATGTTCTATTTTTCATATCCAGAAAGATGAAACGGTTACAGAAAAAAGTACCCTGGTATAAAAAAGCATTAAGAAATTACATATATATGCATATTAGAAGAGAAATACTACATTTGTTTTCGGATAATATGCATTCTTCCCAAAGAAATTAATAAACTTCCCCGGTGAGCAACAAATCGTTCCTCGGTGAGCAACACCTCCTTACTCACCGAGAAATCTATTCAAAGCCACCGACCAAGATACAAAAGCTCTCTAAAAAGACTATTTGCAAGCTAATTCATCTTTAAATAAGCAACCGAAATAAAAAGCAGAATATTCTCTATATAGGAAAATAAGAAGCATATAAACATAAAAATGAACCAACAAGAAGCATTTTCAACTGTTATACAGTCAAACGACATATAATTTCACACTCTATAAATGAAAATGAAGCGCGTTTTTCTGCAAACTATAAGCCAGTGATCGAAAAATTGAAAGCTGGATGAATGGAATATACATTTTTTCAGATCAGCACATTTTTAATCCAATCCTTTCAGCAACCATACTCTTTCAACGTCTGCATCAACTTTGCTCCATTGATCGGCTTCACCAGATAATCATCACAGCCGGCTTTTAAAGCAGCTACCCGGTCGGCATCAAAAGCATGAGCGGTCAGGGCGATAATTGGAATTTCCGTATTGAATTTCCGAATCTCGGAGGTTGCAGCGCGCCCATCCATAACAGGCATCTTCATATCCATCAGTACCAGATCTACCGCTTGGGTACGAACAATCTCAACCGCCTTCAGCCCATTCGGTGCATGTAGCAGCTGACATTTGTTTTTTAAAATAGAAGATACTAAGAAGAAATTACTCTGAATATCTTCTACTACAAGAATTCTCTTTGGAGACTTCATTTCTCCGGAAGCATGAGATTCATCTTTCTCCCCATTCACTTCTCTTCCAAGCCGTTGACGGGAAGCCCCCGGTTCACTGTCGACCGATTCGAACTGACACGGCAAAACTGCCCAAAACAAAGATCCTTTATTAAATTCCGACTCAAAACCTATCTCTCCTCTGCAAGCCTCAACTATAGCCTTACAAATGGACAATCCCAATCCGGTTCCTTGTGCAAACTCATCCAGTTTCTCGAAACGATGAAACACCTTGTCTTTTTTATCTTCCGGAATACCGATGCCTGTATCGCGAACATAAAGATGGACACTCCCGTTTATCTTTTCATACCTCATTTCAATGGTTCCTTCAGAGGTATATTTGATGGCATTAGTTACAAAATTAGTGAGAATTTGTGCCAACCGGTTCTTATCCAGACGAACAATACAAGACTCATAAGGATTTATAGCAACCAAACGAACCTGTGGATTCACTACACGATGATGCATTGCAGCAGCCAATTCGTTGAAATAAACAGCCAGATCAAAATCTTCGTATTTCAATTCTACCGAGCCAGCTTCTATTTTCGAAAGATCCAGTATGTCGTTAATCAGTTTCAGCAGTAATTCATTGTTGGCATTGATAATCTGGATGAATTCTTCTTTTTCTTCTTTATCTTCCGTCACCATCAGCAAGTCGGAAAAACCTACGATAGCATTTAACGGAGTACGGATTTCATGGCTCATATTTGCCAGAAAAGCAGATTTCAGTTTATCGGATTGTTCCGCCCGATTCCTTTCCTTTTCAAGTTCACCAATCATGTGCTGCCGCTCGGTAACATCATCTACACGAATCACGACACCGTCAACATCTCCCTGTTCATTAAATATAGGAGTAGCAAATACTTCAATGACGTGCTTATTGTCCAGATTAAAAAAGATGGACTCTACCTGACCGGATTTCCGGGCACGTTGCATCACACAATTCTCACAAGGAGTAGTACGATTATGGGCTGTCAGATAGCAAGGTTCTCCTTTTTTGTAAGCCTCATAAGAAAGGCTTTTACTACAAAGTGAGATATTCTCCCATTGTACGATATAGTCGTTTGCAATATACGCTAATCCTGAATTAATATTGTT
The DNA here is from genome assembly GCF_003439055.1 of Bacteroides sp. OM05-10AA. Taxonomy (NCBI): domain Bacteria; kingdom Pseudomonadati; phylum Bacteroidota; class Bacteroidia; order Bacteroidales; family Bacteroidaceae; genus Bacteroides; species Bacteroides sp. OM05-10AA. Next base: position 22,599 of record NZ_QSUR01000024.1, read on the forward strand.
CAAGACCAATTCATTCTGACGAATCAAATGAATCATCCTTTGCTCGCTCTCAAGAAGTTCTTTTTTCGAGCGCACAGCCTCTTCGTAAAGATTGTCATATTTGTTTTGCCACAAAACACGTTCGGTGACATCTTGAGTTATCACCATATAGTTGGTAATTTCAGACTTATCATTATGTACGAAAGAAACGGTAATCTCGAAGAATTTGATACCGGACAAATGGGTAGGAAAAAGACGTCGCAAAGTTTCAAAATCATATTTTGCCACAAAGCGTACGGTTTCTCCCTTTCGGATCTGCTCCTTGATTTCATCAGAGAAACTGGTGTAGTTGAATAGATTATAGCCCAGAATGTCTTTTTTGTCTTTTATCCCCATTGATCTCAACCGCGAATAATTGACATCTATCATAAGACCATCCTTATCATACAACTCCAAGCCTACAGACAAGTCATTAAAGATATTATGCAAGAAGTTATCAGCTATCCCATTTACCAAAGTCTGTTCCATGCAGCAAAATTTGTATAGTATTACAATATTGATTGTTTATCTAAGCAAAGTTACTTAAATATTTTGTTACATAGAAAGAAAGAGGCCTTTTAGCCTCTTTCAGTATCTTTATCTAGTATTTTGGTATAGGAATTTTTCTGCTTTCGCCAATGTTTCGGGTTTACCGATATCAATCAGATGCAATTTTTCTGCCAGGTAACCGCCATAGTTCACTTGCCGGCAAGTGGCAAGATAGAAATCCATAATTGAGAATTTCCCATCCCAGCAAGGAGAAGTCATCCACTGGAAAATGGCTGGTGAAAGTACATGGATGCCACTGAATGCGTATTCCTGATAAAGAGAACGATCATAATAAAGACCTTCCGGTTTCACTTGTTCGGTATCCTTGTTGATCCATCCGCAAAGTCTCTTATCCATATCAAAAAGAAGATAGCGGGACGTTTTACGCCGGCTGGCCAGTAAAGTGGCAACAGCGCCACTTTGTAAATGATAGTCATATAATTCTTTCAGATTCACATCTGAAAGAATATCTACATTATGTATCAGGAAAGGTTCATCGGAATTTTCAAAGAAAGGACGGGCTTTCCTGACTCCCCCACCCGTATCGAGCAACAGCTCACGTTCGTCGGAGATATGTATGGTAAGCCCGAAATTCCCGTTGGCTTTCAGGAAGTCAAGTATTTGATCGCCAAAATGGTGGATGTTAATCACTATTTCCGTGAATCCGGCAGCTTTCAGTTTTAAAATCACATGTTCCAACATCGGACGTCCGGCTATGGGAACCATGGCCTTAGGCATGGTATCGGTAAGCGGTTTCAACCGGCTACCCAAACCGGCTGCAAATATCATTGCTTTCATTTTGCCTCAAACGTACGTTCTATATTCTGTTCCCGGTGCACCAGTTCGACTTTCACACCAAATTTCTGATTCAGGTGTTCTGCCAGATGCTGGGCTGAGTAAACGGAACGATGTTGTCCACCGGTACAGCCAAAGCAAACGGACAAATTGCTGAATCCACGTTCCATATAGCGTTTCACGGAGGCGTCTACCAAAGCATAGACATGATCGAGGAAACGGAGTATTTCACCATCTTCTTCGAGGAAAGTAATTACAGGTTCATCCAGTCCGGTAAAGGGTTTGTAACGCTCATACTTACCGGGATTGTTGACGGCCCGGCAGTCAAACACATACCCTCCTCCATTGCCGGTGGAGTCATCAGGAATCCCTTTCTTATAAGCAAAGCTCATCACCTTGACAGTAAGCTGCCGCTTTTTCAGGTCATCCGTAAACTGTTTCAGTCCGGTAAGTTCCCGTAAAACTTTGCAGAGATACGGATATTCCGGGTATTCTTCTTTTAGCAATTCACGCAGGTTTTCGATGGCATAGGGAACACTCTGAATAAAATGCGGTTTCTTTTCGAAGTATCCACGGAACCCATAAGCGCCCAGCACTTGCAACGTACGGAAAAGAACAAAGTGACGAAGTTGGCTATAAAAATAGGATTCGTCAATCGGTTGGTATTTGCGAAGAGCTTCTATATATTCTTGCAGCAGTTCTCTACGGAGACTATCCGGGTATTTCGCTTTCGCTTGCCACAGGAAGGAGGCTATGTCATAATAGAACGGTCCTTTGCGTCCTCCCTGAAAGTCGATGAGCCACGGTTCTCCGTCTTTTATCATCACATTACGGCTCTGAAAATCACGATACATGAAAGTAGCGGAAGAACTACGAAGCAAGACATCACTCATTTTCTGGAAATCGTCTTCCAGTTTGTCTTCCTGGAACTCCATGCCGGTAGCTTTCAGGAAACAATATTTGAAGTAATTCAAATCCCAGAGAATAGACCGTTGATTGAACTCCGGTTGAGGATAGCAGCGAGAAAAATCGAAACCATCGGCACCGGCAAACTGGATAGCAGGAAGCAGGCGGATCGTCTTTCGAAGCAACTCTTTTTCGTCTTCGGAAAAAACACTGGTAGCACGTCCTTTCTCTATGGCATGAAACAATAGGGTATCTCCTAAATCTTCCTGCAAGTAATAGGCTTTATCCTCCGAGACGATGCGAACTTCGGGAACAGGCAGACCGCATTTGCGGAAATGTTCTGCCATATAAAGAAAAGCTTCATTCTCGTCGATAGAAGCTCCATAAACGCCAATCAAGACTTGTATACCCGTCAACCGAAAATAACGGCGATTGGAACCGGAAGATGGTAATTCAGTGATGTTTTCAGCGGGAACACCCGTATATGACTGATAAAGGTTCTGTAGTTCTTCGATAATCATAGTCGTATATTTTCGAGCAAAGATAGAGAATCTAGCTAAATAAAGAAAAGAAATTTCATTCAAAGACTATTCTCTTACTCAAAGGAATAATAAAATAAGCTTGTTTTATAACAAACATTCATTTGAATATATTATCTTTGTTTCAGTTTAACTGACCTAATTCCATGAAAACAAGAATCTTTATTCTACTATACATAGCATTTTTTATGCAGCTTGCCGGTATTCTTCCAATACAAGCCGGGCATTACTTTTATAAACAAATTTCGCTGAAAGACGGACTCCCCTCCACCGTACGATGTATCTTGACAGATGAGCAAGGTTTTGTGTGGATAGGAACCCGTTCCGGACTAGGACGATATGACGGACACGAACTAAAAAAATACATTCATCAGGCGAATAATCCGGATTCTTCCCTCCCTCATAACATAATTAATCAAATCACAGAGGACAAGCAGAATAATATCTGGGTTCTGACGGATAAGGGATTGGCATGTTATCAACGGCAAAGTGATAATTTTTTTATTCCTACAGATGAAAAAGGGAATAATATCTGGGTCAATTCGACTTGCCTGATTAAAGACGGGGTATTGTTCGGCTCGCAAAACAAGTTTTATTTCTATAGTTATCAAGATTCCTCTCTCCGCCTTTTGCAGTCACTCAATCAGGAGTCCAATTTCAACATCACGCAACTGAGTCTATGGAATGACCATACTCTCCTTTGCTGTAGCCGATGGCAAGGGTTACTACTTTTAGATTTAAATACAGGCAAATATAGTCTTCCTCCTTTTGACTGCGGAAAAGAAATCATGAATATGTTGATCGATTCACAGAACAGGATATGGATCGCTCCTTACAACGGAGGTGTAAGCTGTTTTACTCATGATGGAACACGACTGGCTTCGTATACCACGCAGAACTCTGAATTGAACAATGACGTCGTACTAAGCCTCGCTGAACGAGAAGGGAAAATTTGGATCGGAACAGACGGAGGTGGTATCAATATCCTCGAACCGAAAACAGGAAAATTCACCTTGCTGGAACACATACCGGGAAGCGACAATTATTCCCTCCCTGCCAATTCCATCCTCTGTCTTTACAATGACCGAAACAACAATATGTGGGCAGGAAGTATCCGCAACGGACTAATCAGTATTCGGGAAGTATCCATGAAAACTTATACGAACGTATTGCCGGGAAATGATAACGGACTAAGCAACAACACTGTACTAAGTATTTATCAGGAATCCAGCGATCGTATCTGGGTAGGTACAGACGGTGGAGGTATTAACCTGTTTAATCCTGTCACAGAGAAATTCACTCACTATCCTTCTACATGGCAAAACAAAGTGGCATCCATCTGTCCCTTTACCTCCGGCAATCTGTTGCTCTCCATTTTCTCACAAGGAGTATTTGTGTTCAATCCGGCAACCGGCAAAAAAACTCCGTTCATTATTATCGACCCGGAGACATCCACACGTCTCGGAAGCCGCGGGAAAACAGTGAACTTATTTCAGAACACTCCTCACAGTGTATTACTGCTCGGAGATCATGTTTATCAATATGACTTAAAAAAACAGACGTTCAGTATCGCTACCGAGCAACAGGGAGCGGACATTATCGGCACTATTCTCCCCATAATGAATGATAAAAACCTCACCTATCTGAATGATACTAAACATATTTTCAGTCTGAATAACGAGACTAACCGACTTGAGACCTTGTATCAATGCATTAAAGATACGCTTATCAACTCCGTCTCCCGGGACGAATATGGTAATTTCTGGATAGGCAATAATTACGGACTGGTACATTACAACCCTGCTACGCAAAAACAAACCCCGATACCCACTTCTCTTTTCAGTGAAGTCACACAAGTAGTGTGCGACCAACAAGGAAAAGTTTGGATAGGAACAGATAATATGCTCTTCGCATGGTTGATTAAAGAGAAGAAATTTGTTTTATTCGGTGAATCTGATGGGGTGATCCAGAATGAGTATCTATCCAAACCCCGTTTGCTAAGTTCACAGGGAGATGTCTACATGGGAGGCGTGAAAGGATTGCTTTACATTAACAGTAAATTGCCGCTAGTTACTACCGGAGTGCCCAAACTCCAATTATCAGAGGTTGTCATCAATGGTGAATCCGTTAACGATAAGCTTACTGGCAATCCGACAGGTATATCCGCACCTTGGAACAGTAATATTACGATTCGGATCATGTCGAAAGAAGAAGACATCTTCCGACAGAAAGTGTATCGATATCAGATAGAAGGACTAAACGATCAACAAATCGAATCATATAACCCTGAACTGGTTATACGCTCTCTCCCTCCGGGAAGTTACAAGATCATGGCTTCCTGCACGGCCAAAGATGGTAGTTGGATTCCCAATCAGGAGGTACTGGAACTGACGATTTTACCTCCCTGGTATCGGACATGGTGGTTTATCATTAGTTGTGCGGTGTTCATTACTGCTGCTGTCATCGAAACTTTCCGAAGGACGTTAAAACGCAAAGAGGAAAAACTGAAATGGGCAATGAAGGAACATGAGCAACAGGTATATGAAGAAAAGGTGCGCTTCCTGATTAATATCAGTCACGAACTGCGTACCCCATTGACACTCATACATGCACCGCTTAGCCGAATATTAAAATCGCTTTCTGCCGAAGATACACAATATCTGCCAATAAAAGCGATATATCGCCAGTCACAGCGAATGAAGAATCTTATTAATATGGTACTTGACGTGCGTAAGATGGAGGTTGGAGAAAGCAAATTGCAGATACACCCGTATGCGCTCAATCAATGGATTGAACATGTATCACAAGATTTCATCAGCGAAGGCGAAGCAAAGAACGTATGTATTCGTTATCAGCTTGATCCGCATATCGACACTGTTAGTTTCGATAAAGACAAGTGTGAGATTATTCTAAGTAATCTGCTCATCAATGCCTTAAAACACAGTCCGCAAGATGCAGAAATAATCATTACTTCAGAGTTGCTTTCAGAGGGAAACAGGGTTCGTATCTCCATCATAGATCAAGGAAACGGTCTCAAACAAGTAAATACACAGAAACTCTTCACCCGTTTCTACCAGGGTACAGGAGAACAGAGCGGAACTGGAATCGGACTATCTTATTCCAAGATTCTGGTCGAACTGCATGGAGGGTCTATCGGTGCCCAAGATAATCAGGAAGCCGGTGCAACATTCTTCTTTGAACTCCCGCTGCGACAACAGTCGGAAGAGATTATCTGTCAACCGAAAGCCTACCTGAACGAGTTGATGAGTGATGACAGTAAAGAACAACTGCCGGAGGAGAGTAATTTCGACACGAGTCCTTACAGTGTGTTAGTAGTAGATGATAATCCGGACCTGACGGATTTCCTGAAAAAATCACTGGGGGAATATTTCAAACGGGTAATCATTGCTTCGGATGGTGTGGAAGCTCTCCAACTGACCAAAAGCCATGTTCCGGATATTATCGTCAGTGACGTGATGATGCCGAGAATGAATGGATATGAACTTTGTAAAAATATAAAGGAAGACATTACCATCAGTCACATTCCCATTGTGCTGCTAACTGCAAGAGATGATAAACAAAGCCAGTTTAGTGGTTATAAGAACGGGGCAGACGCTTATCTTACAAAACCTTTTGAGGTAGAAATGTTGATGGAAATCATTCGCAACCGGTTAAAGAACCGTGAATCTATCAAGAAGAGATATTTGAATACAGGATTGGTCCCTGCACCGGAAGAAAGCACATTCAGCCAGGCAGATGAAACTTTCTTATTGAAACTGAATAAAATTATTCAGGAGAATCTGGATAACAGCAATCTGGATGTCACTCTTATTTGCAAAGAAATAGGAATGAGCCGGGCTTCCCTTTACAATAAGCTGAAAGCTCTAACCGATATGGGAGCCAATGATTACATTAATAAATTCCGGATGGAGAAAGCGATCACATTAATCACTCATACGGATATGTCTTTCACGGAAATTACCGAGAAGATCGGATTTACTACTTCACGCTATTTCAGTACGGCTTTCAAACAATACACAGGAGAAACGCCGACCCAATACAAAGAAAGGCAGAAACGAGAAAGGAAAGAATGAGAATAAAAAAAGGTGAACATCATGCGGATAGGAAATATCCACGATGATGTTCACCATCCATTTTATCATTGCATCTCACTTAATTTCAGCCATTCACTTTCTTATAATCCTCCAGGAACTTCTTCAATCCCGAATCAGTTAACGGATGAGTGAGCAATCCTTTGATAGCACTTAACGGACAAGTAGCCACATCAGCTCCTACTTCCACACACTCGATAATATGTTTTGTATTGCGAATAGAAGCAGCCAGCACCTGTGTTTTATAATCATACGTACGATACATACGTACAATATCTCCCACCAGTTTCACTCCATCTTCACAAATATCGTCCAGACGGCCGACAAAAGGTGAAACATAGGTCGCTCCGGCTTTAGCTGCCAACAATGCCTGCCCTACTGAAAAGACTAATGTACAGTTGGTACGGATTCCTTTTTGCGTGAAATGTTTGATGGCTTTGATTCCATCGGCAATGCAAGGAACTTTCACTACGATATGCGGATTGAGTGCGGCAAGTTCTTCGCCCTCACGAATCATTCCTTCATAATCGGTTGCTATCACCTCGGCACTTACATCTCCGTCAACAATCTTGCATATCTTGACGTAATGTTCACGCTGGTTCTGCGTTCCTTTAATGCCTTCTTTCGCCATCAGCGAAGGGTTGGTAGTCACACCGTCAAGCACTCCGAGGTCATAAGCCTCCTGAATCTGCTCCAGATTAGCTGTGTCAATAAAAAACTTCATACTCTTAATTTTTAATGGTTAACGATCTAATAGTCAAAGATAAGAATTTATTTCTATTCATCCCTGATTAAGCGATCGTAATTGACGGATCAAGATATACATCCTGAATGGTATTCAATAATTCGACTCCTTCGTTCATTGGCTTCTGGAATGCTTTACGTCCGCTAATCAATCCCATACCTCCGGCACGTTTGTTGACTACGGCTGTAATGACAGCATCACGCAAATCGGAAGAACCATGAGATTCTCCACCCGAGTTAATCAAGCCTACACGTCCCATATAGCCGTTGGCTACCTGGTAACGGCAAAGGTCAATCGGATGTTCGGAAGCTAGTTCAGTATACATACGCTCGTCGATCTTTCCGAAACCAATGGCTTTGAAGCCACCATTATTAGTAGGAAGTTTCTGTTTCACAATGTCAGCTTTGATAGTGACTCCCAAGCGGTCGGCCTGGCCTGTCAGGTCGGCGGCAGCATGGTAATCGACTGCACCTTTCTTAAAATCATTGTTGCGCAGATAACACCAGAGGATGGTTGCCATACCCAATTCGTGAGCATATTCAAAAGCTTCGGCAATCTCTACCAGTTGACGGCGACTTTGTTCCGAGCCGAAATAAATAGTAGCTCCTACGGCCACTGCTCCCATGTTCCAGGCTTCTTTGACAGTGCCAAACAACACCTGGTCGAAGCTATTCGGGTAAGAGAGCAGTTCATTGTGGTTCAATTTCACAATGAAGGGTATCTTATGCGCATATTTACGTGCTACGGATCCAAGAATTCCAAACGTGGAAGCTACTCCGTTACAACCGCCTTCAATAGCCAGTTTCACAATATTTTCAGGATCGAAATAGATCGGATTGGGAGCAAATGATGCTCCGGCAGTATGTTCGATGTCCTGATCGACAGGAAGTATAGACACATAACCGGTATTTGCCAGCCGTCCATGTCCCAACAGGGATTGCAGGTTATTTAATACTCTTATGTTTCGATCCGAATCAATCCAGATTTTATCTATCGTATCGGGAGACGGAACATGAATTAATGATTTATCGATGGTTTCACAGGTATGTTCCAAATAATAACAGGCCTGATCTCTTAATAATTCAACTACTTTACTCATAACTTTACTTTTTAATATGTAACTATTTTATTTTTTCTTTCCCTGATTGGCAACTGCTTCCATTAGCTTTTTGATCTCTTCCGGATTTCCCAGGAAGTAGTCGCTGGATACATTCAGGTTTTCATCAAACTCAAACACGTAAGGCACAGCCGTAGGTAGATTCAGTTTGACAATATCTTCATCGGAGATGTTTTTTAGATGTTTGATGATGCCTCTCAAACTATTGCCATGAGCGACCACCAACAGCGTATGAGCTGTTTTCAGACTGGGGAATATATCACTTTCCCAATAAGGCATAATACGTTCAATGGTATCTTTCAACGATTCAGTGCGAGGTAATTCTGCATCGGGCACTTCATGATAACGGTAATCAAAATGCGGATTTCTCAAATCTTTTTCTGAAAGTGGATTAGGGGCTATATCATAACTACGGCGCCAGATGAGCACTTGTTCTTCACCATACTTCTCGGCAGTCTCGGCTTTATTCAATCCCTGTAAGTCCCCATAATGTTTCTCGTTCAGGCGCCAGTTCTTTTCGACAGGAATCCAGTCGAGATTCATTTTATCGAGTACACAATTCAACGTTTTCACTGCACGCTTTAAATAAGAGGTATATGCTTTATCAAAATTAAAGCCATACTCTCTCAATGTTTCTCCGGCTTTTTCGGCTTCGGTAACTCCTTTTTCTGTCAGGTCTACGTCGGTCCAACCGGTGAAACGATTCTCTTTGTTCCATGCACTTTCTCCATGACGGAGCAATACTATCTTTTTCATTGCTAAAAGTCTCCTTTCTTCTGTTTATATATACAACAGATTGTTTCTTCACAAAGTTCACCAGAAAACAAATAGTTGGCAATACCCAGAAATAATGATTCTTTTAGTTGAAAAGTAAAATGTAGTAATTAGACATATAAAAAAATTACCCTCCTCTAACTCTAAACTTGCATGGATTGATCGATTATGAATCAAAACAAGTTTATTGTTAGAGAAGAGTAAGCCTGTTAGAGAGAGAATTTATTTATCGGTATTTTTCCCGTAATACGCTTCTTTTGCTTTCTTTATATTCCGTAGTAAAGCCGTGTAATGTCTATAATTAAAATCGCCTTCCTTGCATACGGCAAGTTGCCTTTTCACATATTCTTCAATCTTATCCAGATGCATTTCTATAAAAAGCAAAATATCAGAACGATTCACCGTCGTATTTACATTTCCGGCCTCTTTGTCACTTGGATTCATCATACGTTCAATAAATCCCAGATAAGTCCGTTGCTGCTGACGGCGGAAATTATTCTCTAATTCATTTGAATCATTCAAAGGTTTCCACACTGTACCAAACACATCGTCCAAATATTCCTCGAGTGGATAAGGATCCGAAGCACACATCGAAGCCGAATACAAATTCTGCAACATTCCCGGCGCCAGTAATAAGGCCATAATAGAACTTTGGCGGTCACGAATTTCATCCACAGCTTTCACTCCTGTGCAATTCACTACCTTATCAGGATAAAGCCAAAGTGGAGCTACAAGCAAATTCCGTCCTAACCATTCTACAGCTTCTTTTTGCACACTACGCGGCAGGTAATCATGAGGTTCCTGTCCTGGCAGATTATTAGTATACCGCCCTCCCAAGTTTCTCTGTACATGCAGCGTATATTTCATATATTGGGCACGAACTGATTTATAAATCGTATTTAAATCGTCATATTGACCGTCAGGTTGTGCAGTCCAAGTCATAATATTTTCCATCACCCTCTTCAGGTTCTTCATACCGTATTCATTGGCCTTCATATTATTATCCCCCAAGTCCTCACTCTGGCTGCGGGGATCAGCTCCTTTTCCTTCATCACCGATAAACAACAGGCGATGGTCGCCTTGAAGTTTCTTCGTGACTTCAGAACGCAACACAGCTTTCTCCTTAAAGGGATCTTTAAACTCCGGACGATATTGATACCCCCATTTTATAGCCCATTTATCATAATCGCCAATACGGGGGAAAAGCCCTTTTTCTGAAATCCGGTCTTCGGGTTGTGCCACATAGTTAAACCGTGCATAATCCATAATAGATACTGTGTGACCATTGGCCTCCACCCATGCTTTATCACGTAATTTCTCTACCGGGGTAGCCGAGCTGGCAGCCATATTGTGACGCAAACCAAGCGTATGTCCTACCTCGTGCGAAGAAACAAATTGAATCAGAGTCCCCATTAATTTATCATCAAAGGTCATTGATTGTGCACGTTTATCCAAAGGTCCGCACTGCACCATATACCATTTCTTAAGTAAGTTCATTACGTTGTGATACCAACAGATATGACTTTCCATGATCTCTCCGCTACGAGGATCTACAATACGCGGACCATAAGCATTTTCTGATTCCGAAGGTAGATAGCGCAATACGCTATAGCGTGCATCGTCCAAGCTCATTGTGGGATCGTCCGGCCATTCTTTGGCAATAATGGCATTCTTGAATCCGGCTGCTTCAAAAGCTACATTCCAGTCATTCACACCAGCTTTAAGATAAGGAATCCATTTTTTGGGTGTCGCCGGGTCTATATAATACACAATAGGACGTTTGGGTTCAGTAAGTTGTCCTTTCCGATAACGTTCCGGATCTTTCGGTTCCAACCGATAACGCTGGATAATGGCTCCACGAGTCGTAACTTGCTGGTCATCAGAAAACTCTATCACCGGATTTTGGAAGAATCCAACCCGTTCATCTGCCAATCTCGGCTGCATAGGCTTTTTGGGTAACATCACCATACTGGTATTCAGTTTCACTGTCACCGAACCTGTTGCCGCAGCCGGCAACTTGCCGGAAGTTATGTTGTAAGTACGTAAGGTAAGCACTTCCACATTAATGGGATAGGTTTTTATGGTATCCATAAATGTACGATCCTGCGCTAAAGAACCAATGCCAAGAATAGAACGGTCACTCGATGTAAAGCCACACGTCTTATTATCACTCAAGAGAAACTTGGATACATTGATAAGCTGCGCCTGAGTCTTCGGATTTCTACCGATAACGTCAAACTTACAAATAACCGGGTCTATCGTTGACTGCTTCAATGCTTCCGCAATTTTATCACCTGTGGGAGCAAACTGTGACTGTACATATTCACGTAAAAAGAGCGTCTTGTCGTTATGCTGTTCCCAATAAACCACACTACGGTTCACCTCTTCCCCACTAAGCATTTTGAACCCTTGCGGTACAGCTTTAAAGCGAGTGACAACCAATAACAATCGTCCCAACAAAGAATCCGGTACTTCAAAATACCAATCATCCTTGATATGACGCACTGTAAACATGCCCTCACATTCACTTCCTCCATCTTTCAAAAGTTTCTCGTAAGCTGTCGCTTTCTTAACAGTGTCTTTCTTAACTGTATCTTCACGGACCACCAGACTTTTCTTTCCATGTTCAAGCGGATTTATAACACCGGACCGTGCTTCTGCTCCTTGCAGTGCCAAAAGTAGCAATACAGTTATCATCAAAATCTTTTGCATTGTTTTTCTATCTATTTTATTCGTTAGTATTTAATGTCAGGTTCGGATTTTTTTCACGGGCAGCCACCGGGAACGGAATGATGTACAAACGTGAATCCGGCTTCAACGTATATGTCTTCTGTTCGACATTAGTAGAAACTAGCGGGAAAACACGGGTGATCGTCTTTGCATAGTCCGGTTCCGTATTAAACCGCTTCAAATCCCAAAAACGACTAAAACCAAGAAGTAACTCTTTACGACGCTCATTAATAATTTCCTGCATCATCTCACGCTGTGTAGCCGGCTCCGGTAATATCGCCTCACTTCCCTTTATTCGTTTTTCACGCAACAGATTCAAGACTTCAACAGCTCCAGACAAATCGTTCTGACGGGCTTTGGCTTCTGCTAGAATCAGATAAACTTCGGCTGTACGCATACCTACAGCCATATACTGGAATTTGGCATAAGTAAGTGACGTATTCCACAAAGCAGCCCCAGAACCTTCATCAAAATAGTATTCAAGATTTCCAGTCGTCTTGAAAAACAGATTCATACGCTCATCATTCGTACCAAAAAGTTGTACCAGTTCCGGGCTGATCATACCATAAGTAAAAGCCGGATTTTCGGTAACGCCACCCATATAAGCATAATTCAAAACTTCAGGGTTTCCACCTTTAGCATAAGTTGAAACCTTCATTGGCCCTCCCTCATCCTCCAAAGCTATATAATCGATCAAACTGTTATTTCGTTTTAATGATTCCTCCGCTGCATCTTCAGCTTTTTTCCAGTCGCGATGAAACAAATAAACACGGGCAGCCAAAGCATAGCCAAAAGCTTTCGACGGATGATAGACATTCACCGGTTCTTCTTTCAAATAAGGTAATGCATCCTCAATATCTTTGATGATAAAATCATAGACCTCGGCCACAGTCGCTTTAGTAGGAGTAGCTTCAAGATCATACTCTCTGACAATGGCAACACCACCGTCAGTAGCCGCCGTCTCTGGATTATAACTTTTCGCAAAAGTGTTTACTAAAATAAAGTGGTCCCAAGCACGCATTATCTTTGCTTCCGCTTTTGCCAGTTCTTTAGTATCCTTGTCACCTGTACTATAATCCACCAATGAAATCACGATATTCGACCGCAAGATATATTCATAGCAATTCGCATACAAATTATTATCACTCAACTCCTTACGATCAGCATCTTCATTAAATGTCATATTGATTCCATCCCAAGATAGATATTCTTTGCCAATAATATTCGATTCTTTTGACCAGACATTATCACTCAACAGGGCAAAGGCCGACGGATAATAACACCGGTTAGGCAAAGCTACCAGTTCGTAATAAGTATCAGTAGAATCCACAGTCTTCTTACCTGTGGGAGTTATATCCACGTAATTCTCACAAGCCGCAAGTCCCAATATCAGCAGAACCGGCAATATATAAAGTAGTTTACGCATATTCTATAGTCTTTTTAATAATTAGAAACTTGTTGATAATCCAATAGAGTAAGTCTTGGGCGAGGCCATGCCACGAGTACCTCCGTTTAGATCGTAGCTCTCCGGGTCTATATCATTTCCTGCCTTACACCAGGTAAAAAGATTGTTCACCTGCAATTTCACCTTCAGCGAACTAAGCCGGAGTTGACGACAAATGTCAGACGGCAAATTATATCCCAAACTCAGACTACGTAGTTTCACATAGCCGGCATCTTTTACATTGATGTCACCATACCGCCACCAATCCTGAAAAGTCCCCGCATAAGTTTTCACTTTTGCAGGCATATCAATATACATACGTACATCTCCATTCGGATCATCAGAGCTCCAACGATTAGTAATATCTTTCAATGTCTGACTTCCCACCTGATCATTCATATCTACTACACTATTACGTAATTTATTACCTCCTGCATATACAAGGAAAGCATTCAGATCAATTCCTTTATAGCTTAGTCTGAAAGTCAGCGCTCCATTGAATTTAGGCGTCAGTGAACCAAGATTTACCAGATCATCTGTACCTTTAAGGGATGATCCGGTAGTAATGTTAGCCACCGTTCCATCTTCATTAAATGTTACAAGATCATTCCCGTCCTTATCCACCGCTACCGGATATCCATTCTCAATACGATCGATGCGGTAAGCCCAAAGCGTGTTATGACTGGTTCCCTCCATAAAGTAGTTCAGCGGACTCTTGATAAAGCTTGTCGATGTGTCCGAATCGCTATGATCCACTTTTATCATTTTATTTTTGTTATGAGCGAAGTTGAAATCAATGGCAAAGTTCCAGTCTTTCTTTCTGATAATATTGGTTGTGAGTGATAACTCAATACCCCGGTTACGCATTTTGCCATTGTTCACGACACGTGATTTAGCTCCCAAAGTGGGATCCATGTATCGACGTACAAGCAAATCTGACGCAGAACGGTTATAATATTCCAAGCTACCGGCAATCACATTATTGAAAAGACGGAAATCCATTCCCACATTATAAGTAGCAGTTTTTTCCCAACGAAGTTTAGGGTTCGGAAGATCATTATCTTCATAAGTCAGATAATTCGTCTTAATCGGATTACTCTGAGTTTTTTGCTTTACCACAAAATAGGTAGTCGAACTTTGGTCTACATTACCATTAATACCATAGGTCATACGTAATTTCAAAAAATCAAGCCAAAAAAGTTCTTTCATAAATGACTCGCCCGACACAATCCAAGAAGCACCGACCGACCACAGAGGGTGACGTTGGTTACGGATATCAAGTCCGAACAAGTCTGCCTGATCCCAGCGAATACTTCCGGAGACATTGTAACGTGACAGATACGAATAACCCGCATTAGCATAAAAAGACGCATAACGATGGCGTGATTCTTGCAATGTAGCCGACAAACCTGTTAACTTAATAGTATTACCGGAAAGAGCACTTGTCCCTATTCCATCGCGATATGCTTGCCAATCTATTATATCAGAAGTTAACGTTTGGGGATCGTAACCGTACATTAGCTGTCTGGTTAATTTAGGAATTTTATTTTCCCGAAATTCCAATCCGGCGATAGCTGTTACAGAATGATCCTTCCAATTTTTATCAAAATCTATCTGGTTACGGACCGTATAACGGTTACTTCCCACTTCACTTTGATAGAATCGTCCACCTTTCGGCATCCCCGAGTTCCCATCCGTATCAATCATGGAATTGTGCGTCATACGCATCAAATAAGAATCTTCTGCATCATACACCTCACTTTTACTATTGTTCCATTCATATTGATACATAAAATTGTATTTGAACATCTTCAAAAAACGAGCCTGC
Organism: Bacteroides sp. OM05-10AA; assembly: GCF_003439055.1. Classification (NCBI taxonomy): domain Bacteria; kingdom Pseudomonadati; phylum Bacteroidota; class Bacteroidia; order Bacteroidales; family Bacteroidaceae; genus Bacteroides; species Bacteroides sp. OM05-10AA. The sequence continues at coordinate 38,156 of NZ_QSUR01000024.1, forward strand.
AAGCTGACAAACGGACGTATACTAACATCATGCGATTTTGTGCCACTTTCACCTAAGGCATCAAGCACATTGAAGCCAAATGATTTATAAGGTGAAACACCTTCCGCCTGACTTACCACTCCCCCATTATAAGAGCCACCTGAATATCCGCTTACATTTACATAGGGAGAATTGTAATGCCCGCCATCGTCATCCAGTATTCTTTCATAACGTTGTTGTAAGGTATAACCGGTAAATAGACTATTAGGCGTGTCACTACGTCCCAAGCGGGCATCCACTCCGGCATTCACATTCAGCCAACTGGTGATAGCATAGTTCGACTTGTAGTACAAAGAAAATCTATTGCTTTTGTCATTTATAGTACGCCCTTTGTTATTTTCATAATTGAAAGAAAGAAAATGATTACTGTCCCCTACTTTTTGAGAAACAGTCATATTATAACGTTGCGTCACAGCTGCACGCCAAGCATTATCACGATACTCTTTATAATAGTCGTTATTACGCCACTGATTCAGTGTATTTTCTACTTCACTGTTACTTACCGTTCCATTCTCCTTATCTAAATAAAGCTGAAATAATGGATAATAGTAACCTGATTTATAAGTGGATAGAAAACTGGAAGCACTGCCGGATTCAGCCACATTAGCATCAAATACCGCAGTCTGATAATCAATGATATCGCTTGTAGAAGCCAGATTTAAACTATTGAAATTAGGTTTGCTAGTGATGAACCAGTCTGCATTGATACTTACATGTGCTCCTTCTTCTTTAGCCTGCTTGGTTACTACCACAATAACTCCGTTTGCAGCCAAAGCACCATAAATACTAGCTGCCGCTGCATCCTTCAAGACAGTCACGCTCTCCACATTATAGGGATTTATCTCACTTAGAGTCAAGTTTGTCGGCATATCATCTACAACAATCAGCGGATCTGTTCCTACATCATTCGAGAATGTACCTACACCACGAAGGATAGGACTCATATCACCATTATTCGGATTAATATTCATACGCAAGCCGGCCACTTGTCCTTCCAGAGAAGAAGTCAGGTCCGTGTGCATCTGTCTTGTCAGTTGTTCGGAATCCACAAAGCCGAAAGCAGCGGTAGAACGCTCCCGACTAATACGCTGATAACCGGTCACTACGACATCTCCCAACTGTTGTTTGTCTTCGTGCATAATCACATTGACATGAGTACGTCCTTTAATAGAAACTTTTTCTGTCTGCATACCGACAAAAGAGACTTCCAAAGTGTGAGTTTCCTCCAACACCTTACAGGTAAAATTTCCTTCGACATTGGCAATAGCTCCGAACGGGCTATTGATTCCCCGAATATTTGCGCCTGGTAATGGGGTACCTTTTTCATCTACCACCCTTCCCTCTACACTTCTAGTTTTCCGTACAGCACCTGTGGAAGTGGTTTTCACTTTACGGATAGTAATGAAATGCTGGTTCACCTCATATTCAAAAGGTTTTCCCTCTAGAATTTTCTGAAGCGCAGACAAAGGTGCCAACTGGCGTATACTGACACTTACCCGGTACGGACCGACATCTTCACTAGGGAAATTCACCTTATAACCGGACACATTGCTGAACTGCTTCAAAGCCTCTCCCAGCGATGCTTCTTTCAGTTCCAAAGAAATCAGTTTGTTGTCCGTACTTTGTGCCCATCCATGCAAGGCAGTTACAAACATCAGCAATAAAAAGGCGGTTTTCATCCACACGATCCTTCCCGTTGCCTTTTTGTAAGACAATGTAAATTGTTGCTTTTTCATAAGAGTTGTATTTGTAAAGTTATATATGTTTAATCGTGATCGTTTCGTCTTGATAATCCACACGTACTTTCTCCAATTTATTCAGAAGTTCCAAAGCTTCTTCCAAGCGGGCATCACGGTTAGCCCAGAAGTTTAACCGGATATGGTATAGTTCCGCTTGTTCGAAATCAATATTCACGTTATACCATCTGCCTAAAGAACTCATAATGTCTTTCAATGATGCATCTTCAAAATAAAACATTCCTTCAGTCCAAGCTGTATAAGTCGCAATGTTCACACGTGAGATATTTTCTTCTCCGTTTTCCGTATAAGTGAGATCCTGACCTGGCTGAAGTATAACGGATTGATGACTGGTCATATTCGTAACCTCCACCTTTCCTTGTACCAAAGTCACGTGTCGGTCCTCCGTTTTATATGAACGTATATTGAATTTAGTACCTAAGACCCTAGTTTCCATACCATCGGCACTTACAATAAACGGACACTTTTCATTCTTCGCAACCTCGAAACAGGCTTCCCCTTTCAGTTCTACACGCCGTTCCTTCCCATTAAAAGCCACAGGATAACGCAGGCTACTTTCAGCATTTATCCAGACTTTAGTACCATCTGACAACACCAATAGAAAGCTCTTCCCACGTGGGGTAGTCAAAGTCTGACAACATATTGTGTCCGGAGTTAATGCTTCCACTTCTTTAAGATTCATCACACTATCCTCCAACAGTTGTTCACTATGACCATCTGTTTGCAGCATCACATATTCTCCATCAGTGATTGCAGCAAAGAACCGTATCGGTTGTTCCATTGACTGGGGCGTAGTTGGAAATAACGAAGGAATCAGAAAAACCAGCACTAATACGGCAGCTGCAGTAAAAGCCGCCACCCCTATATACATTCTTGATCTGACTCTACGTTTCCGTTCCAGATTCTCACGTATCACAGCTTCCTTACAAGCCATTAATTCCAAGAAAAGTTCTTTATTTTCAGGTATACTTATCCACTGAAGAAATTCATCAGTTTCCCTTAATTGCGGATGTTGTATGGCACGAAGTGCATAATCTAAATTTTTATCTGAATGGTCTATCATAGTGTCAATAGTTTCATTAAACACGTAAAGGTTACTGAAACTGATGACACCCCGATAGGATTTTTTTTTAAAAAAAGATGGTTAATTGTTTTCGGAGTATCTTTAAAGCTCTGGCAATGTGCGTTCTAACGGTATTATCACTAATACGTAACTTTTCACTGATTTCCGCACATTTCTTTTCATTTAAGAAGAATTCTTCCACTACGGTTCGCATTTGCGGAGCCATCTGGCGAATGCTCTCCTGCATCCGGTTTATCTTATCTTCATACTCACGGTATTCTTTCACAGTCCAGCCACTGTAAAGTTCTTCCAGATATCTTTCCGCATTTTTATGCACCACGTTCTGATGGCGTATTTGGTCAATACAACGATTTCGCACCATGACGAAGAATAACGGCAACAGATCCTCTTCCGTTGTCAACCGTTCGTTGCTCTCAAGCACCGAACAAAAGACATCGTTCACCACATCTTTTGCGCTTTCCTCATCATTCAGCAGATTATATGCATGAATATAGAGTTTTTGCCAATGTTCCCTGTATATAACAGTTATAGCATTTTGACTATTATTCATGTATTTATAGTTACTTTTTGCGTTTCATAGAGCGCAAAGATAACCAATTGGAGCAAAAAACATTCTATTTATTAAAAAAGATTATAATTCATATAAATACATTTGTTGTTATAGACATATTCTATTCCCATCGTCTGACTCTTAATATTTTGACACCCTGTTTCTCTCCAGAAAGATACGATTCAGAACTATATCCGGCCGTTTCCATTCATCTGGACGTTGATTTAATCTTCGCTTTATCTTTACGCTTACAGAATGTTTCGATTACTTTTTTTACACGAAGATAATTTATTGATATTCTGCTCATATATGCCCATTTTCTTTGTAGTACGGACTTTCCTCGTGATACAATCATACTATCTTTTACTTTTTTAAGGTGGAATTCAACAAAAATGATTATTTTTACGAGCAAATTATTGTCTAACTACCTGATAATACAGACATATCTTGAAAATAAACGAACAAAACGAAAGCGAATTCCTACAAAAGCTTATGAACAAAGCGAATATAGGATGGTGGGAAGCTGACTTGAAAGCAGAGACTTACAAGTGTTCGGAACTTATCTCCCAACTACTCGGAATAGGAGAAGACGGGCTCATCAGTTTCGAAGATTTCAACAAGCGTATTCTAAAAGAAGACCAAGGATACGCCACTTTTCCGTCTTTTGACAAAGTACAACAGACTGTAGAAGAAATATACTTGTTTGATACTCCCAAAGGCCATGTATGGATTCGCAGCAAGGCATGCTTTCAGGAAACAGACGAAAATGGTAATACCAAAGTATATGGAATTGCCGAAACACAAGAGGGAATTCATATTGCATCTGCTCATCAGGCTCTACAAAATAGCGAGCGTATCCTGCATAATATTTATAAGAATCTTCCAGTAGGCATCGAATTATATGATAAGGACGGTCAAATGGTCGACCTGAATAAAAAAGATATGGAAATGTTCCGTATTTCCAATAAAGAAGATATTCTAGGAGTCAACATTTTCGAGAATCCTATATTGCCGGAGGAGATAAAACAAAAGATTAGAGACAATGAGAACGCAGATTTTACATTCCGGTATGACTTTTCCAAAATCAACAAATATTATCAACCTAACAGTACAACCGGCTTCATTGACTTAACAACGAAAGTCACCACTCTATACGATCACAATCACGAACCTATCAACTACCTCTTAATTAATGTAGACAAGACCGAAGATACAATTGCTTATAATAAGATTCAGGAATTCGAGAGTTTTTTCGACCTGGTAGGAGATTATGCCAAAGTAGGTTACGCGCACTTCGATGCTTTGAGTCGGGATGGGTATGCTTTGAGAAGCTGGTACAGGAATGTAGGTGAAGAAGAGGGTACCCCATTGCCGGAAATCATCGGCATTCATTCCCATTTCCATCCGGAAGATCGGGCTGCGATGATCGACTTTCTGGATAAAGTGATAAAAGGAGAAAGTTCCAAGCTATCCCGCGATGTCCGCATTCGCAGAGCAGATGGAAATTACACTTGGACACGGGTTAACGTATTAGTCAGGAATTATCAGCCGCAGGATAATATCATCGAAATGCTGTGTATCAACTTTGATATTACCGAACTGAAAGAGACAGAGCGGATGCTGATTGGTGCCAAAGAGAAAGCTGAAGAAGCCGACCGGCTAAAATCTGCTTTTCTTGCGAATATGAGTCATGAGATACGTACCCCGCTCAATGCGATAGTAGGCTTTTCCAGTTTGCTTGAGGAAGCGGAGGATGCAGAAGAAAAACATCTGTATGCAAAGATTATTGAAGAGAACAACAAGCTCTTGTTACAACTGATATCGGATATTCTTGACTTGTCAAAGATTGAGGCAGGGACTTTCGACATTATTCCGGAACAAGTGGATGCACAACAGCTTTGCAACGAACTGTTACAATCTATGCAGGTAAGGGCTACAGAGCAAGTAGAGATTCTCTTAGCACCGGAACTGCCCGAGCTTACTTTTACCAGCGACAAAAACAGGTTGTATCAAGTATTGCTGAATTTTGTAACGAATGCTCTGAAATTTACTTCCGAGGGCAGTATTGTTATTGATTACCGAATCAACGGAAATGAAGTCAGATTCTCGGTTCAAGATACGGGAATGGGCATCGAACCGGAAAAGCAGGAAGCTATCTTTACCCGATTCGTGAAATTGAATAATTTCATTGCCGGCACAGGGCTGGGACTCCCTATCTGTCAAAGTATCGTCACACAGTTAGGCGGCAAAATCGGAGTGGAATCTGAACCGGGGAAAGGTTCTTGTTTCTGGTTTACACATCCGATTAACTAAAATCTAAATTCAAAATAAATATCAGAAAACAATGTTTACCGGTTTCTCTTTAAGAAAATACGATCTGTTATAGTGTCGGGAAGTTCCGATTCATAATGTGTCACCATAATCATCGCCTTATCTTTGCGTCGGCAGAAAGCCTCGATCACTTTCTTTACCCGCCGACGATTATAGGTGTCCAAGCCATGAAGCGGTTCATCCAGAATCAGCAGTTCCGGATCTTTGACGAAAGCTCTTGCCAACAAGGCCAAACGTTGTTCTCCACTGGATAGTTGCAAGAATGGCTTATCTTTCAAATCTGCAATGCCAAATATATCCATCCACCACTCACAGATAGCCATCTGTTCCGGTTGAGGACGTTTATACAGACCGATACTGTCATGCAAACCACTGGCTACAATCTCAATAGCGGGCAGATTTTTAAGATAAGCACGGTGCATCTCCGGACTTACGTAACCGATATGTTTCTTGATTTCCCAAATACTTTCTCCCGTCCCTCTTTTCCGTCCGAAGAGACTGATGTCACAAGCATACGATTGCGGATTGTCTGCACAGACAAGGCTTAACAGAGTCGATTTCCCGGCACCGTTCTCACCACTCAACGCCCACTTCTCACCACGACAGACTGTCCAGTCCAGTTCTTTCAGAATAGTTCGGTCGCCATAACGGATACTGACCTTATTGAGTTTTACTACTTCCTCCGAATCGTAATTGTTGCCATCAGATGGCAAATCTATAATCCGTTGCTGCAAATCATCAAAAGAGGTAACCACATCTCTACTGCGGAAAGCGTCCAGATAGGCTTCACGTTCCATTTTAGGAAAGACCTCCATTTTGTCCACAGGAATGACATGAGTGATGAATGAAGGTATATCATCGAGCATGGAAAGTACCAGAATGATCTGTACGGACGACATTTTTGTCAGACGTTCGAGCAAAGAAAACAACAGTTCACGCGTAGGAGCATCCAGTCCGATAAACGGATTATCCATAATCAACACGCGGGGAGCAGTCAACAGGGTTTTGGTTAGCTGGAATTTACGTAATTCACCGCTGGAAAGGAGAATAATTTTCTTGTCGAGCAACGGTTCGATACGGAAGAGTTCAAACAGTTCGCGTTGTAGTTGCTCGTCCTTGATTTCTCCCAACATCTCACGAACATCAGGAGCTTCATCCTGATCGTGAGCATTCCAACGCTGCTGGTAGTAGTAATTGGCATCGGCGGCTCCATAGGTATCACGGAAAGCAATGTATTTCACATTATCATAAAGAGTCTGGGTGGCAGAGGGGGAAAAATCATATTGTACGGTTCCTTCACGCAATGGATATTTTCCGATCAGGGTATCTACAAAAAGACTTTTACCACCACCATTGGGACCTACAATAGCTATGTGTTCATTCGCTCCGATAGTTGTCGTGATGGGTTTGGCTAAACGCACAAGCGGGTTGCGTGCTACGCCCCCCGCCATGCAGAATGTATTTTGGTTCATATTCTTTTATTCTGTTTTATTATTGCCCGCAAAGGTAACAATTTTATCATAAAAGACGCCAAATTGCAAACATATTCTTATTCGTTGCGTAGAAGGAATATCTTTATTTACTTACTAAACCCATAAGGTGGACATTCAAAATTGGTAATATCCAATTTGTATTCCATCATATCTTTCAACTCGTGTATGGGACGTTCCAATTCGTAAGGTATCGGTTGTCTGCTGAATTGCTGGAAGTAAAGCAAACAAGCATCCCGCCACCAGACCGCATCCCGTGCCTGAATCTTCAGGCGGTGTTGCACATCACGAAAACGTTCGGAATCAATATACGGTTCCATCCTGTCCCACACTTTTTGAAAGTTTCTCACTTCGTTTACACCACGATCATACGCGTAGCACAGTTCTGCCCAAAGTGTACGTCCGTTCTTCATCTGATGATTCCAAGGGACATGGTGAAACCAAAGGAGCAGATTCTCCGGACAAGTATTCACATTGTCCAGTTGCTCGCATAATGGAGAATGGTATTGTCCGGTAGCATTACTTCCTGTACTGCTGCGGTCGAAACCTATTCCCATGTTGTCGGCACGGTGGTAATAAGGAGGTAGCCAATCCGGGCGGGCATCGGGAATATCACACCAGGGTTCCGGTCCGTAATGATGTCCCCATGCAAAGATATGATGCAAGCCGAGAGGCATCATGTAGTCTACTACTGCTTCTCTCGATTTCTGAAGCACTTGAGAGTTGAGAAAAGAGAGTTGAGCGTCGATTTGCTCTTTTTGAATGACTTCTCCTGCCGGAGTATCGGTTTGCGCACCGGTAACGGGAAGAAAAGTTTGTTTCAACCATTCTTCTCCTATCTGTTCGGAAGAGAGCGAATGTTTCCATGCCAATCGTCCGAAAGCATACCAGTTGGCTTGAGCAAAAGGATGTCCACACCAATTAGTATCATCACCGATGTTTGCCACTCCGGAAATAGCCGTGAGCGGATGAAAGAATAAAGAACCATCTGTCACACGGGCAACGGTAGAGCCTTTGCCTTGTAGATAAGTATCACTGTCTAAACACTCTTTCCACATAGGAGCAAGGAACGCAAGATGATTGGAAAAGCCAAGATACTCTTGTGTGATCTGAAACTCGGGCATAACTGCCGTCTTCTTCATAGCTCCGAACAGCGGGCTGAATGGCTCACGGGGTTGGAAATCTATCGGACCGTTCTTGATCTGCACAATAACATTATCCCGAAACTTACCATCCAAAGGTTCAAATTCAAGATAGGCTTGTTTGGCACGGTCGCTGTCGGTAGGAGAATAAACGAAAGCACGCCACATCACAATTCCATGATAAGGCCTCAACACATCAGCAAGCATATTGGCTCCTTCGGCATGAGTGCGTCCGTAATCACACGGACCGGGCTGCCCTTCGGAATTCGCTTTCACCAGAAAACCTCCGAAATCGGGAATCAGAGAATAAATCTCTTTGGCTTTCTGCTTCCACCAGTCTATCACTTCTTTATTCAACGGATCGGAAGTGGATAAACCGCCTAAAGCTGCGGGAGAAGAGAAATTGATAGAAAGATATATTTTCAAGCCATAAGGGCGGAAAACGTCGGCCAAGACTTTGACTTTCTGCAAATAATCATTAGATAGTATCTTAGGACTTGCATTGACATTGTTTATTACGGTGGCATTAATGCCGATAGAAGCATTGGCACGAGCATAAGCTTCATAACGGGGAGAGACAACAGACGGAAGTTCGTCCCATTTCCAAAGTGAATGTCCGGCATATCCGCGTTCGATTGTACCATCCAAGTTATCCCAATGATTCAGGATACGAATTCGATAATCAGGTCGTTCGGAGATATTGAGGGATTGCAAAGCTGATTCCGGTAGTTGTCCGGTAGCTTGCAGACGGAGTAAATGATACGTTCCATAAAGTACTCCTTGTTCACCGGAAGAAGCTATCGTTATTTGACTGCCATCTTTGGAGGTCTGAATCGTATATCCCTCATTTCCAAGTGCACGAAGTTCTTTATTGTTCCGGACCTCCAAAGTAACCGGGATTCCTCCCTGCCAGAAGTTCTGTAATTCGGAAACTGCAATACGTAATGTAGGCGATTGTTTCTTACTGCTAATTTCCGCTTTCGCTCCCGATGCATAACGAAGCCACAAGGCACTTCCATCTTCTGCCCAAATAGAAGAAAAGCAAAAAAACAAAGTGAATGTCAATGCAAATATATTTCTCATAGTACAAAGTATGTTATCACAATTAATTTACAGTATGATAGCATAAGTCAATTAAGCATTCATACTTAATAATAACCGCCTCTACCTGAAAAATCCCTATTACCTAATATTCTGGTAAAAGTAGGTATGTTTTTCAAATAGAGGCGGTTGTTTTAATGTATCCTATTATTCATCTTTTCCCTCAATGGTAATAATTCGTCCGTCTGCATCATACTGAAGTTCGCAGACTTTCAAGCTACGGAGCCAAGTCTTCCCCTCCGATGGTACACAATCGTGATGAAACAGATACCACTTGCCTTTAAACTCCACGATGGCATGGTGAGTAGTCCATCCTACCACCGGAGTCAGAATGACTCCCTGATAAGTAAACGGACCATAAGGGTTATCACCTATTGCATAGCAGAGCAAATGAGTGTCTCCCGTAGAATAGGAGAAATAGTATTTACCATTATATTTATGCATCCACGAAGCTTCGAAGAAACGGCGTTCTGTATCCCCTGCTGTCAACGGCTTACCGTTTTCATCCAGAATTACCACTGCACGGGGTTCTTCGGCAAACTCCATCATATCTTCACTCAAACGAGCGACACGCGAAGGGATTGCTTCCTCATCTCCTTCCGGCAAAACAGCAGATTCCAAGGCTTTATTATTACGGTAACGTTGAAGTTGTCCACCCCACAGTCCACCGAAATACATATAATAGTTACCATCTCCGTCATCCCACACAGCCGGATCGATACTGTAACTTCCCTTCATCGGATTAGCTTCCGGTATAAAAGGACCATAAGGTTTATCACTCACAGCTACCCCGATACGGAATATATCATTCTGATCTTTCAAAGGAAAATACATATAGTACTTACCATCTTTACAAACCACATCACAATCCCATAGTTGACGACCCGCCCAAGGAATATCCTCTGTGGAAAGCACCACTCCATGATCTTTTATTTCACCGTTCATCACATCATCCATAGAATACACGTGATAATCTTTCATATTGAAATGATCGCCATTATCATTTTCGGCAATACCACTTTCCCAATCATGCGAGGGATAAATATACAGTTTGCCATCAAATACGTGTACGGCAGGGTCAGCCATATAATCACCGGGAACTAAATATCTTTTTTCTGTTTTCATGCTTTTTCGGTTTTTCTGTTAGAAACTTATTTTGTTTTTTCAGCCTCTTTGATAATCAGGTCGACTACCGGTTTCGGCTGATAATTGCGATCAAAAAGTAACGGATAATCCGTGCGACCTCTCATCGGCCAGTCATTACGCCAAGAGTTCTGATCGGCTACTCCCCAAAGAGTAACCCTAGTAATGAGGTTATGGTGTTTCAGGAACAGACGGAAAAAGTCATTCATTCTTTCAGTCCATGCTTTCGATACCTCTTCCGGTAATCCATCCGGATAAGGATTCATCTCTTTCTTATATTCAAAGGAAGCGGAAACCTCTGCACCTACATTGGGATTCGGTGATGGTATCACCGTCAAATCCAGTTCTGTTATCATTATCTTCACTCCTGTTCCGGCAAAAGCCAGCATACTCTTCTCAAATTCACTGATTTTCGGGTAGTCCATGCCGATATGCCCTTGCATACCTACGGCATCAATACGGATTCCACGTCTTTTCAAATCGTTCACCATCTTCACGACGGCTTCTCTTCTCCCCGGTTGAGCCATTGAGTAGTCATTGTAGTAAAGTTCGGCATTCGGATCAGCCTCGTGTGCATATTGGAAAGCCAATGGGATATATTCTTCCCCCAGAATCTCATAAAACTTTGTCTTGCGATATGCTCCATTATCTTCAATCGCTTCATTTACTACATCCCAGCCTTTGATGCGGCCTTTATAGCGTTTCACGATAGTCATGATATGATCTTTCATCCGCTTCTTCAGGACTTCCGGAGAAACATTGTTCCCGTCCTTATCTACGCAAAACCAAGGAGCCAATTGTGAATGCCAAATCAGGCAGTGACCAATAATAGCCATTTGATTGCTCTCACCAAAACTGACAAATTCATCTGCCTGCGCAAAATTATACTTATTTTCTTTCGGATGAATGACAGAAGACTTCATGCAGTTTTCCGCCACGATGGAATTAAAATTCTTCTTTACAACTTCAACAGCTGCGACATCCTTACCGGAACTTTGATGTGTGTTCACTGACACGCCAATCAAAAACTTGTTTTTCAAAGCCTTTTTCAGCGAATTTCCATCTTTCGCAAAAACTTCTCCATAAGAAAAAGAAAACATCACTGTCAATAACAACAGAATTATTCGTTTGAGTTTCATACGTTATATTTTTGAGTAATAAACATTCTACTATCTTATCTATTCGCCTTTTTTACAGCGCGATTCTATCTCCTCATTTATATTGTCAATCACATTATCTTCCAATTCATATTTAGAAATAATGAACATAGCGACCAAAAGCAACAACGCCGGAATAACGGCTACGAGCCACAGTATTCCCTGTTCGGCAAAAGGCGATTGTGACACTTCATTTGTCTGGTCGAATCCGACAAAAGCCATAACAAGTCCCGGTACAACTCCTCCAAGAGCCATTCCCGCTTTATAGAAAATACCAGTCAAAGCATTGACTATACCCGAAATACGTTTACCATGAGTATATTCGCCATACGAAATTACTTCGGGAACCAAAGCCCACATATACCCTGTCGCAATAATGACTCCCGTCGATTTTATGAACTGCGCCACAAAGACCAACCATATCTGCGTTTTGAGTACCGGAACCACAGAAATAATATACAGCAATGCCATACCCAATATAGCGACTGAAAGGAATACATAAAACATTTGCTTTTTTCCAATGGCACGTTTAATGGCAGGTACCATCGGCATGAAAATGAATGCGGGTATCGAGCCCAAGGCCATGAAATAGGGTAACATCTCCGGTGCACGTACATTATAAATCATATAATATGAACCGGCAGAATTACCAATCGCCATCATTGCAAAAGCAGTAATGAAAAAGAACGCCAAAATACGCAAAGGTTTATTTCTACAAAATTCTACCCACAAGTCGGACACTTTTACTTTAGATGTCTCCTCCTGATCCATAACCACACGTTCCTTCGTCTGGCTAAAGCAGAACACCAATAACGCCAACCCGATAACAGCATAAATAGTCATCGTAATAAACCATGCGTTAGCAGATGCAGTAGTATTGATTTTACCATCGGGAGACAACACCTTCACCAGTATCGGAATACCGTATGCCACGGCCAAACCGCCCAAATTGGCAAGAAACATGCGCACTGACGTCAACACCGTGATTTCATTCGTATCGCGGGTAAGTGACGCATTCAGTGCTCCATAAGGCACATTAATCAATGTATAACACATGGATAATCCAACGTAAGTGAAATAGGCATAGAACAGTGAACCCGAAAAGCCGTTCCAAAAACAAAGAATAGCAAAACCAGTCAGCGGAATTCCTCCCCAAATAAGGTATGAACGGTATTTGCCTAGTTTAGGATTGTGTTTATCGACGAAAGCACCCACCAGAGGATCCCAAAGCACATCCACTATCCTGACAATAAGAAACATCACGGCTGCCACCTCCGGTTTAAGTCCATATACATTGGTATAAAAAATCAGCAGATACATACATACGGTCTGATAAATAAGGTTTTGCGCCAAATCACCGGAACCGAATCCTATACGTTGAAGCCAAGAGAGTTTATAGAAACCTTTCGCTTCATTGGTCTTTATTGTATTCTCCATAAAATAGATAAATTGGTCATTTTCTGTTTTTCGTATTCATTTCTATCAAGATAGCTGCTGCCACTCGTTGCCCTAGCGTCTTTTTATCCAATGGATGAATATCATTCCATTCTCCTAAATCACTATTTTTAATCAGAGTAACATTTTTATTTGTATCGGCTACTTCCGCCTGCGCTTTCCGGAATTCCGCCCAGGCAGTGCGTCCTCCTTTATCTGTGGGTGAAAGGAAATCCGCCAGCTCAATGATATAGAAAGGCATATCCGACTTATTCCATCGTTGTCTCCAATCGCTAATCATAGCTGTCAACAAGTCTTTATACTCATTTCTGCGTGAGACATTCGATTCTCCCTGATACCAGATGACACCAGATACCGTATAGTTCAGCAAAGGAGCAATCATGGCATTATACAGTCCTGTGGGTTTATAATGAAAAGCCGTTTGTCCCGGAGCAGCGGGCATAGGAGCACCGAGACGATATTTCCAACTTCCCTCCAGATTGATCTCCGATTCTCCTTTTTCCGGCTGACCTTTTCCAAAAAGGATTTTATAGGGCTTCTCCTTTACAAATTGAGGACGACCGCCATAACTGAAAAGGCGTATGGTTATTGTATTTTTTCCGGCTTTCAGCAATCCGGCAGGAATGGTATAGATACGGGGAGGATATTGATAAGAGACACTCCCCACAAATGTGCCATTTACATAGACGGAATCCGCATCTACGATACATCCCAAGCGAAGAGTCGCTTTTTCTCCCGCCTGTTGGGCAGACACCTGAAAGTCTTTACGGAACCAGTGGGAACCATTGATGGTATTCAGTCCGTTTGTTGCCCAGCCGGAAGCAAACAAATCTGTTTCTTTCCAATTGCTATCATCATAATCGGCAGCATACCAAGGGGTAGCCTCATGCATTCCTTTGTCTCCCTGATACAATGCCACATTCCAGGCACGACTTTTCTTTCTCTCCTCTTTTTTCATTGATTCCACCAAGTCGTCCGATTCATAGATACGCTTTTCATTCAAATAAAATGGAAAAGGCTTCAACCCTTCTTCACTGATCCACGCTTCTACCGGTGAACCTCCGACACTGGAATTTATGATTCCTACCGGAACCTTTGTCTTTTGATAGACATCTTTAGCGAAGAAATAGACCAAAGCAGAGAAAGGCATCACATTTTCAGGAGTCATTGCCTGCCAGGAAATTCCAGGAATGTCTGTCTGCGGAGCATGAAAATTATAAAGCAGAGGTGTTTTTATATAGCGCACCATCGGATAGTTGCTGTCCGTAGATATTTCATCGCGAAAACGATCTGTAACCCGCGAAACAGACAGTTCCATATTCGACTGTCCCGAACATAACCAAACATCACCAATAAGAACATCCTTTAATTCGATATCATTAATGGTCATAGTATAAGGTCCGCCAGCTTTCAATACAGGTAAAGTCACTTTCCAGTTACCGTGTGCATCGGCAACAGTCTTATATTTCTTTTTCAGGAAAGTTATATCAACGGTTTCATCAGGATCAGCCGTTCCCCAGATATTGACAGGTTCCCCACGCTGAAGTACCATTCCGTCGGAAACAAGAGTCGGAAGTTTAACCTTTGCTCCGCCCAACAAGGCGAAGCAAAGGAACACAACTACTAACCCTACCTTATAAAACCAATACTTATTCATTCTGTCTTTTCTTTTATATGTCTTTATTTCATGATAATTTAGCAAGAGAAGAAATCCATCGGGATTCCACTTTGCAAACTTAGGAAGTTTCTTCCCACTTACCCAGAAATTCTGATTCAAATCATTACTCGCTTGTTACATCATCGTTTACGTATGTTACAAAAACTTGTTGCGATGTTACATCCAAGCTGAAACCACCGATGAACAAGAGGAAAGGGAAAGTTTTAGAACGAGCGGATTACAGTAGTTATTGTTATTCATTTGATCCACTCCAAGATAATAACAACTACTGTAACCCTCACTCTCCCCTTCTTTAATCGTTATAAAATCATTTATTCCAAATCTCCGGTAAAGTCTCCGCTGACATCTTTACCAGCCAAACCATCGGCCACTCCCTTATAAGCATGTTTACGTGCATAATTAGCATCCCAAAGGTTCGGAGCGTCATTCGGTATCCAATTCACATGTTCTTTTTCATTGTCCGATACTCCCCAGATGGTAATACCATATTGTTTGTCCGCCGGGATATACTTCTTGTACATATCAACGACATACTGATACATTTCTGCCTGTTGTGCCAAATTTTCAATAGTAGGCGACGAGGTGTTAACCTTAATATCCAACTCGGATACTTTAATCAACTTACCGGTAGCACCCAGTTTCTGGAACATTTGAGCAATATTGTCTTTATTGGAATCAATAGCAATATGCATTTGTGTACCGATACCATCCACTGTGGCCCCTTTGCTTTCGATGTATTCCACATATTTAATCAGACCGTCACACTTATTGAGGTTATACTCCAGATTATAATCATTGATGAATAGTTTGTCATCCGGATTTCCATACTGACGGGCAAGTTTGAAAGCTTCTACTGCATAGTCTTTCGGAGTCAGGAAATAATCTTGCCAGTAGAATTCATCAGAAGCCAGATCAGTTTTGCCTTTACCAGTCTTAATGTCTGATGTTTTTCCGTCATCCATCGGTTCATTGACTACGTCCCATGCATGAACATAAGGTTTGCAATGGGTAACCATCTTTGAAATCCAGTCTTCCATGGCATCTCTGATGATCTCGGCTTTTTCTTCATCGGTCTTCTCAATGATAGTAGGACCGGAAGCACGGGTGACAGCACGGATCTCCACCACTTTCTCCGACAATACGATATTATCTATATAATAATCACCCGCACTAACTCCGAAATTGATACAGAATCGATTCATATCCTCTTTAGACACTGTAAACTCTTTCTTAAATTCTGTCCAAGTCGTACTCACATTTCCATCTACATAGCATTCACCTGCATAACTTGTTGAGTTCTGAATTTGAATTTGGAAAGTAGTTGAGACACTTGCTTTAATCATAGCAGAGAACTCATAGGTCTTGCCGACTTCCAAAGGAGTATCAAAGCCATATCCAGCCTGTGCCTTATATGCATTGCCCGCCCCTCCGTCAACAGAACTAGTCAGCTTCATCGAATATGAACTTCCATATCCTTCACCTTCTTCCGAAATCGCGGCCTTTCCACTACTCCAAGCTCCCCAAGGAGTAATAGCTTTGCTTTCAAAATCTCCGTTAGAAATCAGATTAACCACAGTAGGCTCCGCATCTTTGTCTGTCACAACAATATTATCTACATAATAAGTCACATCCGGCAAATAACCAAATTCAAATGCAATCTGAAATGTAGTACTAACAAAATCATTCACTGTGATCTTCACCTGTTGCCATTGAGACGTTGTCTCAAAAGCTTCCGTCCAACTGCCACCTGTAGCATACCAGTCTTTATATGGATAATTATTCTCTAACCCAGCAAAAGTCAACCGGGCTTTACCGGGATTATCCGAACGGACAAAAAATGAAATTTCATAATTATGCCCACTTACTGCTGAAATGTCAGGAGTATATAATTGCACTGAATGAGCAGCCGTTACAGAAGATCCTACTGCAAATTTCAATGCTTTGGAAGTAGCTGTCAGTCCTTCCCCTTCCACAATGGACATCGCATCACTTCCATTTTTACGATTCCAACCATCAAAGGTTCCATCTTCAATGCCCGACAAATCCAACAAATTACTGCCCGCCGGCCCCGGAATAACTTCCGGTGCAATCAGACTATTCAGATAACTCGCATTCTGATTAGTGTGCCAAATCAGACAGTGCCCATAAATGCTGATACCCGCTTCTATGGTCTTTGTAAACAACTGATCGACCTTATCAAAATTCAAATTCCCTTTAGAATCGACCATAGGACCGTGCTTCATGGCATATCCTATCGTCAGATCATTAAAGTTCTCATTCACAATGGTAGTCGTTGTCTCGTCACCAAGATATTCATCCATCCCCACTCCGATACCCAACTTAAAGTTGGGATCGGATAAATATTCTTTCAACGGCTTGTAACGGGAAATCTTTTCAGCCAACTGTAAAGGCAGTTCGGAAGAAGTAACCGCTCCATGTGTAGGGTCTTTATACCACTCCATCTTATTATCGTCACACGATGTCAATATCAGCACCGACAAGGCAACAAACGGAAGCATATTTCTGTATTTCATAATCTTTTCAATTTAAAGTCATTATTATTCTGCATCCTCTTCTTCATCCGGGAAATCGGTATATTCCGGCTTCGTCAAAGGTACGACACGCCAGTTATCAATATAAATCTTCACGGAAGTTGTTTTGGATAGAAACTCTGTTTCTTTATCCGAGCTCGCACCTGTGATCTTATCCAATGTAATATCAGAGTTCTCAAAATAGAAACCGAAGTTGGCATAAGAAGCAGATGCACGGGTAGCGGCCACATCGGCAAAAGTGGTCCAAGCTCCGCTGGATGCTTTCGATTTGTAGAATTCACTGAACGGAACAGTTACAGTCTGCCAACCGGTTGTCTGGAAAGGAACGATCTTTCCGCCTACAAGCCACGGTACGTAATTATAACAGTCTCTCTCCCATTCTCCACCATTGAATCCGTTCTGACCACAAATCTTCAGGAATCCGGATTCAGACCAAGGTTCGGGCACATAGATTTCAAACTGAATAGCACATTCGGCAACAGGAGTTTCAGCAGGGACACCCAGCGTCAACCAGTCAGGATCAGTGCCATTACCAGCTGTCCAAACTTCAGCACAACGATTCTTCGCTGCTGCCACCGGCAACTGTCTTTCTAATGGCAAACGACAGTAAGCACCTTGCGACACATTACCTTCACCAATCGAAGCAGATTCCAGTTCGGTTGTTTGAATCATACTTTCAGAATCGCCCCATGCTCCTTGTGCACCCACTCCATCGAAGTTCAACAACAAGCCTTTCTTATAATTGAAATAGGCAGGAGAATAAGCACCACCATTCGAACCTTCTACGAAAATAGAACCGCCCTCTTCAGAAACTCCGGCAGGCATATCCACCATAAAATATTCACCGTCAAGATCAGAAATAATACCTTCTGTCACCACCACATTTCCGGGGAAAATGACTTTTGCTATTTCCGTCAATCCACTTCCATAAACAATGATAGGTTCACCTACATTCGGCATACAGTTGGAGATTTTCGTTATAGACGGGGCAGCAGCACGAATCTGGAAATCATAAATGTATTCACCGCCATCTTTTACCAAACGAATTGTATTACGTACATTCTCATCCGCTTCCGTAGTCGGAATTTTACTGTTTACACTAACCAGGAAAGATTTGTTCGAAACAAATACCGGATTAAAATAACAGTTATATCCATTAATATAAACTTTCTTCAAGCCGTTGAATCCTTCACCTTCGATTCGGATCAGCTGTCCCAAACGGGCAAAATCAACCAAGCGGTCCGGAACATTCGACTTCGCGTCTTCCAGGTAAATCCCTGTAATATTCATCACAGCGCTTCCGCCATTATCATCATCGTTGTCGTCACACGAAACAAATGAACAAGAGCAGATGAGCAGACTCACCAATAAGCCAAATGCTTTCATACTATTTTTATATATCAAGCTTTTCATTCGTATTCTCGTTTTTAGTTAAACAAATCGGTTATTCTGTCTTCCTTAAATGCATAAGGCACAGGATCCGCTTTCAACAAAGGATTTTGCACAGTCTCCGATTCCGGATAAGGAAGAAGGAATATACTGGAATCGACATCACCTATGGCACGCTTCGTTTCATCCGAATCCTCGTCTCTCTTCAAAGTCTGTGTATCCGCATCCCATACTACAGGAATAGCAGTACCCCTATCCTGTCCGGTGATATAATTGAGTACTTCCTGTTGTTTATAATAAGCTCTACGTACCAAGTCATACCAATACTGTCCTTCCAGACAAAGTTCCAGTCTACGCTCACGACGAATATCTTCGTAAGTAATCGAATTTTGAGGTTCCAAACCGGCACGCTTGCGCACTTTGTTAAAGTATTCCATTGCATCGGCATCATCTGTTGAAGGATTATTTCCCAATATAGCTTCTGCATAAATCAGATATACTTCTGCCAGACGCAACATGTAAGTATTGATAGGAGTACTTCCGGAAGTGATCTTCGCATTATCTTTGCTAGAACCACAAACATATTTCTTACAATAAATTCCGGAAACAGTACCCGATGCTTTCTTCTCACAAGTATATCCTCCGTTTGCTTTCTGTATTTCAGGATAATGATCGCCATAAGCCATCCAAGTCGGCTGACGTCGTTTATCTCCTTTTTCATACTCCCAAATCACGTCCGGTTGTGCAAAAACATAACCGCCCCATGCACGGTCATTACCAGTAATAGCCGACTCACAAGCGAAATAATCCTGTATCGTATTACATTCTCCATACGTACCATTACTAACCCATTGTAAAGCAAACAGTGTTTCCGAGTTGTTATTTTTATCAATCATAAACAAATCGGCATAATCAGTCATCAGTTCAAAATTTCTGTTTTCTATCACTTTTAAAGCCGCTTTCTTTGCCAAATCCAGATAGTCCTGATTACGGGTCGCACTATTAGGGTTACTACTATAACCGGCATACGTCAGATAAACACGCGACAACATGCCAAAGGCACTGTATTTATTGACACGTCCGGCAGCAGAAGAAACCTCCGGCAAATATTTTGCCGCAAATTCCAAGTCACGCATCGCAAATTCATAGACATCACTTACCGGGCTAGTATTGACAATTGGATTAGCCACCAGTTCATCCGTATCCTCATTTATAATAACATTTCCCCATAACATCGCCAGATAGGAATAAGCAACTCCACGCATGAACCGTGCTTCAGCAATATATGGGTTCTTCACTTCTTCGCTATTGGATGAATTACCTTTGATCCCATTAATAATCTTATTAGTTTGCTGTACTATATTGTACAATGAGCCCCAAGCCGAAACTAACGGCCCCGTCAATCCGGTTTCGGTCAAATCGGCAAAAGGATAGATATAATTAGAGGTTGTCGCACAAAGGTTGAATCCGCGTCCGTCACCCAGTCCATAATAGAACTTATCGTTAAAGTCGAACCACACCTTATTATACAAAGGAGCTGTTGCTGCCCGGAAATCATCTTCCGTTTGATAAAAGTTATCTCCTGCGATATTGGAGTTATCTTCAGAATCGAGGAAGTCACTGCATCCTGCAAACGCCAAAGCTACAGCCAACATGAAAGAGTATATATATTTACTTGTTTTCATATTTAGTCACTTTAAATGATTAAAAGGTTAAATTCAGACCGAATGTATAAATTCGCGGAGAAGGATAACGATAGTTATCAAAGCCTGTAAGCAAAGCGTCCTGATTGGCAGAACCTATTTCCGGGTCCATCCCTTTGTATTTTGTGAATGTATATACATTCTGCAGGTTACAATAAAGTTTCAGATTCTGAATACCAATCGGTGCCAGCCATTTACGCGGAAATGTATAGCCGAAAGAGATAGACTGAATACGCAGGAAAGAACCATCTTCCACAAAGCGGTCACTGAAACGATAATTGGAATCATCCGTCCCTTTGGCAATAGCCATACGGCAAGCATAAGGGTCACCGCCTACAATCTGTATATTCCGATAATCATCCGGACCATTCGGATCAATCAAAGCCAGTTGTGCATAATCCAACGCCGATTTCAGGATATTATTATTGCCACGTGGATTTTCAAGTTCACGACGTCCCCAGTTTACAACTTCATTTCCCACCGATCCGGTCAGGTTAATGCTCAAGTCGAAGCCTTTATAAGAGAAAGAGTTACCGAAGCCGAAAGTAAAGTCCGGTTCAGGATTACCGATATAAGTACGGTCCTGTTCATTGATAACACCGTCTTTGTTTACATCTTCAAAAATATAATCACCAATCCAGACACTATTCTTGGAAATCGACATACCTTCAGGCAATGCTACCGGCTTAATTGCTCCGGAAGCATCTTTATAGTAAAAGTCAGTAGCCTTTTCAAAGCGGCCAATCACTTTATAACCATAAAACTGTCCGATAGGGTTTCCTACTGATGTACGTGTCAGTACGGTTATTGTTTCACCTGTCTGATTACTCTTATCTATCAGGCTGGTTGCCGTATCCAGCGATTTTACTTTATTACGGTTCATAGAGAATACCACGTTACTTCTCCATTGAAATCCGCCTTTATCAATATTCACTGTATTTAAAGTCAACTCAAGTCCTTTATTCTCCAAAGAACCCACATTCTTCCAGGGTGCGGAAGTAGAGCCCTGACCTGAAGTTCCCACGTAAGCAGGAAGAGGCACTTGCAACAACAAATCATTTGTTTTCTTATAATAAATATCGGCTATCAATTCAATCCTGTTCTGGAAAAGATTAATATCAAGTCCCAGATTACTTGAATAAGTAGACTCCCATTTCAATTCGGGATTCGGAGTATTGCCAGCCAGCAATCCTGTTCCCCAAACGGTAGCAACAGATGAATAAATGGCTTTATATGCATTATTAGGCACATTCTGATTACCTACAACACCCCATCCTAAACGCAATTTCAGATTATTAATAATATTGTTGTCTTTCAAAAAAGATTCATTGGAAACCTTCCAAGCCAAAGCAGCCGATGGGAACCATCCCCAACGATTATCTTTGTAAAATTTGGAAGAACCGTCGCGACGAAGAGTAAATGTCAATAGATATTTGTCATCGTATGAATAGAACAGACGGCCGAAATAAGATAAAATCGAACTTTCTCCACTATTACCATTATTCTTGGCTGTTGCGGCATCTCCCAATGTCAGGTCGGTTGCGGCATTGGACAAATATCCCATACGGCTTCCCATCAGATATTCCCATTTGCTCTCCTGCATTTCCTGACCAATCATTGCATTCACATTGTGCACTCCAAAAGTTTTCATGTAATTCACGATATTTCTCCAACTCCAGAACTTATTATATGATTTGGAGAAAGTCCCCTGACGGTCCGTATTTTCAATCGCACCAAAAGTATATGAGGGATCAAATTTATAAGTATTAGCTACCCCATAATCGAAAGACAATTCCGTTTTAAACGTCAGTCCGTCAATGATAGTAGCTTCAGCATAGGTGTTTGCCCGAATACCCATTTTCTCGTTGCGGTTATCCTTAATCATGGCAAGACCCACCGGATTCGTTTGTACCCATTCGTCCGTATCCGGTCCGTCAAATGTGCCTTCAGCATTACGAACAGCCACACTCGGACTCTGCAATAAAGCAGTTCTAATCAACGACTCGTCAGATACAGTCAATTTTTGACGGGAATTACTAAACGCAAAGTTAATACCCATTTTTAAATAGCTCTTCACCTGGGCATCAAAACTACCTCGTAAGTTCAGACGCCTGAACCCTGAACCAACAGCAATACCATCCTGATTGAGGTAGCCTGCTCCCAAAGCATAGTTACTTTTATCAGTACCTCCGGTCACAGAAAGATTATGACTGGTCATCATAGCTTTAGAGAACATCTCATCCTGCCAGTCTGTACCCTCACCTAGTAAATCCGGACGAACAAAGTTATTATCCTTGTTCACTATTCCCCAATCATTTCCCGAATAGTCTTTTCCTGAACGAACATTCTTATGCTCCGCATATTCACGCAGATTCAGCATATCCAGTTTTTTAGGCATTTCCTGCCATCCTATATATCCGTCATAAGTTATTTGCGCCTCACCCTTCTGTCCACGTTTGGTAGTAATCATAATCACACCGTTTGCAGCTCGCGCACCATAAATAGCAGTGGCGGAAGCATCCTTTAATACGTCCATAGAGACGATGTCCGAAGGATTGATAGATGCCAGTGCATTATCACTTCCCGAACCTGTGGAACCGTCGATGATAACACCGTCAATGACAAAGATAGGTTCATTGGAGGCATTCAAAGAATTGATACCACGAATACGAATGGAAGAACTACCACCGGGCATACCGCTATTAGCCTGTACCTGCACACCAGCAGCACGTCCTTGCAGTACCTGGTCAACGGAAGTCACTACAGATTTCTTAATGGCTTCATCGTTGACCGATACAACAGAACCGGTCAGGTCACTACGCTTCATCTGACCATATCCAACCACAACTACTTCGTCTAATACTTTTGCATCTTCTTTGAGGGTTATATCAAACTGCTTTTTCCCGGCTACAGGAATCGTTTGTGTCTGATATCCGATAAAAGAAATCTTCAAGCTACCTTTGGCTGATACATTCAACTTAAAATTACCATCCAAATCGGTAACTATACCATTGGTAGTGCCAGCTTCTACTACACTGGCTCCGATAATCGGTTCGCCCGATGCATCTTTGACCACTCCCGTCACGGAAACAGTCTGTGCCAATACCCATACAGGGAAGAGGCAGAAAAGAATGATAAGACCTAACGGTCGAAAATAATGATTTGTGCTTTCCATAAAATCATTTTTTTAATTAATAATGATAGTGGTTAATCCAAGTTATAGGTTTTTCTCTTCTTATTTATAATAAGGAATAGAGTAAGGAATTCATGTTTCCATAAGCAGTTATTATTTTAAGGTGTCCGACAATTCATTTTTTGGTTAATGCAAATTTATGGATAATATATCAAGTATAGGTGGAGATTTTGTTTCAAGCAATTGACAGGCGGTTACACACACTTGCATGTACGTTACAAGCTATTGCACGCCCGTTACATACCCCTTCCAGAAGCATCCCTAAAGGGTTTGTACGCAACATCAGTAAAAGGAAAAGTAACAAAGCTAATGCTATTTTAATTTAATATAGTATCTTTGTCTATATAAAAAGCACCAATAAACCCTGCTTATATTAATGAGTATGAAAGCACAAATCCTATTCCTTTTTTCCATATACTGTTTCCTGATAGGAAGCACTCCTGTTATGAAAGCACAGACCGGCAAATTCTATTCAACAGACAAAGAACTTTCCAACAGTCTGATCAATGCCGTATATCAGGACCGGAAAGGATTTATCTGGATAGCTACCGAAAACGGACTTAATAAATTCGACGGGACACGTTTCTCAATCTATCGACATAATGCTACGGATAGCACCAGTTTGAAAAACAACTATGTACGGACATTATTCGAAGACAGCCGCGGTAATTTCTGGATCGGATGCATCAATGGCTTACAACGATATGACCGCGCCACAGACAGCTTTCACGAATTATTCATCTCCCGGAAAGACGGACGAAAGAATCCCCATATCACTTCCATTATTGAACGCCGGAACGGAGATCTTTGGATAGCAACTTCCGGACAAGGAGCCATATCCCTAAGAAAAGACAGCAATCCCGCCTCCTTCCATATCGAAACCGAACTGACAGACCGGATAGGTAGTAACTACCTGAATGTCATTTTCGAAGATTCCCGGCAAAATTTATGGATTGCTACAGAAGAAAAAGGACTTTACCGTTATTCTCCGGAAAGTAAAGAGCTTAAAAGCTATAAAGCACCTTATCATATAGCAGGTGATGACGTTTCTGCCATTTGTGAGGATGCACACGGACAAATTTTCGTAGGAACCTTGACTAAAGGTCTTTTCAGGCTATCATCCCGGCAAGAAGGAAACTTCGAACCTATCCTCTACCAAAACCGGATGAATTTGAATATCCGGACTCTCATCATTGATACCCGTGGAAAACTTATCATAGGAACAGACGGTGAAGGAGTAAAAGAATATCAGCCTCAACAAGATATTATTGTGGACAGTGAAATTAATGCGGGTCCCTTCGACTTCTCCAAATCCAAGGTTCACTCGTTAATCGAAGATAAAGATCACAATTTATGGCTGGGCATTTTTCAGAAAGGTTTGATACTAGTGCCCGGCATTTCAAATAAGTTCGACTACTACGGCTACAAATCAATACACAACAACACCATTGGTTCCAGCTGTGTTATGGCTATTCATACAGATGAACAAGCTACAATCTGGATAGGTACGGATAACGACGGATTATATGCCATAAACGATCAGGGAAAACAATTACGCCATTACACCCATCAGGCAGGTAATCCCCAATCTGTCCCCGGCACTATCCTATGTCTCTATGAAGATTCCAATCAGGAACTTTGGCTAGGATCTTACTTCGATGGTCTGGCACGGATGAACAAACAAACCGGAATATGTCAGGATGCCACCTCACTTTTACAAGGAAATCTTAACGCAGGCAAGCCCAAAGTTTCCTGCATCATTGAAGACAAAAACAAGAATCTCTGGGTGGGTACTTATGGTTCGGGCTTATACAAAATCAATTTACCAACTCAACATGTCACCTATTACGAATCCACCCGCAACGAAAATGATGACTGGAGCATCAACCGTCTTCCGAACGATTGGATCAGCTACCTACTGGAAGATAAAGAGGGAATGATATGGATCGGCACTTATAAAGGTCTGGCCGTACTCAATCCTCAAACGGACAATTTTATCAATTATAAAAAGCAAAACAATCTCCTCCCCGGGTATGTCGTTTACAGTTTATTGGAAAATAGTAATGGAGAGATCTGGGCTGGTACTTCCGAAGGATTGGTCTGCCTGAATAAAGACAGACTAACACCTGTACTTTTCACTACTGCCGATGGACTCCCCAGTGATATTATTTGCGGTCTGGCTGAAGACGAGAAAAAAAATATATGGATCAGTACCCATCAGGGAATCTCCAAACTGAATCCTCCGGAAAAGAAGTTTATCAACTATTATGCAGGCGACGGTCTGCAAGGAAATGAGTTTACGCGCACTGCTGTATTTAAAGATAAACGCGGCAAGATATTTTTTGGAGGTACCAATGGAGTAACAGCTTTCTACCCCCAGGATATCACCGAAATCAAAAAAGAAATGAATGTATTGATTACCGGCTTTCACGTTGCTAACCGCCCTGTGAAAAAAGGGGATAAATCCGGCAACAATGTCATCACTGATACTGCTGTCATGGATACCGAGCAATTTACACTGGCATATAATGAAAATACATTCAGCATTGATTTTTCTGTTTTGGAATTCAGCAATCCCGACCGGATTAGTTATCAATATAAGATAAAAGAATTAGGCGATGAATGGATCAGTACGCAACCGGGAACAAACCGGGTGACTTATAGCAGTCTGAAACCGGGGAAATACACTTTCTCCGTACAGGCACGCGACCATAATAATTTCTCTAATATCCGCACAGTTACTATTGCCATCACTCCACCCTGGTACCAGACCTGGTGGGCAAAAGTAATCTGGGGATGCCTCGGAGCATTACTAATCTATGCTCTTACCATGTATATTCTGTCACGTATCCGCCACCGGCAAGAAGTGATGCGACAAAAACACATGGAACAGATTAACGAAGCCAAATTACAATTCTTCATTAATATCTCACATGAAATACGTACCCCGATGACTCTTATCATCAGCCCGTTAGAGAAACTGTTAGCCGAACATTCCGAGAAACAACCGGTTTATCTCATGATTTACCGGAATGCCCAACGTATTCTACGCCTAATCAATCAACTGATGGACATACGAAAACTGGACAAAGGACAAATGCATCTGAAATTCCGGGAAACAGATATCGTAGGATTTATCAATGACTTGATGCAAACATTCAATTATCAAGCGCAAAAAAAGAACATCACATTTACTTTCGAAAAAGAACTGGAAGGTGCTGATTCTCTGAAAGTATGGATTGATCTAAATAACTTTGACAAAGTATTGATGAATGTCCTTTCCAATGCTTTCAAATATACACATGAGGGAGGAAATATCGAAGTGTTATTGAAAACCGGTCACAACGATGCCTACCGGGGTGCTTTGAAAGATTATTTCGAGATAGATATCACCGATAACGGGATCGGTATTGACAAAAACAAAATAGAACAAATATTCGAGCGTTTCTATCAGATTGACAACGACATGACACAATCTAATTTCGGTACAGGAATCGGACTGCATCTTTCACGGTCGTTAGTGGAACTGCACCACGGCATCATCAAAGCAGAAAACCGCGAAGACGGACAAGGAACCCGTTTCGTCATCCGCCTGCCGTTAGGTAGTAATCACTTGAAAGCAGAGGAACTGGAAAATCCTGAAGAAACCGGAAGCGAGCCAACAATCTCCCAACTTCCCAAAGATTCGATCTATGAAACGGAAGAAGAAAACAAAACCAATGAGTACAGGAAACCCAAAGCAAAAACACGTTATCGCGTCTTAATCGTAGAAGATGATGAAGAAATACGCCGCTACATACGTAGCGAACTGGATAGTGATTTCCGTATCTATGAATGTACAAATGGACGGGAAGGACTGGAAACCATTTTGAAGGAGAAACCCGATCTCGTCATCAGTGATGTTATGATGCCCGAAATGGATGGGATCACTCTCTGCCGGAAAATAAAACAGAATATCAATATCAATCATATACCGATTATATTATTAACCGCCAAATCGAAAGCCGAAGACCAAATCGAAGGGCTTGAAATTGGAGCAGATGCTTATATCGTAAAACCATTCAACACTGAATTATTACGAACTACTATCAGTAACCTGATAGCCAATCGGGAAAGACTGCGCGGCAAACTGGTAGGTGAACAACAAGTAGAAGAAAAAATAACAAAGATAGAAATGAAGTCCAATGATGAGATCTTGATGAGTAAAGTAATGAAAACCATCAATGACCATCTTGCCGACCCTACCCTTAATGTAGAGATGCTGGCAGCCAACGTTGGAATGAGCCGCGTACATATGCACCGCAAATTAAAGGAGTTGACTAATCAGTCAGCACGAGATTTCATTCGTTCTATCAGACTGAAACAAGCTGCCAATCTGCTACGTGAGAAGAATCTAAGCGTTTCGGAAGTTGCATACGCTACAGGCTTCTCCAACCTCTCTCATTTTTCCAATACATTCAGAGACTTTTACGGAATTTCACCGAGTGAATATAAAGAACAACAGATGTAACAAACAGAATAAGACTTGTTACAAACAAGAATCCGAATTAGAAAAGAAGCCGTTATCTTTGCCATGTATCACAAATGTTCCATTTCATTCATTAATAAAGTAGAGCCATGACGACACAAAAGATCTTCTTTTCTCTAATTATTATCCTGTTTACCATAGCTACCGGATTAAATATAACCGGATGCCAATCCATTCCCCAAACAAATGAAGCCATTTTCGACTTCTTCGAATATCAGGGAGAAGATGTTATTTTCGAAACACCGATTGATTCGATCTATGAATACCGGAATCCGATTATCTGTGGTTTTTACCCGGATCCCAGTATCTGCCGGAAAGGAGAAGACTATTACATGATACATTCCTCTTTCTCTTACTATCCGGGAATCCCAATCCTACACAGCCGTGACCTCGTACATTGGGAACAAATAGGACACGTACTCGACCGTCCCTCACAATTAAAACTCGACAACATCCGCCTAAGCGGAGGTATTTATGCACCAGCCATCAGCTATAATCCTGCTAATGACACTTTTTATGTGGTTACCACCTGCGTAGATGGCATCGGCAATTTTGTTGTAAAAACGAAAGACCCGCAACAAGGTTGGAGCGACCCGATCCTTCTTCCTGAAGTTGGCGGAATCGATCCTTCCCTCTTCTTCGACGAAGATGGAAAAGCATATCTCGTTCATAATGACGCACCAATAGGAATACCGGAATATGACGGGCATCGCGCCATCTGGATTCACAACTATGATCCGGGCACCGACCAGACATTCGGGAAAAAACAAGTCATCGTAGATGGAGGCGTAGACAAAAGCAAACATCCTATCTGGATAGAAGGACCCCATCTCTATAAAATCAAAGGAAAATATTATCTGATGGCTGCTGAAGGTGGCACATCCGTCAATCATTCAGAGGTTATTTTCACCTCCGACCATGTGAAAGGTCCCTACCGACCCGTATCCGACAATCCGATCTTAACGCAACGTGATCTCCCCGAAGACCGTGCCAATCCAATCACCTGCACAGGACATGCCGATCTTATTGAAACACCGGACGGACAATGGTTTGCCATATTCCTGGCTTGCCGCCCTTATGAAGGTGACTTATACCATACCGGACGTGAAACATTCCTGCTTCCGGTTACATGGGAAAAGGGAACACCTGTCATTATGGAAAAAGGGAAAGCAATTCCTACTGTTGTACGTCCCGAAAATTGGAAAGCTGATGTTGCCGGAATTACGCCACAAACATTTACAGGTAACTTTAGATGGAGAGATGACTTCAATACCGATGAGAAATTAGCTTTGGAATGGCTGTTCATCCGGACACCACGAGAGAACTGGTGGAGTATTCACGAAGGCAAACTTCATCTGACTCCTGCCGCTTTTGATATTTATACTGTGGGTGCACCCGCCTTTATTGGTCATCGTCAGCAACATACCAATTTCACTGTTACTACGGAAATGAGTTTCACTCCGCTCGATGAACAAACATTTGCCGGACTTGTCTGCTATCAGAATGAAAAATTCAATCTCATTTTTGGCAAAACAATCCGGAAAGGAAAACAAGTGATTACTGTAGTCCGTACTGACAATGGCAAACAGACAACTGAAGGTACATTTACACTAGAGGATAAACGAACCGACCTCCCTCTTTACCTTCGCATCACTGGACGCGGTGGAAAATACAGCTTCACCCTATCTTTCGACAAGAAGAAATGGCAAGAAGTAGTCAACGATTTAGATGCCACCATCTTAAGCACCCATAAAGCAGGTGGGTTTACAGGAACTATTATCGGTATGTATACCGGAAAATGATTCTTAATCTTCAAACAAAAGTTACTTGTACATAATCAATGCAGACTGTCCGGGAATAATTACTTCCGGTCCGGTCTGCGTACCTAATCCACGCACATCTATCACGCCATCTTTGCATACCACTGTATATTTACCAACAGGCACTTCCAAACGCGCAGGAGTCATACGGGAATTAAAAGCCACGATAATATCTTCCCAATTATCTCCATTCGCATGATCCTTCAGGCGGAATGCAATCAGGTTTTGTCCTTCCACCGGAAGAAACTCCAGATGCTTCCGAACCTTTTCCGCATCTCCCATACGGAAAGCGGGATGGGACTTACGCAGATCTATGAGTCGCTTATAATACATGAAAACATCTCCGTTCGTCGTTTTACGCCGCCAATCGATAGCATTGACTGCATCCGGACTCTTATAACTATTGTCCACTCCTTGTTTATCGCGCATCACTTCTTCTCCTGCATAGATGAAAGGAATACCTTGCGAAGTGAAGACTACCGTCTGCGCAAGCTTATCAAGTCGAACCAGTTGCTCGGGAGTAGCTCCCGGCATACTTGCTTTCAAGCGATCAACAAGGCACAAACCGTCATGGCAGGAAACGTAGCTAATCATCTGGGTAGGCTGCTCCGCCCACGGTTTCTGACTGTAATTAACAGAATCACACCGTACTTGCGGATGCTCAATAGCACCCACAATACCGAATTTAACACTCATTTCTGCTCCCGGAACTCCGGCGAGGAAAGCCCCTTTCTCCTTTTTCCACACAGGTCCGCAAAGCCCATCACGCAATTCATCCGAGAATACGGCAATTCCCGGCATGTGGGAAACATTCTCTTTCATTGCCAACGAATCTGCCGGATATTGGGGAGTGTCGGCCGCCCAACCTTCTCCATAAATACAGATGGTAGGATCAACCTTGTTCACCGCTTTCCGGATCTCATTCATGGTTTCAATATCATGCACCCCCATCAAGTCAAAACGAAAACCGTCAATATGATATTCTTTTATCCAGTAAAGAACGGACTCTATCATGAACTTGCGCATCATAGGGCGTTCACTTGCCGTCTCATTACCACATCCGGAACCATTTGCCAATGTCCCGTCTTCTTTCTGACGATAAAAATAACCGGGAACAGTATGTTCGAAGTTACTTTCAACAGTATTAAAAGTATGATTGTAAACCATATCCATTATCACACGGATACCAGCTCTATGCAGTGCTTGTACCATCTGTTTGAACTCTTTCACACGAGTGGCAGGTTGATAAGGATCAGTTGAATAAGAGCCATCCGGCACATTATAATTCGCCGGATCATACCCCCAGTTATAGTGGTTTTCTTCCAGTTTTGTTTCGTCGATAGAAGCATAATCAAAAGAAGGAAGAAGATGTACATGTGTCACTCCCAGTTCTATCAAGTGATCGATACCGGTCAGTAACTTATCTGAATTCATGGTCCCGTGTTCAGTCAATGCGAGGTATTTACCTTTATTCTTAATTCCCGAAGTAGAATCAACCGAGAAGTCACGATGATGCATTTCATAGATAATCATATCAGCAGGAGATTTCAGAGAAGGACGCCTGTCACTCTCCCATCCCTCGGGATTTGTAGTCTTCCAGTCAATAATGGCGGCACGTTTCCCATTCACTCCAACAGCATGGGCATTGATTCCCGGCGTATCTCCCTGCCATTTATCATTGATTTTTACATTGAAGGCATAGAATTTGCCAAGCAGGTTCTTATCTACTGAAGTTGTCCAGGTTCCATCTTCTGTGGGCTCCATCTTTACTGTTTCATAAGCATGTCCGCCTTCACCGGCATCATATAGCATCAGGCGTACTTCTTCTGCAGTTGGTGACCAAAGATAAAATCTGGTTGCCAACGGCGTATATTCCATTTCCGTAAGACTTCCCGTACGAACCGGATACAGCTCAAAAGAAGCATATTCCTTTTTCGCAGGGGAGCAGCTCATTACTGTTGTCACTGTAGTCACCCCTAATATTGCTAAATAATTACTTCCCATCTTCATTTAAACCTCCCCTAGATATTTCCTTTATATCTATCCCTATAATCAGTCGCTTTACTTCACCTTATCCGGATTCTTCGCTATAAAATCCTTCCAGCTATTATAACCTTTTTCCATGGTCGGCCGCCCCATTTGCAGGAAATGACAATAGGCTGCCGCCAATCCGTCTGTTGCATCCATAAAAGTAGGCATATCCTCTTTGGGAAAGCGCAACATCCGCTGCAACATATCCGCTACCTGTTCTTTTGATGCCTGCCCGTTTCCGGTGATAGCCATTTTTATCTTCAAAGGAGCATATTCCGTAATCGGAATGTCCCGGCTCAACGCCACTGCCATCGCTACCCCCTGTGCACGGCCCAACTTCAACATCGATTGTACATTTTTACCGAAGAAAGGCGCTTCAATAGCCAGCTCATCAGGCAGATAACTTTCAATAATACTCAATACCCGTTCATGGATATGGCGAAGTTTCAGATAGTGGTTGGCAAATTTACGCAAGTCGATAATCCCCATCGCAATCATTTCGGGTTTGGTTCCCTTCACTCTTAGAACACCGTATCCCATGATTGTCGTACCGGGGTCAATCCCCAGGATTATCTTTTCTTTTACCGGTTGAATCACTCTATCACCTCCATCAGGGTCGGAAACCCGATCACTTTATCTTTAAATATTTTTGCCAGTTCGTCATTCAAACGTACTCCCTGTTCCAAATGCCAACGATGCAGTAACCCACTGCTTTCCACCTCCCATTGCAAAGAATACGCACTTCCTTCTTCCCGATGACTTAATATCCGGCAAATGCGCGGTGCCTTTAAAGCACCGTGTTTCTGTACTTCAGGGATATAGCTTTCTTTTATCCAAATCATGAAATTGTCGTGAACATCCTCGTCCACTTGAAAAGTTGTATTATAAATCAGCATATCTTAATTTCATACTATTATTTACCGCAAACATAGCAATTATTTCAGAATAATGCATTATATTTGCGGCAACAAAAAAGATTCGTTTACAAACGTTATCATATAAGATAGAAAAGGGGCGTTAGCTCATCTGGCTAGAGCGCGACACTGGCAGTGTCGAGGTGATCGGTTCGAGTCCGATACGCTCCACAAACATCTCAGAAGGGTTCTAAAACAGAACTCTTTTTTCTTTTTTATAACTATTCCATCCCTCTATTCCCTTCAAAAGAAAAACTCATAGAAAAAAACGCCTAAATCTCCCATGTTTCCGGCCTTACAGCTGCATTTCCGACTAAACATCTACACTTTCAAAAAGATATCGAATACCTACAAATAGGTATTTCAATGACGTTTTATCATAAAAACATAAACAAGAAGTATTATATCTTAAGATTTTTATGTTATTTTGCATTGCGTAATTCTATTATAAAAATGAATCATTTAACGGATAAAGAATTAGTAAGTCTATTCAGCACGGATAAAGAGAAGGCTTTCAACCTTTTCTTTCAGCGTTACTATATCCGTTTATGTATGTATGCAGTACAGATTACAGATGACTTTTCCGAATCTGAAGATATCGTTCAAAGTTTTTTTATTTCATTCTGGGAAAAGAAGCTCTATAAAACCATTACTGACAATCTGAAAGGATATGCCTATCTCTGTATTCGCAATGCATCACTGAAATTCATTGAAAAACGAGAAAAGATAGACTCCAGCGATATTCTTCTCAACGAAGAAGAATACCTATATATATGTGAAAGCCTTGAAGAGAATGAACGTGAACAAAAAGAAAAGGAGTTGGAAAAAGCTTTAGCAGCATTGCCCGAACAAGAAAAGAAAGCACTCTATGGTGTCGTTATTGAAAACAAAAGCTATAAAGCAGTAGCCAGTGAACTGCATATCAGCGTCAATACATTAAAGACTTATCTTGCCAGAGCGATGAAGAAACTGCGTAAAAACGAGAAATTACTTCTAGTATCTTTATTCTTGATAAACCTATCATAAATCTTCCAAGAAAAAAAGTCTCTCGTTTTTGACACCCATTTTACACAATTCCGGATCATATAATAAAACGAGAGAAAAGATGAATCAAGAAGATCATAATAAAACGGAGAAAAATCTGATTACTTTGCTCAACTGGTACCGGTTGAAACGGGTAAATGAATTTGCGGCACAATGCGATGAAGCACAAGCATGGGAATCAATCCAGCAACGCATCCGCCACCGTAAACGGATACGAATGTACACCTATTGGAGCAGCACCGCCGCTGCCTGCCTGTTAATAGCAGCTTTCAGTTTTTACACACTCACAGAATATGACCAATCTCTATTTGCACACAGAGGGGAACAGAAAGCAACCCTGTTTGTAAATAACGGAGAATCTTACGACCTGCTGTCGCAAGATAAATCCATATTTAATGCAAACGGCATGCAAGTTGCTCAAAATACAGAAAAAGAATTAAGATACGACACTCAAACGAGTATACAAAAGAATGCAGGAAAGCATATTTTAAATGTACCCAGAGGAGGAGAATATAAACTCGTGCTTTCAGACGGTACACGCGTACACGCCAATGCCGAAAGCCGCCTTACTTATCCCGTTTCTTTTACCGGTAATAAAAGAGAAGTCTACCTCACAGGAGAAGCTCTCTTTGAAGTTGCCAAAGACACGCTCCATCCTTTCATTGTACATACCCCGTACGGTATAGTAGAAGTAGTAGGAACACGGTTTAATGTCAATACTTACGAGAAGAATCAAACTACCGTAACCTTGGAAGAAGGAGCCGTAAAAGTATACTGCGAGGAAAAGAAAGGGACAGAACAAAAATCTCTTTCACCCGGAGAGCAAGCTGTCATACAATCAAAAACAATTAATACACAAACAGTTCAGGTACAGGAATATACTTCCTGGGCAAACGGTATATACGAATATACCGATACGTCACTGGAAACTATTGTGCAACAACTTTCGCGCTGGTATAACGTCAACATGACCTTTACCGACCCGCAATTGCGTGAACGAAAGTTTGCAGGAGTCATCTTCCGCGACCAACCATTACAAAAAGCAGTAGATATATTATCCAAAGTTTCTAATGTACACTTCAGACAGAAGGGAAATGTTATTGAGATAACAGAGAACCGTCCCCAATATTAAACAGGAAAAAGCGTTGTTCAAATATGAAAAAATATCTTTTAATCCGGATGATGCAAACAGTAGCCATTATCCTGTTTGCCGCCAATGTATCGGCACAAAACCAAAATGTGGTCATATCAGTACGGAATATCCCGGTACGTACCGCACTGACCCAGATTCGGCAAGCTGCTAATGTACATTTTGTCTATGAAGAGAAGAATATTAATAGCCAACAGACTGTAACACTCAATTATCCGCAAGGGACATCATTGAGCACTTTACTCAACAACCTTTGCAAGCAAATAGGACTGACGTACGAAATCAATGAATCCGTTATTCTACTCTATCCTGCTCAAAAGCAAACCACCACTCATGACATCCATATCCTGTTATTGGAAAGGGGAAACAAACAGCCGCTACCAATGGCAACCTGCGTTCTCAATCCGCTAGGAGCTTATGCCGCAACCGACATGGAGGGAAAGGCAGTACTAAAAAACGTCCCCACAGGAAAATACATATTAAATATTTCGTATGTAGGCTTCGAGACTGTGCAACGGGAAATCAACGTTGAACAAAACCTGGATCTGACGATCCGCATGGCTCCCACTTCGCTAGCTTTGAAAGAGGTAGTAGTGGTAGCAAAACAAAATGCGGCCGGAGAATCTACCAGCTCCATTATAGGCAGACAAGCGATAGACCATTTACAGGCTATGAGCCTTGATGATGTGATGCAACTCATACCGGGGCACTTAATGAAAAATACAGATCTGACATCCCGTTCCAATGTACAGCTCCGTACTCTTGTTAACAATAACACCAATGCCTTCGGTTCGAGTATCATAATGGACGGAGTTCCCATGTCCAACAATGGTACACTATCGCAAGGAGGATTTTCAAGTACCGCATTTGTCGGAACAGACTTACGCCAAATTAGTGCGGACGATATTGAATCCGTAGAAATAATCCGTGGTATTCCTTCTGCCGAATACGGTGATTTAACCTCCGGACTTGTAGTTGTTCATTCCAAAATCGGACAAACTCCCTGGCAGATCAAGGGAAAGATAAATCCCGGAACAATGAATTACTCGCTCGGTAAAGGATTGCGTTTAAACAAAGATGCCGGTATCCTGAATTTCAATCTCGACTATGCACAAGCATGGGGAGATCCACGCCAGAAAACAAAGTCATTCGACCGTTACACCTTTAGCTTGGGATACAGCAAAGATTTTTCACGTATCTGGCATACAGACACAAAGGTACGTTACATGATGGGCAAAGACTGGAATGGAAAAGACCCGGATGCCATCGACGACGGCACTTTTCAAAAGAATCGCAACCAGCTGTTCTCACTAAGCCATAATGGCAAACTATCAATTAATAAACCATTCTCACGTACTGTTAATTACACATTAGGTGTCAGCTATACTCAAACAGAGATGGAAAAAAGCGCCATTGTTGCCAATTCGTCCGGGTTACTACCGATACTTACTGCCACAGAAACAGGGTATTATAATGTGCCTTTCGAGCAAAGCTCCTATCAGGCAAGCGGAGGTTCCCTTAGCCGTCCCGGAAATGTATATGCCAAAGTCAGCAACACGTTCTTCGTAAAATCAAAGAAAACATATCAGAACTTCAAAATGGGAGTGGAATACCACTACGACTGGAATAATGCCCGCGGATATTATAATGATGACGACCGTTACCCATTGCAACCCAACAGTAACGGACGTCCCCGTCCTTTCTCCGATATTCCGAGCATCCATCAGATGGCCGCTTACATAGAAGATAACTTCCGTTGGGATATATCAGAAAACAGATTTCTGAAAATACAGTTAGGCGGACGTTTCACCACTTTACAGCCGTGGGCGGATGAAGCAACCTTTTCTTTCTCTCCTCGTGTGAATGCTTCGTTCTCCGTCAACAAATGGCTGAATACCCGTGGAGGATTCGGACTCAACTCAAAAACTCCCGGTTTGGATTATCTCTATCCCGACAAAAAGTACATCGACCGTGTAGCTGCCAATTATATGCCTCAAGACGACAAAGCCGGACAAATATTGATGTACCACACCCAAGTGTACAACGTACAACGAACTAAAGGATTGAAGAATGCGACCAATCGCAAATGGGAGGCAGGGTTCGACATAAAGTTATCGGACAAGCATAAATTAAGCCTCATCGGTTATCATGATAAAACCGCTAACGGATTCGGATCGGCCACAGAATATTTTACGTATACAGCCAACTATTATTCTGCGGAAAAAGGACTGATTATCACTCCTGGACAAGCTACAAAAATAGATTGGGATAATCCAGAACGCACGAACCTTGTACTCAGTACGACCGGTAAAATAGGAAACACGAATGTCTCTATCAATAAAGGGATAGAAATGGACTTTGACTTCGGCGAGATTCCGGCACTGCACACTTCATTCTATCTGTCAGGAGCATATATGGAATCCAAGACTTACTCTACAGACATCAACAGTAGCAATCCTACCGATCTACCTACTGAATATCAGGTAACCAATACCGTTCCATTCAAAATTGTATATCCATCCGGGCTAAACTATAGCACTTACCGCCGCTTTACGAACACTCTGCGGATTGTGACCAATATCCCGGCACTGCGTATGGTAGCTTCGTTCTCAACACAAGCCATCTGGTACAATTATTCCAAGAGCAACAATCCTCCGATGGACCCCATCGGATGGATAGACACAGACCTCTCTTATCATGAAATAACAGCAGATATGCTGGCAGATGAGAACTACAAAATAAAAGGAGTATCATTGAAAAGCCAACGCAAGAATCCTAAAGACAATGTGCCAAGCAAAGCTCCTATTACATGGTTAATGGCGGGACGCCTCACCAAGGAGCTGGGCAATATAGGCGGCATTTCATTCTATGCCAACAACATACTCTTTTACGAACCTTTTCTCAAAAACTCTACCTCCAACACGCTAGTACAGCGTAATACAGGTAATTTCAGTTTTGGTGTCGAATTATTCTTTAATTTATAAATCACAATATGAATAGAACAATTTCTTTTATTACAAAAATGATGTTTGCGGCTGTCACAGTTATCATGGCTGCATGTTCCTCTGACGACAATGCCACACAAGCATTGACCGTACAAGTGAAAGTATCCATGCCCGAAGGATTCAAGTCCGACATTCTATATACAGGGCACACTGTTACAATGGGTAAATACACCGCCATTACAAACGAAAAAGGTATAGCCACTTTCGAAGGAGTGATTCCCGATTTGTATGACATCTCTACTTCCTGCGAAATCACTGCAGAAGAATATGAAGAAATGACAGGCAACGATCCGCAAAATGAAAATTATGTGATTTCCGGCAGTCTATTGAAATATACTGTCGGTTCGTCAGCAACCATCGAACTTCAAACAAGTATTTCTGCCAAACAATCAATTGTTATCAGCAAAGTTTACTATGCAGGAACCAAAGACAACAAGAATAAAAATTATCTGGCAGGAAAGTACATTGAGTTCTTTAATAACTCGGACCAAACCGTTGATATAGCCGGACTTTATTTCGGACTGGTAGAGTCGGAAAGTACTCCAGCATATACGCTTGGCTCCACACCGGAATATATTTACCTAAAGCAGATTTACCGTTTCCCATCTAATGTAGTCACAGAAGTTGCACCGGGAGCCTCGATAATCGTTGCCAATAGCGCCATCGACCACACAGAAAATAATGAAGTAGATTTATCCAAAGCCGACTTTGAGGCTAAAGATACGCAGGGGAAAACAACCAACAATCCTGCAACCCCGGCTGTGGAACTGATATATACAACATTTCCCGCAATCAGTAATATGAACCTGGTACAAGGTGGTCCCTGTTCTGTTGTATTATTCAGTACAGATGAAGATGTAACCTCATGGGAAACTGTATATGTTGACGGTAAAGATAAAGGTAACAAATTTGTCAAAACCCCTGTAAAATACATAATGGATGGTGTAGAATGTTTGAAAAACAAAAGTACGGGAGTAGATAAAAATTCCAAACGTCTTTACAACTACATTGATGCAGGCTATCAATACACGGAGGCTACTATAGGATATACCGGAGAAGTAGTCTACCGCAAAACAGCCAAGACAGAAAACGGGCGCACCATTCTTGCTGATACCAATAACAGCAGTAATGATTTTGCCGTATCAGCTGAAATCAAACCGAGGGAATACAAATAATAGAAAACAAAAGAGACTGTGCCCCAAGAACATATAACCTTCCGGTACAGTCTCTTCAACTACTTCACGAAATAATTAAACCAATTCAGAAATGATGATGAACCATCGATATATACTCTTTACCGGTCTGATGGTAACTACACTGTGCATACATGCCCAAGATATCGAATTACAGACAAAAGAAAAATACGAGTACGCCGATGCTACCCAGTTATGGAGACGTACCCTGAATCCTGCCGGGCTCTCTTTGGATACGCTGACCAACCGGGGAATCAGTTATTTCGAATTCTCTCATCAGCAAGGCACACACTATCGGGTTCAGGACGGTGATGAGCAAAACAAATTATTGTTCACTTCAGAACGATACCAAAAAATTGGGAAATTTCTCTACGGATACGGGCGTTTTACCTTTGACATGGGACGGCAGTTCAACCGTTCATGGAGCGACGTATTGCGTAGCCACCACTCCAATCCTTACTTTTCAGGAAGCTCCATCAAAGGAAAGTACGACTTCCAGAACTTCGACCTCTCGGCAGCATTAGCCACTCTGCCTATCAAAAACTTCACTTTCGGCGCACGACTGGATTATAAAGTAGGAGATCTTTCCCGACTGAAAGACCCCCGTTCACGCACCAATCTGGCAGACTATCAACTGACTCCTGCCGTCACCTACACGTGGAACAAACACTCGCTGGGTCTTAGCGGTTATTACCATCGCAGAAAAGAAAAAATCCCCAACATCACCACCGTACAAACCGATCCGAACCTCAAATACTACACCTTCACCGGAATGGAAAATGCTGATGGTACCACTGGTGGTTACTCCGGTTTTGAACGTGAATTCGTCAACCATGAATTTGGCGGTGAATTGTCTTATCAATATAAGAACGAACGGATTCAAACGCTTACCACCCTTTCATACGCCAAAGGCAACGAAGACGTATGGGGAGACATCAAATATTCACCGGGAAAATATCACACCACCACCTACAACCTGCTTTCTATGAACCGGATCAAATCCGGACGCACAGAACACATCATCGACATTTCCATTAACTATCAGACAGGAAAAGCCGACGAATACCGTCAGGAAAAAATAATAGAAAAAGATCCGGTAACAGGTATCGAATCCTCCTACTGGAACACACTTCTCACGTATGACGAACGTTACACCGTCGATTTACTCAATGCCAATCTGCACTACCGCCTGTTGTGGAGTAATCATCACACCGGAGAAGCCACAGCCTACGCAGGTGCACGCGCCTATTTCCAATCGGTAGAAGATCAATACAATCTTCCGTCTTCATCGCTTACAGTCCGTCAGGCAACTATCTGCATGGAAGGCGGATATTCATTCCTGCGCAAAAACAACCGTTCATTATGGATAGAAGCAGAAGCCGGATATCACATTTCGCTATCATCGGACCTGTCACTCAACGATCCGTCCACAGAATACGCCCAAAGTGTGCTTTTACCCGACATGACCTATTATGGAGCATCGTATGCGCACGGAAAACTGCAAATACAATATCAAATGCCTGTAACTATAAAGAAACACACCAACGTGTGGTTCGTCAAAGCCACAGGAGCATATCTGAAGACCGACAAGAAAACCGATTCCAAAATGTTCGGAATAAGTCTCGGACTGTACCATTAACCTTCCTCACCCCACAAAAACCAACCAGATAATTTACACCAATCATGATGAGAATTGCCAATAACAAACTTCGGTTGCTACTCCTGCTGCTCTTTCCCACCCTCCTTTGGGGTAACTCTGCCCCCATGTTTCACATCCGGCAAAACGCCAAAGGATGTTTGGTAGAAATACCCAAACGATTGATAAACCGGGATTTCCTGTTAGCAGCCCGTGTGATGACCGTCAGTTCTCCCAATAATAAAGTCAAACTTTATGCAGGCCAGCGACTTTATGATCCGGTATGGATACGTTTCAAATATGACAAAGAACAGTTATATCTGTTACGTCCCGACTCCAAAAACTTATGTGAGGACACAACTCATCTTTCATATCCGGCTTATGCGCGCAATGCCATCACTCCCATAGCGGAATCCTGGAAAATAGAACAGGAGACAGACAGCTCGATTGTTGTAAACTGGAGCAAATTTCTTAGTGAGCCCATAGAAGGTGTAGACCCTTTTGGAGGGAAAACGTCACCAGGACGTTCCCTGCCCCAACTCAATAAAATACTTCAGGTAGACGTCCACGAAAAGAACCTGGAAGTCAGCGTACAGTATGGTTTTGAAGGAACCACCCAGCCTTTCCTCACTACGATACGGAAATCGCTGTTACTACTGCCTGAGCAACCCATGCAACCACGTATACACGATGCCCGGGTAGGATATGACAATATCCCTAAACGGAAATTCAACTTCGATACTCCCTCAATCGCAGCGGAAAACTACATCACCCGCTTCCGGATTGTCCCCTCTCCTAAAGATGTACGCAGTTATTTGCAAGGCAAACAAGTGAAGCCTCAACAACCCATCGTTTTTTATATAGACGATGCCTTCCCTCCTCTTTGGAAAAAAGCCATACGCAAAGGAATACTGGATTGGAACAAAGCATTCGAAGAGATTGGTTTTAAAGAAGTTATGCAAGCAAAGACATACGCCGAAGCCGGACCGGAGTTCGATCCGAACGATATACGTTTCAACTGTTTCCGATATGTAGTCAGCGATTTCCCGAACGCAATGGGGAAACACTGGGTAGACCCGCGTTCAGGAGAAATTCTGCAAGCAGATGTGTTGTTTCACAGTAATGTCATAGCCTTGCTACGCAAATGGTATTTCCTGCAAACATCAGCCTACCATCCTGCGGCACGCACGAAAACACTACCGGATGACATAACGGCACAATTAATCCGTTACGCCGCCGCCCATGAGATAGGCCACTGCCTCGGACTGGAACATAATTTCAAAGCCTCGTATGCCTATAATACAGAAGACCTGCGTCGTCCGGAATTTACAGAACGTTACGGCACCACCCCGTCCATCATGGATTATGCCCGGTTCAATTATGTCGCCCAACCGGGAGACGGCGTCCGTTACGTATTACCTCCCCTGTTGGGAGTGTACGACCGATACGCCATCCGTATCGGATACGCCTATCTCTCCCGCGAGAACACCCGAACTGTAGCCGGATGGATAGATGAAAAACAAAACGATCCCATGTATCATTGCGGACGCATGGCACCGAGCACCATCCCCACTGATCCTACCGTTCAAACCTCCGATCTCGGCAACGACCCTGTCGCATCG
The DNA here is from genome assembly GCF_003439055.1 of Bacteroides sp. OM05-10AA. Taxonomy (NCBI): domain Bacteria; kingdom Pseudomonadati; phylum Bacteroidota; class Bacteroidia; order Bacteroidales; family Bacteroidaceae; genus Bacteroides; species Bacteroides sp. OM05-10AA. Next base: position 80,863 of record NZ_QSUR01000024.1, read on the forward strand.
GCAACCTACGGAATCCGCAACCTTCAACAAATATTGACACAATTGCCGGAATGGAACAAAAAACGTCTGACAGATAACCCGTTTGAGGAGATGCCCGCCACCTATACCGATTTGCAGCAAGCCTATTTCGACCATCTGGAACGTGTGATTCCTTTTATTGGTTTCTCCGATGAAGTATCCGGAAAAGCTGTCGAATTTCTTTGGAAAGAACTGCTTGGCGGATACAACTTCCTACGGACGGATGCCGTATACAAATATGCCGGCAACCCAACCGAAGCCATCATAAAAGCACAAAAGACAATTATTGAAAAGATGTTTGGCAGAATCATTGCCGAACGAATCTCTTCGAACGAAACACCAGCAGGATTTACCTACGCCCATTATCTGGAAGTCTCTGCCAACTATCTTTTTACGGACAAGACACCGGACATATTCACACGACATTTGCAGGAAAGCTATCTCCAGACCTTGCAATCATTGCTAACAGAAGCACGTACCTCCTCTTTCAGTGTACTCTTCTCCCCGACGGTCAGCGAGCATCTTACCCGCATCCGCGAACAGTTAACAACTAATCCTTCTACCTGGAATAATTATTTAAAAAACAAAATACAATGAAGCTAACTACCATTATTTCCACCTTCTACCTTCTCTGCCTGTTGTGCATACAGCCTGTGCATGCCGATGGAGGCTTCTGGCTACCTACTCAAATACAAGGAAAAGTACATCAGGCAATGAAAAAACAGGGATTGCGTCTTAGTGAAAAAGACATTTACGACATCAACCAGTCGTGCTTGTCGAATGCTATCCTTTCATTAAGTTATGACAACAGTACATTTTCTCCCTCTGCCAGTGCCTCTTTCATCTCCGGTGAAGGACTGGTATTGACCAACTTCCACTGTGTCGCACGTTATCTTGAACATATCTCCGATGCAAACCACGATTACGTGAAGCATGGCTGCTGGGCTACCCAACGCAGCGAAGAGACTTATCTTCCGAACTTACAGGTCAATCAATTAATCACTATCAAAGACGTAACGACAGAAATCACACAAGATACCGGAAATCTTACCGATCAGGCACTTACCCAAAAGATCAACGAGAACGGGAATAAAATTGTCAAATCCCAAGCCAAAGGTCGCGGTGTAGAAGGAAAAATCTACTCCTTATTTGGTGGCAGACAATACATCCTGGCTGTCTTTCGCTGCTTCAAGGATGTGCGTATCGTAGCCGCTCCCCCCATCTCGATAGGGAAATTCGGAGGCGACACAGACAACTGGCAATGGCCCCGTTACTCCGCCGATTTCGCCATCTTGCGCGTTTATGCCAACGATAAAAACCAACCGGCAGCCTACAACAAGCAGAACCGCCCCTATCAACCCGACGCTCATTTGTCTATCTCTACCAAAGGAGTGAAGCCCGATGATTTTGTGATGGTTGCCGGATATCCTGCACAAACAAGGCAATATGTCCCTTCGTTCGCCCTTGAGAAAATTGTATTCAAAGACACGCAAGCAGAAGCAGATATTGCCAAAATCAAGCTCGACTTCTACACACAACGTAAAGAAACGGCTGCCGACTCGCTTTATTCCTACTATAACATTAAGGCCGGAAGCGCTGCTAATGTCTATCTAAAATCAATTGGTGAGATCAGTGGTGTGAAAGAATCCGGCATCATTGCCCGGAAACAGCAGGAGGAACAGGCGATGACAGAATGGATTCTGTCTGATGACACCCGTACGCAACGCTACGGGGCAACATTGCTCGATGATATGAAAGCAAACTACGAACGTCTTACCCAACTGAACTTCACAGACCAGATGTTTCGCGAAGTCGCACTTTACGGTGCCAACGTCATCCCTTTTGCCGGAAAATTTGAAAAACTGGTGCAAATGGAACAAAGAAAAGGCAAAAATGTAAAGACTGCCATGAAAGGAGAAATCCGCAAACTGAAACCGCTTACCGTAGCATTCTATCGTGATTTCAGACCTGAAGACGACAAATATATCATGAAAAAGATGTTGGCTTATTATCTGGATCACGTAGATTCTATTTTCTACTCCACAGCATTGAAAAAGGTAGAAAAGCATTACCCTCAACATCTTTCTGCCTATATAGACAGCCTGTACGATCATTCCCCCCTGCGTAATCAAGAAAGTATGCTCGCACTTCTGGACAGTGTACCGACACAAGGAACAGCTGCACTGTCACAAGATGGGCTGTATCAGTTGTCACTCGGTTTCTATCTGGTGTATGTAGAAAAAATAAACCGTTTGAAACAAGCGTATCAGAATAAAAACATGAAACTCTACTCCTTGTATCTGCAAGCATACGCTGAAAAGAACAAGGGGACACAAATTGCATTTGACGCTAACCGCACCCTGCGTTATTCTACGGGAAAAGTAAAGGCAGCCGTTCCCAGCGAAGGAGTCATCTATACTCCATTTACAACTGTTGACGGAATGCTCAGCCGTCATCGCCTTTATGCCGGAAACAAGGACTTCAATCTGCCGGCACGTTTCGTCAAACTCATCGAACACCGCCAACCCAGTAACTACTTTAGCCAGAAAGTGACACCCACCTGTTGTTTCCTGACAGATGCACATACCACTTCTGGTAGTTCGGGCAGTCCGGTATTGAATGCCAAAGGAGAAGTGGTGGGTATCAACTTCGACCGTATCTGGCAGGGACTTAGTTCCGACTACGAAACTGCAGGCAATGAGAAAAGCCGTAACATCGCAGTAGATATCCGCTATGTATTATGGACTTTGGAGCAATACTCACATTCCCAATACATATTAGACGAATTGGACATTCACTAACTTAGTAAATTCTATATAAAAATGTTATCTCCCAAAACACTAAAATACTTACGTTTAACGCACCGTTATGTATCTTTCATTTGTGCAGGCATCCTGTTTGTCTATCTCCTTTCCGGCTTCCTGCTCAACCACCGGAAAGAATTTACATTCATGAATCAGAAAAAGGAGCGCACAGTAGACTATATATTCCAACTCCCTGCCAATAAAGACGATTTTACAGAAGCTGATGCACGAAAGATTATCTCCGATCTCTCATGCAATCCCGACCTGTATAACCGTTTCAGCCTCAGTAAAAACAAACTGACCATCTTTGGCAAAGAGCAATTGGTAATCAAGTTGGATGCAACCAGCCAGCAGGCATTTATCAAAGAAATGCATCGTCCCGCTTTCCTAACCGCATTGAATAAGTTACATCGCAATCCGGGTTCTTTATGGACAATAACCTCCGATGCATTCCTCTTACTCATGTTTATTTTGCTCATCACCGGGTTACTGATTGTTCCCGGGAAAAAGGGATTGTGGGGCATCGGCGGAATTCTAACGATAATAGGAATTTTAATACCTATATTGATTTACTGGATGATAGTATAATTTCTTATTTTTATTCATCCGTATGTATCTTTCTGTACTATCTTTCCGTATCGCAGAAAACAAAAAAGGACCTTTATTCAAGGTCCTTTTTAATCACTTCGTCCATTTCTTTTATACGTTTCTCACGGTCTTTAATGGGACCGTCTTTCTTGTCATTCTTAAATGCGTCATCGGCACGGTCGGCAACCTCGCCACTCCATTCCTCAAACTGGTTCTTAGCCGGACGACCATTCGGTTCGATATTTTCTTCGGCTATCGAATCATGCCTGTTAATCATATCATCCATAAGTTCTCGTTTTAAAAGTTTATGGCTATAAGACAATACAAACGAAGAAAAGTTTTCTATTTTAATGATTTTTGAAGAAATCAGTCATGTTATTATACTATCAAAGAAACACTCCAGCCCAATCTGTGTCATTCATCCAGATACCTATATAAATTACAGTTACCTGCAACGTCCAGTACATTCAGCTCTTTCAAGCGTTTTTCCACTTTCTTTTGTGAAACCAGCCCAAAATTCCGTAACATATCACGCAATTTCCTAAACCCATATTGAGAAGTGATTTGTAACAGTTCCCGGAGTGTTTTTATATCAGCTTCAGAAATGATCCGCTGCGACCGAATATCGAATTTCAATTCTGTAATAGGAGTATCGAGCAAAGCCTTTATCGCTTTTATATCTTCAGGAATAAAAATTTCCGGATTCGTTTCTTCTGCTTCCCTCATGAGCATATCATTATCAAAGCCATTTTGGCGGGATTTCATTTCATACGCCCGTACTGTTGCTCTAAGGCGGATATTTTCTTCCTTATAGGTCCTAAGGAATCCCGCTTGAGATTTTATTTCCTGTACAAGTCCCTCAAATGCCTTCTGTGCTTGACGATATTTCATGCGTTTCCGGACACTAAAATCCTTAATATTTCCTTGTAAGACGGTATAAAGAAATAGTTGCCGTCTTTCATCATTCCTTATCATTCCGGCAAGCTCCTTTATTATTAGCCGGATCAATGGGGTCAACTCTTTCAGTGATTGAAGTAGAAAAAATTCCTCTTCATTTTCCTTCATCTTCTCATCCATCCGGCGTTTGTGTTCTTCTTCGGAAAGACTGAACCGGATATTTCGTTCAAGACAATCCGTCAGACTGTTTTCATCAAGCATCAGATAATCACCGACTTCTGAATAAATAATCTCTTGCCTTTCACACCAAGTAATAATACGTCTGGTAGATACCTGATACTTGGTTGCCGCTTCTTCAATACCAATCCATTGTTTTGTTGTCATACCTCGTTTTGTTTTTAGATGTATGCGTCGCAACCAGATATAAAAAAAGGTGCGAACGATACATATATTTCCTAGTAGAGGTAGTCGCATACCCATAGATGAAAAATACAGTATGCCCGCACCAGAACTTATATATCGATAGGGATATAAGCTTGGCACGGACATTTGATTTATCATCTATTCGAAAATGCGACTTTCCTACTAATAAATTAAATGTCCTATAAATACAAGTCCGGCTGTCAAAGGTCCGGTCCTTGATTGCAAATATACTTCTTTTTTCTGAAAAGAAAGATAATAAATGACAAGCTTTTTAGTTACAATAGAATTTTATATAAGACAAATAAGTAAACAACTACACGGGAGAATAGTTTCATCGGTGAGAAACTAAAGTTCCATCAGTGTGAAACTATAGTTTCATCAGTAAGAAACTAATAGTTCCAAGCAAGAGAAACTAAAGTTTCAAGGCGATGAAACTGTAGTTTCGAACCGCAAAACCAATAGTTTCAAGGCTTGAAACTATCGGTTACAAGGCAGGTCCCGCCCCGTAAGTACAGGGGTAATAAATAAAATAGCTTATCTGCCTGTGGTTAATACTATTCAGGCAATGAAACTTCATCTGTGATTTTTACTTGATTTGGGTATGCATCTCTACCATACCGCCTTTGCAGTGCGTTTATCTCTTCTTTGCTTTGCAGTGACAGCATTATTGCCGTCACAGTGCTGTCACCATGTTGCTGTCACGCCATTAACTTTTCATAATCAAACAGTTAAGTTACAATCTGTGACAGATGACAGCAAATTTATTTTTTTATTTATTGGAGAGAGTATAAGTTCAACTTATAAATGCAATATTTCTTTTTTATTAATCGGACTTTAGATGCAAAGTTGCTTATTTATTCCGATAGAGTTGCGGACGGAAAGGAACATAAAGAGTGTAATTACTATCCGCCGGCTTTCCTCCCACCAATGCAGGTGACCATTTCGGCATTCCTTTGACAATGCGGAGAGCCTCCTCTGCAAATTCCGGATGAGTGGAACGTAGAATATGAGGACGAAGGATAACCCCTTCTTTATCAATAGTAAACTCACATAAAGCATAACCCGAAACATTCTTTTCCAAAAGCCCTGACGGATAAACCATTTCACTGGCAATATATTCTTCCGGAGTCATCGCAGAGAAATGAGCAGGTTCCTCCACCTGTCTTCCGGAAAGTGTCTTTGAACGGGGACCCACCGGATAAATTCCGATATACATCGGCCGCTTATAAGCATCCGGCTCTTCCTTGGTGCGCTGTTGCAATGCTTTTAATAAAGCAGCAGCCTCCACTGCCAATGTCTGTTCCGAAATATTTTCCCCTCGGGATAGCATATAAGCCGACTGACAAACCAACACGAGACGTTCCATCAACGTTCCTTTTTCCGGCGACCATTTACGTCCCATCTGCTCTTTACCTTTGGCATCCGTAGAAGAGAAAAAATAAACAATTCCATCCAAACCAGCCGTAGAACCGTCCAAATCCTGTACCTGTTCTGTCACCAAACGAAAGATAGCCCCTAAAGACTGATATAGGGAAGCACTAATGACAACCGATTTAGTATCCACCGTCACCGTCCCCTTCTCTGCCTGCCAATAAGTACGCGATAATGTGTTCGAAACCAGCGTATAACGTCCATTCCTCTTCTCTACCGACATTGCATACTCCGGCGAAAAGGAAGGGATAGCTGCAAAACGCGCATAAGGCTGTTTCTGGAAGCCCGTATTAAGTAAAGAAAACACACTACGATAATATTCGCCTAACTCGCCTGTATAAGTGGAAAAAGGTTTCACCGGCTCCAAATAGTCAATTTGGGCCGCAAGGCGAAAAGAAAAGGTTAAAAGCAGAAGACAGAAAACAATCTTTTTCATAAGTTGCCGGATTTTCGGTACATATCGGCAACAAAGATACAAATTATTTCGATGGTTCGTGATAAAATTATATCTTTGCACGGTTTTTACTAAGAAACTGAATAACAATACATCAAAAATATGATAGCTAAGATTGAACAACTTCTGAAAGAGGTGGAAGCCTTACACGCCTCCAATGCCGAAGAACTCGAAGCTCTCCGCATCAAATACCTAAGTAAGAAGGGAGCCATTAACGACTTAATGGCAGATTTCCGTAATGTAGCTGCCGAACAGAAAAAAGAAGTCGGCATGAGACTGAATGAACTGAAAACAAAAGCGCAGGACAAAATCAACGCGCTGAAAGAAATGTTTGAAAGTCAGGACAACGATTGTGACGGACTGGATTTGACGCGTTCGGCTTATCCTGTGGAACTCGGTACACGCCACCCGCTCACCATTGTAAAGAACGAAATCATTGATATCTTTGCCCGTCTGGGGTTCAGCATTGCCGAAGGTCCGGAAATTGAAGATGACTGGCACGTATTCTCGGCACTGAACTTTGCCGAAGACCATCCGGCACGCGATATGCAGGATACTTTCTTTATCGAAGCTCATCCGGACGTAGTGTTGCGTACACATACTTCTTCTGTACAGACCCGTGTGATGGAAACTTCACAGCCTCCTATCCGCATCATCTGTCCGGGACGTGTATATCGTAACGAAGCTATCAGCTACCGCGCACACTGTTTCTTCCATCAGGTAGAAGCGCTGTATGTAGATAAAAACGTATCATTCACCGACTTGAAGCAGGTGTTGCTGCTCTTCGCCAAAGAAATGTTCGGTGCTGATACAAAGATCCGTCTGCGTCCGTCTTACTTCCCGTTTACCGAACCAAGTGCGGAAATGGATATCAGCTGTAATATCTGCGGCGGTAAAGGATGTCCGTTCTGTAAACACACCGGCTGGGTAGAAATCCTCGGTTGCGGTATGGTAGACCCGAACGTACTTGAATCAAATGGTATAGACAGCAAAATATACAGCGGTTATGCCCTCGGTATGGGTATCGAGCGTATCACAAACCTGAAATATCAGGTGAAAGACCTCCGTATGTTCTCTGAAAACGATACACGCTTCCTAAAAGAATTCGAAGCGGCATATTAATAATGTGCTAAATTTACCAGTATGCCAATGTTCCCAATAAAACCGTCGGACGGTGATCGGGACATTGGCATATTCATCAACAGACCAATCAGGCCAACGGCGTTGGTTTCCAATCAACGCGAATCGGTCGATTGAACGATCATTCATTATGGCAAAGGATAGACTCATTACTCCCAGTTATTGTTTCATCTTGGCAGCCAACTTCCTGCTATACTTCGGTTTCTGGTTGCTGATTCCTGTTTTGCCGTTCTATTTATCCGAATTCTTCCAGGCTGGAAATTCCACTATCGGCATTGTCCTCTCCTGTTACACGGTGGCAGCTCTCTGTATCCGTCCATTTTCCGGTTATCTGCTCGACACGTTTGCCCGAAAACCTCTTTATCTGTTTGCTTACTTCATCTTTATGATGATGTTCGGCGGATATTTAATTGCCGGTTCCCTTACCTTATTTATTATATTCCGAATCATTCACGGCGTCTCTTTCGGAATGGTCACAGTAGGCGGAAACACGGTAGTAATAGACATTATGCCCTCTTCCCGACGAGGGGAAGGCTTAGGTTATTACGGGCTTACCAACAACACAGCCATGTCCATCGGGCCGATGTTCGGACTGTTTCTACATGATGCGGGAGTTTCTTTTGCTACGATATTCTGTTATGCATTCGGTTCCTGTATTTTAGGTTTTCTATGCGCAAGTCTGGTTAAAACGCCCTACAAGCCTCCTGTGAAACGGGAGCCGATCTCGCTCGACCGCTTTATCCTGATGAAAGGACTACCTGCCGGACTTAGTCTGCTGTTGCTTTCCATCCCTTACGGAATGACAACCAACTATGTCGCCATGTACGCCCGCCAAATAGGATTGAACACACAAACCGGATTCTTCTTCACCTTTATGGCAGTCGGTATGGCCATTTCGCGTATCTTTTCAGGAAAACTGGTGGATCGCGGAAAAATAACACAAGTAATAGCTGCCGGATTATACCTGGTTGTTTTCAGTTTCTTCCTGCTTTCAACTTGTGTATATGTGATTCAATGGAATGATACAGCCTGTACCCTGCTGTTTTTTGGCATTGCATTATTAATGGGTGTCGGGTTTGGAATTATGTTTCCGGCATTTAATACGCTGTTTGTCAACCTCGCCCCCAACAGTCAACGGGGAACAGCGACTTCCACCTACCTCACTTCCTGGGATGTAGGAATCGGTATCGGTATGCTGACGGGAGGATATATTGCAGAAATAAGTACATTTGATAAGGCTTATCTTTTCGGAGCCTGCCTGACGGTAGTTTCCGCTCTCTATTTCAGAGTAAAAGTGACGCCTCATTACCATAAAAACAAGCTACGATGAGAAAGAAAGAACGTTATGAGAAAGTAATCGCCTGGTTTCAGGACAACATACCTGTGGCCGAAACCGAACTGCATTACAACAATCCGTATGAGTTGCTGATCGCTGTTATTCTTTCTGCACAATGTACGGACAAACGGGTGAATATCATCACTCCTCCTTTGTATAAAGATTTTCCGACTCCGGAAGCACTGGCTGCCACTACGCCGGAAGTGATTTTCGAATATATACGAAGCGTGTCTTATCCCAACAACAAAGCCAAACATCTGGTCGGTATGGCAAAGATGCTGGTGAATGACTTCAATAGCGAGGTGCCGGATAATCTGGAAGATCTGATAAAGTTGCCCGGTGTAGGAAGAAAGACTGCCAATGTGATTCAGTCGGTTGTATTCAAAAAAGCGGCAATGGCGGTAGATACACACGTGTTCCGTGTCAGCCACCGTATCGGACTGGTGCCGGACAGTTGCACCACCCCGTTCAGCGTGGAAAAAGAACTGGTGAAGAATATTCCGGAAAAGCTCATACCGATTGCCCATCACTGGCTCATCCTGCACGGCCGTTACGTTTGTCAGGCACGTACTCCCAAATGTGACACCTGTGGTTTGCAAATGATGTGCAAATATTTCTGTAACACCTATAAAGTTACAAAAGAGGAACCAAAAGCCAAGAATAAATAACGATTTAATAGCAAAGAACCGAAATAAATAGTAACTTTGCGGTCGTTCTAAAAGAAGAATTTTAAAAACACTTTTAAATAAAAATAGAGTATTATGCAGACAATTGACAAATTCAATTTTGCCGGTAAAAAGGCATTTGTTCGCGTGGACTTCAATGTACCCCTGGACGAAAACTTCAACATTACAGATGACACTCGTATGCGTGCAGCTCTTCCTACTTTGAAGAAGATTCTGGCAGACGGCGGAAGCATCATCATTGGCTCTCACCTGGGCCGTCCGAAAGGCGTTGCCGATAAATTCTCTTTGAAACATATCATCAAGCATCTGTCTGAATTGCTGGGCGTTGAAGTTCAGTTCGCTAACGACTGCATGGGCGAAGAAGCTGCTGTAAAAGCTGCTGCTCTGCAACCGGGAGAAGTGCTGTTGCTCGAAAACCTTCGTTTCTACGCTGAAGAAGAAGGCAAACCAAGAGGTTTGGCAGAAGATGCAACTGACGAAGAAAAAGCTGCTGCTAAGAAAGCAGTAAAAGAAAGCCAGAAAGAATTTACCAAGAAATTGGCTTCTTACGCTGACTGCTACGTAAACGACGCATTCGGTACTGCTCACCGTGCACACGCTTCTACAGCATTGATCGCTAAATATTTCGATGTAAACAACAAGATGTTCGGTTACTTGATGGAAAAAGAAGTGAAAGCTGTTGATAAAGTATTGAACGATATCAAACGTCCGTTCACTGCTATCATGGGCGGTTCTAAAGTTTCTTCTAAAATCGAAATCATCGAGAACCTGTTGAGCAAGGTGGACAACCTTATCATCGCCGGTGGTATGACTTATACATTTACTAAAGCAATGGGTGGTAAAATCGGTATCTCTATCTGTGAGGACGACAAACTTGACTTGGCTTTGGATTTGATTAAGAAAGCAAAAGAAAAAGGTGTAAACCTGGTATTGGCTGTTGACGCTAAGATTGCTGACGCATTCTCTAACGATGCAAATACTAAATTCTGTGCTGTTGACGAAATTCCTGACGGATGGGAAGGTCTTGACATCGGTCCTAAGACTGAAGAAATCTTCGCTAACGTTATCAAAGAATCTAAGACTATTCTTTGGAACGGTCCTACAGGCGTATTCGAATTTGATAACTTCACTCACGGCTCACGTGCAGTAGGTGAAGCAATCGTTGAAGCAACTAAGAACGGCGCATTCTCACTCGTAGGTGGTGGCGACTCTGTAGCTTGTGTTAACAAGTTCGGTTTGGCTAACGGTGTGTCTTATGTTTCAACTGGTGGTGGCGCATTGCTCGAAGCAATCGAAGGAAAAGTTCTTCCGGGTATCGCTGCTATTCAAGAATAAGATAATTGTTAATTTTTACATAGTTAATATTGACAGGGCAGTTCTTTGTGAAAAGAGTTGCCCTTATTTATAAAAACAGAGTTCCTCTTATTTATAAAAACGAGGTATGAAAAGACCGGTACTATTCTTTTGGTTCATCCTTTTCTTCCTTTACTCTTGTCAGAGTAAGAAAGGAGACAGCTCTTTTTTACCTCTAACCGAACTGCAACCACTTACCCTGGGCATGATGCCTACATTGGACGGACTTCCTTTTCATATAGCCAAAACGCAAGGCATTTACGACTCATTAGGACTGGATTTGACCATTCTTTCATTCAACTCTGCCAACGACCGGGACGCTGCTTTCCAAACTCGGAAAATGGATGGCATGATTACTGACTATCCCAGTGCGGTAGTATTACAAGCTATTCATCATACTGATTTAGAATTCATCCTGAAGAATGATGGTTATTTCTGCTTCATTGTCTCCAAAGAAAGTAATATCAACCAACTGGAACAGCTCAAGGAAAAGAATATCGCGGTGTCGCGCAACACGGTTATCGAATATGCCACCGACCAGCTATTAAGCAAAGCCGGAATCAAGCATGCGGAAATAAATATGCCGGAAATCGGCCAGCTTCCTCTCCGCCTGCAAATGTTGCAGTACAATCAGATTGACGCCTCTTTCCTACCCGATCCTGCCGCATCCATCGCCATGAACAGTAAACATCGTTCATTGGTAAGTACGCAAGAGATGGGCATTGATTTCACCGCTACCACTTTTTCACGAAAAGCGCTCAACGAGAAGAGAGAAGAAATCGAGCTACTCATCACAGGATATAACTTGGGGGTAGATTATATAAAAATGCACCCGCAGAAAGAATGGGAGCAAGTGCTGATAGAGATAGGTGTGCCCGAAAATCTGACAGGACTCGTTGTCCTCCCCGGTTATCAAAAAGCAAAACGCCCCTCCGCTGAAGCGATAGACAAGGCTATACACTGGTTGAAAGAAAACCACCGAATACCTCAAACCTACTCTGAAAAGAATCTGATCGACACTACGTTTATCCCCACAGTATCAACCATAATCAAATAACAACTGACTCATGCGAAAAACACTACTCAATCTCTTCACTTTTGTATTATGTATAACAGGTATACAAAATGCCCTTCTTGCACAAGAACAAACACCACTAAATCAGGTTGTCAACACACTGAAAGAACGGATTAGTCTCTCCGGATATGCACAGCTGGGATATACATACGACGATGCAGCGAATCCCGACAATACATTCGACATCAAACGAATTATTTTCATGGCACATGGAAAGATCACCAAACGGTGGACTTGCGACTTTATGTATGACTTCTATAATGGCGGTATGCTACTCGAAGTATATACTGATTATCAGTTTCTCCCCGGACTTACGGCACGTATCGGTGAATTCAAAGTTCCTTATACCATAGAAAACGAATTGTCTCCTACTACAGTAGAACTTATCAATTGCTATTCACAGTCTGTCTGCTATCTGGCAGGAGTAAGCGGTAGCGATAAGTGTTACGGAATGACTTCCGGACGGGATATTGGCATGATGCTTCACGGGAAAGTTTTTCGCGACTTCCTGCAATATAAAGTGGCCGTAATGAACGGGCAGGGATTGAATACCAAAGACAAAAACAGCCAGAAAGATGTGGTCGGCAATTTAATGGTTTATCCTCTGAAATGGTTATCCGTAGGTGGTTCGTTCATCCGCGGAACAGGGCACGCCATAGCCGATTCGGAATATACCGGAATCAAAGCGGGAGAAAACTACGCCAAGAAACGTTGGAGTGCAGGAGGTGTTGTCACTACTCCCACTTTTAATCTGCGTACAGAATATCTTGGCGGAAAAGACCGAAGTGTGAAAAGTGAAGGTTTCTATGCAACAGGAAGCGTACGCTTTGCACGAAATTTCGATTTCATCGCTTCGTACGATTATTTCAACCCGAACAAGAGTGCAGATTTCAAACAAAATAACTATATTGCAGGCGTACAATACTGGTTTTATCCCAGATGTCGATTGCAGGCACAATATACCTTTTGTGATAAAAAAGGAGATGGACAGAAAGATTCCAATCTGATACAGGCACAAGTACAGGTGAGGTTCTAACTCAAGTATTAAGTGTCAAGTATTAAGTATTAATGCGTAATAGTTGAAAACAGACTATCATTCATTCCCATAGGGTTATGAATGAAATTATAAATAAGGAATATATTCCTTTTGGAACAAATATTAATCTTATTAATAACAGTAACTAAAAAAACATGGAAAGTAAAATCGCCGAAACCAACGCCCGAATAGACGTGGCCGACGTATTAAGAGGATTGGCAGTAATGGGAATCATCCTCTTGCACAGCATTGAACACTTTAATTTCTATTCTTTCCCGGAAGAAGTCCCTTTTGAATGGATGAAATTTACCGATCAGGCAATCTGGAGAGGATTATTCTTCACTTTCAGTAATAAAGCATACGCTGTATTTGCTTTGCTCTTCGGTTTCAGTTTCTATATTCAGGACAATAACCAACAACGGAGAGGGAAAGATTTCCGCCTGCGTTTTTTATGGAGATTATTCATCCTATTCATTATAGGACAATTCAATGCCGCTTTCTTTACCGGCGAAATATTAACCATGTATGCGATTTTAGGAATTATCCTGCCGATATTCTGCCGGATGAGTGACCGTACGGTTGCCATCTTTGCTACTTTATTAATCCTTCAACCTATCGATTGGGCAAAATTGATCTATGCCTTGTGCAATCCTGACTATGTGGCAGGTAAAAGTTTGGCAGGTTATTATTTCAGCATCGCTTTCGACGTACAAAAGCATGGCAACTTCCTTGAAACAGTCCGCATGAATATGTGGGAAGGACAAATGGCTAACATGACTTGGGCATTGGAACATGGACGTATCTTACAAACACCGGGATTATTCCTATTCGGAATGCTGGTTAGCCGCCGCAAATATTTCCTGTATAGTGAACAGAACGAACGCTTGTGGTTAAAAGCATTAGCAATTTCGCTTCTCTGCTTCTTCCCCATCTACGGATTAAATAATATGTTGCCGGAATTCATCGAACGGAGTGCCGTCCTTGTTCCTCTACAATTGATATTAAGTTCATTCAGCAGCCTTAGTTTCATGGTATTACTGGTGACAGGATTACTGTTGACTTTCTACCGTGTGAAAGACCGTAGTTTCTTTATGCGTTTCACATCTTATGGTAAAATGAGTTTAACGAACTATCTCGGGCAATCCATTTTCGGTTCTCTTTTGTTCTATCATTGGGGATTCGAATTGGGACGATATTTAGGAATCACATATAGCTTCCTTTTTGGCATCCTTTTTGTTCTATTACAAATGGCATTCTGTTCGTGGTGGCTCCGACACCATAAACATGGTCCTTTTGAGGGTCTCTGGAAACGCTTGACCTGGATTGGAAAAAATAAATAATTAGATAATGATGAACGAAAAAACGATTAATGAACAATACGCATATATACGTGCCTTACTTGAAGAAAAAAGACTCAAGGAAGCTCTGATGCAGTTGGAATCTCTGCTGTGGCAGTGTCCTGACTGGGATCTACGCACTCGCCTGGAACAATTGCAGACTTCCTACAAATATATGCTGGAATACATGAAACAGGGAGCAAATGACCCTGAACGGTGGAATCTGTATCAGAAAATGGTATCGGACACATGGGGAATTGCCGACCAATCACGTTTGCTCATATTGGATAACGCTTCATCAAGATACTATCATGAAGTACGACGTACTCCCAAATCGCCAGATTTGTCAAACTATGGTCTTAAAACCATATTACACATACTGGAGTCTTTTAATGACGACTTGGCAGTCAGCGGATTACTGTCTGACGAAAAGATGGATGAAGTATTAAAGCGGCATGAGGACACGCTCAAGTTTATGTTTATCAGAACATGGACAAACAGCGCATGGACTCCCGAAGACGAGGAAGATGCAAAAGCCATGCTTGCCTCGGAATTACTTCCGGGAGATGATTTATGTTTGTTTGTCAGTGCCCTCACATTGAGCTTGATGGAATGTTTCGACCTACGAAAAATAATGTGGTTGCTTGATGCTTACGAGCATCCCAACGTTAACGTCAGTCAACGGGCATTGGTTGGTGCGATGATTATTTTCCACATTTACAGAAGCCGCCTTACTTTCTATCCGGAACTGATAAAAAGAGTGGATCTCATGGAAGAAATTCCCTCATTCAGAGAAGATGTCGCACGTATTTACCGCCAAATGCTATTATGTCAGGAAACGGAAAAGATTGATAAAAAGATGAGGGAGGAGATTATTCCCGAAATGCTGAAGAATGTTTCCTCCATGAAAAATATGCGGTTCGGCTTTGAAGAAAGCGATGAAGAGAACAACGATATGAATCCGGATTGGGAAGATGCATTCGAGAAATCCGGACTGGGGGATAAACTGCGTGAAATGAACGAATTGCAGCTGGAGGGTGCAGATGTATATATGAGCACTTTTGCGGCTTTGAAAAACTATCCGTTCTTCCGCGAGGTGCATAACTGGTTTTATCCATTCAGCAAGCAACAGTCTAATGTGCTCAAGGCAATGAAGCAGGCGGGAAATCAGGGAGGCAGTCTACTGGATTTAATTCTTCAATCGGGATTCTTCAGTAACAGTGATAAGTACTCTCTCTTTTTCACAATCCATCAATTGCCACAGTCACAACAGGATATGATGTTGAGCCAACTGAATGAACAACAGGTTGCAGAATTGGCGGAGAAATCGAATGTTGAGACGATGAAGAAATTCAATGAACGTCCGGGAACGGTCAGCAACCAGTACCTGCACGATTTGTATCGCTTCTTCAAACTTAGTGTGCGCAAGAGTGAATTCAGAGATATTTTTAAAGAGAAGCTCGATCTTCATCATGTCCCTGCACTCGACAATATATTGCACTGGGAAGATGTATTGTTCCCCATTGCCGATTTCTACCTGTCAAAGGAACGTTGGGACGAGGCTATCGAAATTTATGAAGAGTTGGAAACGATTGGCGGATTCGAAGGAGAGAGTGCTGAATATTACCAGAAGTTTGGCTATGCATTGCAGAAAAGAAAGAAATATGCAGAAGCTATCCAAGCTTATCTGAAAGCTGACACGCTGAAACCGGATAATATCTGGAACAATCGTCATCTGGCTATTTGTTATCGGTTGAACAGAAATTACCAGGTAGCAATCACCTATTATAAGAAGGTAGAAGAAGCTGCTCCGGAAGATACCAATGTGACTTTCCATATCGGTAGCTGTCTGGTAGAATTGGGGCAATATGAAGAAGCACTGAATTATTTCTTCAAACTGGATTTCATCGAGAACAACTGTATTAAGGCATGGCGTGGTATCGGATGGTGTTCATTTATCAGCCAGAAACATGAACAGGCGATGAAGTATTATGAAAAAATAATAGAACAGAAGCCTCTGGCTATTGATTATATGAATGCAGGACATGTTGCCTGGGTGATGGGAGATATTCAGAAAGCTGCCGTTTTCTATGGAAAAGCCATTACGGCTAGTGGAAACCGGGAACGATTCCTGGAAATGTTCCATAAAGATGAAGAAGCTCTTCTCACACAAGGAATTCGGGAAGAAGATATTCCTCTGATGTTGGATTTATTATAGGTTTCCACATCTTTCAGTTTGGGATATTCAATAAATGTTCCTGCTTAAAAATACAGAAAAAGGCTGCCTCATTTTCTATTTTGAGGTAGCCTTTTTGTATTATTGGACTAAGTATATCTTGTGTATTTCATGTAATCAATAAGTTAACTACACTGATACTGATATATTCAGATATATTCAAGATACTTACTACAGCTTTTTCAACTCTCCGTACAGTTTCTGTATGGGAAGTCCCATAATATTATAAAAACTACCGGAAATTGATTTAACCCCGATATACCCGATCCATTCCTGGACGCCATAAGCTCCTGCCTTATCCATTGGCTGATAACGATCTACATAATACAGGATTTCATCTTCCGACAAGACATCAAACAACACTTCGGAGGAAGCGGTAAAGCTTTTTTGCCATTCGGTAGTAGTCAGGCAAACTCCTGTGAAGACCTGATGAGATTTTCCCGAGAGAGCACGAAGCATTTCAACGGCTCCTTCCCTACCCTCCGGTTTTCCAAGTACTTTCCCATCCAGCCAGACTATGGTATCTGCCGTAATCAATAATTCTCCCGGCTTCATCATGGTACGGTAGGCATCTGCCTTTTCACGGGCAATATATTCAGGTATTTCAGCACCCACCAATGTATTCGGGTATGACTCGTCTACATCCGGTAATGTTCTGACTACATAGTCTACTCCTAGTCCCGACATCAGTTCTTTCCGACGGGGAGAATTGGAAGCTAATATAATCTGATATTTCTTTAAGTTATCAAGCATGGTTTTATTTACGATTTGACGATTTACTATTTACGATTGAAAAAACTTTTTATTGATGTCACCAGTTGATTTCACCAGCCGAAAGCATCTTCCGCCATCCATAGACCGTGAGCTTTTAGCACCTGCTCCACTACATCACGTCCGCATCCACGACCACCGTCCGCATAAGAAATATACTTTGCAACGGATTTCACTTCCGGCACAGCATCTTTCGGGCAGCATGGCAGTCCGCACTCACACATCACTTCAATATCCGGCACGTCATCGCCCATATATAGAATTTCATCATCGGTCAATCCGTACTTATCGCGAAAAGCACGATAATCGTGTATCTTCACAGCAGAACCCATGTATAAATCCTTCACTCCCAGCCCCTCAAAACGGATACGTACCGCTTCTGTCCGGCCACCGGTGATGATAGCTATGTGAAGTCCTTTTTTCACAGCCAACTGGATGGCATACCCATCTTTGATATTCACGGTACGCATTGGTTCCCCGGAAGGATGCAAAGGTACGGTAGTCGAACTCAATACTCCGTCCACATCAAAAGCTAAAGCTTTGATACGGGATAAATCATAATTGATGGTGCTCATGGATACTTTTGCTCATTAGTTTATATATTTCCTGCAATGCCGGAGAATCTACCAACATGGCAAGATGATTACTCATCACATTCTCATCGTAACGAACAGCGGGTCCGGTCTGTGCATCACGTGGCGCCAGTTCGTGGACTTTACGTGCTGTTTCATCTATCAGCGGAAGCATGACATCGAAAGGCAAGTTGTATTTTTCAAGCAAATCAGCTGCTAATGCATACATGTGGTTGGTGAAGTTACAGATAAAAACAGCAGCCAAATGTAGGCTTTTACGTTGCTCGGAAGAAGCCTCGTAGACCTTTTCCGAAAGTGTGGCGGCAACAGCCTTCAACAATTCCACGTCTTCGGGCCTTTTCGCTTCAACAAAGAAAGGCACTTCCTGAAATTTAACTTCACGTTGTTTACTGAATGTCTGCATCGGATAAAATACTCCGTAACGTTCTGCATGCCCTTCCCAAACGCTCATCGGAATGCTTCCTGCCGTATGCACTAACAAAGACGCTTGCTTTCCTTCTGTTATCTGCGGTAACAAATCGACTAAAGCATCATCTTTCACTGATACGATATACAATTTTGCATCTTTGGAGACTGCCTGTAAATCTGTTGTATATTCAGCTTCTACTTTCTCGGCTAAGGTACGGGCAGATTCCATGGTCCGGCTATATACCTGTACAATGCGGAAACCTTTACGATAAAGAGCTTTCGCCAGATTAGTAGCCAAATTACCTGCACCGATAAACACGATCGGTGTATCTTCTATACTTCTTTTCATTATTCTCTTATCGTTTTGCAAACCAGAATAAAACGATTCCGATGATGAGCAGTGTCAATGGCAACAGATATCCGGATAACGAACCCAATAAGGACATGACCAAACCGATATTCATCACTAACCAAAGCCCAAGCAACACAAAACCAATTGATTTATCGCGTTTGAAAATAAGGAAACAGATCGAGGCGTACAATAGCATATTGTCCTTATTCATCACCCAGGGTAGCCCAATGGAAGAAAAATGAATCAGCTTATCGATCAGAAAAAGTGCTCCGATTACAATAAAGGTAACAGCAGTAGCCAGATAGGTATCTTTACTATTATTCGCTTTAGCAGCTCCCATGCTTATTTTCCTCCGAACTTATTAATATGAATTTTCTCCCATTGAAGATGTTCTTCATTGAAAGGTTTACGTTCCATCCCTTTATGGCCGATAGCAATGACAGAAAGAATCTGAAGTTGCAAGGGAATATCCAAAATTCCATGGACAAATTCATCGGAAGGCATTCCGGTGGCAGTGAAACGTTCGCGAACCTGCACCCAACAACTTCCCAAGCCAAGATCTTCAGCCTGCAACTGTATCATGATGGAAGCAATGGAAGCGTCTTCAATCCAAACATCGCTGGCCAACGGATCGGCCATTACAACAATCGCCAAAGCTGCATCGGCAATGAATGAAGAAGCCTGTTCTTTGCAATGAGACAATTCTTTCAATATCTCTTTATCATCAACCACTACAAACTGCCAACTATTACTACGTTTGGAAGAGGGAGACATCAAGGCTGCTTTCATCAATGCAACTACCTGATCTTGTGTCAATTCTTCATCGGTGAACTTCCGCATACTACGACGGTTCTTTATCAATTCACTGAAATTTTCCATATTATTTCCGGTTTCATTTGATTAATGTATGCAAAGATAATGCAAACCGAGCGTAATAGGAAATAAAAGTTTATACTAAATGAAGAATATATTGTATCTTTGCACAGAGAAATAATTTCATTATGAAAAAGCGAATTACACAGGACGATTACGTTAAAGCGAATCGTAAAGCTAGCCGTGAGGCAGAAATTGAGATGTACGGGCACCCTATTTGTCACAAACGAGTGCACCAGTCAAAGAAAGTATATAACCGTAGAAAGATAAAGGCAGCCGATAAAAAGCTGCCTTATTTTTTTGTATTCAAGATAGCGTCACTATCCTATAGACATAGCGATACCATACAATAAGGATAGTATCACTATCATGACAGGATAGCGTCACTATATTTAGAGGAATTAAAAAGATAGTTTATCTATACAATCCGTGTTAATTCTCCGGTTGTAGAATCGATAATAAATCCGTAAACTGTCACATCTGAAGGAATCAAAGGATGACGCACGATAAAATCGACTGTTCCCCTCACGGACTTTTCCGTATCTTCGAAGCCATCCAGCCAAGCATGAAAATCAACTCCGCAGAAGCGCATCATGTCAATATAATCCGGATTTATCCCCCGTGCCGTCATCTTTTCAAGCATCGTTTCACTATGCATGTGACAAGCTCCACAATCAGAATGAGCAATCACCATTATCTCCTCCACACCCAGTTCAAAGATAGCTACGAGTAAACTCCGGATCACGCTACCGAAAGGATGGGAAATAACGCCACCTGCATTCTTTATCATTTTTACATCGCCATTCTTAATTCCTAATGCGGCTGGAAGCAAAGCAGTCAGTCGGGTGTCCATACAGGAAAGAATAGCTATTTTCTTATCGGGATATTTATTGGTAATATATGATTCGTATCCCTTGTTTTCAACAAATTCCTTGTTGTAAGCTAAAATTTCTTCTACCATAGTTCCGCTTAAATTATAAAGCTCTGTTTGATGGCACAAAGATATAGAAAATATATAAAAAAGGGACATGTCATCACGACATATCCCCTCCGAAAATTAAAATTTAATCTATATTGTTATTGTAAGAATCCGTCTAAACCGGATTTTGCTGTCGTACCGTATCCATTATCCCCATATTCCTCAGCATTGTCTATTTGTTGAAGGAATGTTTGTGATATAGGTCGCCACATATTATAAGATTTGAAGCTGGAAGCAGCACGTTTGTTATATTTCGCCAAACGAGTGGAGAATGCTTGATGACGCTGTAACAACGCCCAACGTGAATGTTCTCCACAAAGCTCACGTGCATATTCATCGTAGATATCCTCTTCGGTGACAGTAGTCAGCTTGTACTGTGATTCCGAAACTCCGGTACGAGCAGCACGAGCACGAAGCGTGTTCAGATAACCTGCCGCCTTTGTTCCATTACCCAGATATTGTTCAGCTTCAGCAGCAATCAGATAAACTTCCGCCATACGCATCACAAAAATATCCCCATTACGAATTTGCAAGTTACTTCCATAATATACGCCTTCATAACTCCAGATAAATTTATTCAAACATGGGAATGTAGCATATACTTTTGAGGTGCGATCGTAACTGCTAGGCATATCGTTTTGTGTTTTCACATAGTTACCATCCGCATCAAATAAATCATCGATATTCACACATGCATAAACACGATCTTTCTTATCATTCTCCGACATCGGTTCTTTTGACAAATAAAGGAAAAAGCGATTATCATCTGCAGCTAACGGATAATCTATAACGTAAGCCTTTTTAGGAGTTGTTAAAGTCGATACATCTCCCGTAGTCACACCTTTCGGCCATATAGATGCTGCAGTATACTGATTTCCTCCATGCGACATTGTTTTACCATCACAGTCGGCATAAGGATAAATTTTCTCACCTACATGTGAAGCATCAATACCATATTTCGTACATAAATCGCTTGTCAATGTCACCGTATTTTTGGTATATGCAATCCATCCTACTTTTTCCATAGAGAAAGAACCAAAGGCTGTCTGGAATGAATTCTCCCAACGTTTATCCCACGTCGGTTCAAAGCAATCCAGCAAGTACTTAGATGGTGCGCAACTTCCATTATTAGTACGTCCATAGAAATAATTCTGCTTATCAGATGTTATCTTACAAATATCTGATAGATTTGTCTGATTCCAGTAAGTGTATGTAAATAACTTATTGTTCCCATAGTTCGAATAATCCCATGCATCATTATCACTGGCATCACAACCTGCTGCAATAAAAAGTGCCTCCTTATTAGTACGGTTATTGCCATCAGCCCACATATCCGATACATCTTTATAAAGATAACCCCCGTAAGTACCTCCACCAGCTTCCGTATCTGCAATAAAACTTCCTGCAACATCTGCAGCTCTTTGCCAGTAAGAAACGCCATCTTCACTCAATCCCTGACCAGCACCTTGTATATATGCACGAGCCAAAAGTCCCATTGCCGCTTTTCTCGAAACACGGGCACGATTATTACCGTAAGGAGTCGTATTCAGGTTATCTGCCGCATATTTCAAATCGTCAATGATATATGAATAAATTTCCGACAAAGTATTACGTTTAGGCTCCAATACGATATTAGTACCTGCCTCATTCATACAAAGAGTTATCGGACCAAAGTAAGTAGTCAATATCAGATGATAAAAACCACGCAAACAACGAGCTTCAGCCGTTAGCACACGAATATCATCCGCATTTCCTTCCACACTTTCAGAGCGGTTTATAACAGTGTTACATATACCCAAAGCAGCATAAGCCTGCATAAATAATTTATCCCATGCCTTGTTTTTACTCGGCGTTAATGACTCGTAATAAAACAATTCCTTCGAATTATCATTATTATTTGCCGTTAACCAAGTATCCGTTCCAGCTTCAGCTACAGATAAAAAGTCAGTCACGGTATACAACTGTCCATAAATAGGACTGTAACATTGAGTCTGCATTCCGTACCACCCGTCAAACGTAGCTAGCGTTTCGTCGCCGGTAACCTCCATTGGGTTATATTCTTCCAATGAACATGAATTGATAGTAACCATCGCACATAAAGCTAAGGCCACATTATATACAAATTTCTTCATTATTTATCAGTTTAAAGGATTAAAATGAAAGATTAAGACCAAAGACCAACTGCTTTGTCAATGGATAGTTCAAACTGCCATTCATTTCCGGATCATAATCCTTCAATAAATGACTTTTTGCAAGTACAAACGGATTAGTAATCGTTCCATATACACGAAGTTTACCCAATCCCAATTTCTTTGCTAGTCTATCAGGCATGGTATATCCCAAAGTGATATTCTTGATCTTGAAGAATGATCCATCTACATAAGACAATGCTGAAAAACCCGGATAATAACCTAACTTATCCTTAATAGAAGCGTCCATTGCAGGAAAATCGTTCGACGGATTTGCTTCAGACCACACATTAAAATAAGTAGGATAATTATTCAATCCTGTCGGATCATAATCTGTCAATACGGAATATTTAATCATTTGCCCCCAACGCATATAAATACTTAAATCAAAATCTTTATATGTGAACGTATTTTGGAATCCCATTGTCCAATCCGGAGAGTTATGTCCCAAAACTTGATAGTCATCTGCAGATACAGAATAAGTATTAGAAGCGTCATAGCGAATTTCCTGTCCGTCAGCATTCACTTTCGTATAGTAAACACTACCGTCTGTATCAGTATGCCGAACCATGTCAGGTACATTAATCTTTATTGATCCCGGCTTCAAACCGAATACAGCCGCATCTGCTTCCTCATCTTTCTGCCAGATACCATCCAATTTGTACTGATAAAAAGAGTTGATAGCACTTCCTACAGCATAGGTATAGTCCCCATTTGTCACTTTATCATTTTCGGTTCCAGACAGTTTCGTAATCTCTTCCTTGTTATATGCAAAAGTCAGAGCAGATGTCCACTGGAAGTTTTTTGTTTCAATATTCCGAGTATTCAAAGCCAATTCGATACCCTTATTTTTTGTTTCGCATAAATTCACATTTGTCAGATACTGTCCTGTTGCCGAATAATTATAAGCACCATTTACCACAGGCAAATATTTTTGCCATATCACACCTTCCGTTTTAGTCTTATACATATCCAATGTTAAGTTGATGCGATTATTCAAGAATGCCACATCAATACCGATATTGGTGTTTTTTGAACGTTCCCATGTCAGTTCCGGATTGGCAATTGTCTGGGTAAGATTATATATTTGCGTTTTATCGCCCCCTAAAGTCAACCATCCGGATTCCAAAGAAGAAGAGGAAGAATAAGGATCGATACTAGCCGTACCGGAAACACCATACCCCACACGAAGTTTTAAATTATCCAACCAGTTTCTTGTACTTTCCATAAACTTCTCATCAGAAATGCGCCAGCCTAATGAAACGGCCGGGAAATTAGACCATTGATGATCTTTAGCCAAACGGGAAGAACCATCCCGACGGATAGAAGCAGAAAATAAATATCGGCCTAATAAAGAATAGTTGACACGTCCTACTAATCCAACTCCTTTAGACATAGAATAACTGGACGAGTTCTTTTGCACGGCTGCTTTTTCCAATCCTTCCCATAAATATTTGTTGTTGGCAATACCCGTTCCTGTCATTTCTGTATTATCAGTCTGATTATGATTCCAGGTAGATACACCGGTAAGAGTAAATTCATGTATCTTAGCAATATTGAAATTGTAAGTTACGATATTCTCCCATTTATAATTATATGATCTGTTTTGAGTAATCTTGGCATTTGTATCTGTTTCTACGTTTCCACCCGCTTTATAAAAGTTGTATGAACCATCTCCCTGGAAACTATTCGAACGAGAATAAGTCAATGTTCCGTTCACACGTGACTCCCAGGTCAGTCCCTTTATAGGAGTAATTTTAATATACGGATTCACATATAATTTAGTATTCTGGGATTGGTTTCTCCAGTTACTTTTATTATTCATCAAAAGATTTAAATAATTGGCATCTCCCTCAATCGGATAAGGATTAATATTGCCATTTTCATCATAGATCTCACCGTAAGGAATAGCAGTCATACCATCTTGAATCTTTGCAAAAGGCTTATTCTGATGCACATAAGATGCCTGAATACTGATTCCCGTGCTAAACCATTTATTGATCGTATGATCGATACGAATATTAGTTGAATACAGTTTATAATTATCATCATTATATTGTCCATTTTCATCGGAAAAGTTCATAGACATATAAGCCTTTGTATTTTTCGTACCTCCCGAAACCGACAAACTGTAATTCTGAACAGTTCCCGTATGCAGTAACTCATCCACCCAGTCGATATACTTCCCGTTTTTGTATGCCTCATAATAAGCAGGATTAGTAAACATATTGGCATCATCTACATAAGTACCCGCATTTTTATGAGCTGTACGCAATCCTTCCATATAAGTTTCCCCCTGGCGGACTTCCGGCATCGTAGACCAACTGTTTATACCAAAAAATGCATTAAAATTAGCCGTCAACTTTCCTTCTTTTCCACCTTTGGTAGTAATGATAACGACACCATTGGCACCGGAAGAACCATAAACAGCAGTGGAAGAAGCATCTTTCAACACCTCGATAGATTCGATATCATTCGGGTTCAAAGTAGCATAATCACCCGGCATACCATCAATAATAAACATAGGATTACCACTTGCTGTCAATGAACGGTTACCACGCAATTGCATTTTCACTCCTGAACCCGCTTGACCTGATTCTTTCGTGATATCCAATCCCGCTACTTTACCTTGTAATGCTTCCATGGGGTTCGTTCCGGGATTCATCGTGATATCTTCCGATTTCACCGAAGCAACCGCTCCCGTCAAATCACGTTTTTTCACTGCACCGTAACCAATTACAACAACCTCATCCAAAGCCTTTGTATCCGAAACCATTTTCACATTGACCGGTCCATTCCCCGCCACTGTTACAGTTTGTTCTTTGTAACCGATATAGGAAATGACCAGTTCTTTTCTTCCCGCCGGAAGATTGATAGAGAAATTACCGTTAAAATCAGTAATCGTACCTGTACTTGTTCCTTTCACAACAATAGAAACGCCAATCAGCGGCTCCCCGCTTTCATCAATGACAGTTCCTTTCACTGTCTTCGTTTGTGTGACAACTTGCACCATAGTATTAGATACTCCATCTTCTGCATAAACAGAATATGACAGAGGGGCAGACAATAAAGACAACCCTAAAATCATGGAAGCGCGTCTATGATGATTCTTCCATGCTTCAACAAATGCATTGTATCTCATTCGTTCTAATTTAAAGTTAATATTAATTCTCGTTGTTTTGCAAAAGCTATTCGATTATAATCTTATTTAGAGACGAACATAATTTATACACGTACTCACTTTTCACACCATTTTTCTCTTAAAAGATACATTTTTTCCAATAAATCCGCAAAGATAAACAGTACTTTACTTCAAGCATCTCCAACAAATTCTTTGTTTTGTTGTTGAATAAAGAATAAAAAGTGTAAATTTGTACCTAGATGCCACTTAAACTAACGACATATTATCAAGGGAAGGATATTCCTGAATTGCCGGGAAAAAATACCTTCCATTCCAAAGAGTTATTTCAGATTTATGAAGCAACTCCTGGATATACTCCTTTATTAATAGTAGCAACGGAAGACGGCAGACCGGTAGCACGCCTGCTAGCCGCTATCCGCAAAGCAAAGAAGTGGCTCCCTTCCTCTTTAGTGAAACATTGTGTAGTATATAGCGAAGGTGAATTTCTAGACGAATCCCTTTCTGCCAATAAAGAGAAAGCAGAAGAAGTCTTTGGGGATATGCTTGAACATCTCACGCAGGAAGCATCACGCAGCTGTGTCCTGATCGAATTCCGAAACCTGAACAATTCGATGTTCGGTTACCGGGTTTTCAGAGCCAACGATTATTTCCCTGTCAACTGGTTGCGGGTACGCAATTCGTTACACAGTATGAAAAAAGTGGAAGACCGGTTCAGTCCGTCACGCATTCGGCAGATCAAAAAAGGACTCAAAAATGGAGCCAGAGTAGAGGAAGCACATACAGTGGAAGAAATACGCGACTTCTCACGGATGCTGCACAAAGTCTATTCCTCCCGCATACGCAGATATTTTCCTGCCAACGATTTCTTCCGCCACATGAACAACATGTTAATCAAAGGAAAACAGGCAAAAATATTCGTTGTAAAATATAAAGAGAAGATCATCGGCGGTTCCGTCTGCATCTATTCGGGAGACGATGCATACCTCTGGTTTTCAGGAGGTATGAGAAAGACGTATGCACTTCAATATCCGGGCGTGTTGGCCGTTTGGAAAGCATTGGAAGATGCGCACCAACGGGGATTCCGCCACATGGAATTTATGGATGTGGGACTTCCATTCCGCAGACACGGCTATCGTGATTTCGTTCTCCGTTTCGGAGGAAAACAAAGCAGTACTCGCCGCTGGTTCCGCGTCAGTTGGAGTTGGTTGAACAAACTTCTAGTCAAATTTTATATCTAAATGTAATCTCAAGATTACAAAATGACTCTTTATGTTCCTTTCCCACCATTTTTTCTGCTTTATTACCCAACAATTAAATGCAGAAATATTTCTTTATTAGGTAAGAATTGTCTTTCTTTGTGCTGTTTTATGCCTTATAAGCACAGATTTAAAACCAAATAAAAAAAGTATAGTTATGAAGATTTCACACATTGAACATCTGGGCATTGCTGTAAAAAGCATTGAAGAAGCCCTTCCTTACTACGAAAATGTATTAGGTCTGAAGTGTTACAACATTGAAACAGTGGAAGATCAGAAAGTAAGAACCGCTTTTTTGAAAGTAGGCGAAACCAAAATCGAACTGTTGGAGCCGACTTGCCCTGAAAGTACCATTGCCAAATTTATTGAAAACAAAGGTGCAGGTGTTCACCACGTTGCATTTGCTGTAGAAGATGGCGTAGCTAATGCTTTGGCAGAAGCAGAAAGCAAAGAAATCCGCCTTATCGACAAAGCTCCCCGCAAAGGTGCTGAAGGTTTAAGTATCGCTTTCCTTCACCCGAAATCAACTCTGGGCGTGTTGACAGAACTCTGCGAACATTAATCATAAACTCTAAAACCAACAAGAACTCATGAGTAATCAACTTGAAAAAATTAAAGAGCTTATTGAACGCCGTGCCGTAGCACGTATCGGAGGCGGTGAAAAAGCAATTGCGAAGCAACACGAAAAAGGGAAATACACAGCACGCGAGCGCCTGGCTATGCTGCTTGACGAGGGTAGCTTCGAAGAAATGGACATGTTCGTTGAGCACAGATGCACGAACTTCGGTATGGATAAGAAACATTATCCGGGCGACGGTGTAGTAACCGGTTGCGGTACAATCGAAGGACGTCTGGTATATGTGTTCGCACAGGACTTCACCGTTTCTGCCGGCTCACTGTCAGAAACAATGTCACTGAAGATTTGTAAAATCATGGATCAGGCAATGAAGATGGGTGCTCCATGCATCGGTATCAACGACTCGGGTGGTGCACGTATCCAGGAAGGTATCAATGCTTTGGCCGGTTATGCAGAAATCTTCCAACGCAATATCCTTGCTTCCGGTGTTATCCCACAGATTTCAGGTATCTTCGGTCCTTGTGCCGGTGGTGCTGTTTATTCTCCGGCTCTAACCGACTTCACGCTGATGATGGAAGGTACTTCTTATATGTTCCTTACCGGACCGAAAGTTGTAAAAACCGTAACAGGTGAAGACGTTAGCCAGGAAAACCTCGGTGGCGCAAGCGTTCACTCCACTAAATCAGGTGTGACTCATTTCACCGCTAAAACAGAAGAAGAAGGTTTCGCCCTGATTCGCAAACTGTTAAGCTATATTCCTCAAAACAACCTTGAAGAAGCTCCTTATGTAGATTGTGTAGATCCAATCGACCGTTTGGAAGACTCTTTGAACGATATTATCCCCGACAGCCCAACTAAACCGTATGATATGTACGAAGTAATCGGCGCTATCGTGGACAACGGTGAATTCCTTGAAATCCAAAAAGATTATGCAAAGAATATCATCATTGGTTTTGCCCGTTTCAACGGACAGTCAGTAGGTATCGTTGCTAACCAGCCTAAATACTTGGCAGGTGTGCTCGACAGCAATGCATCTCGCAAGGGTGCACGTTTCGTACGTTTCTGCGATGCATTCAATATTCCTATCGTATCGTTGGTAGACGTACCGGGATTCCTTCCGGGAACAGGTCAGGAATATAACGGCGTTATCCTTCATGGAGCTAAATTGCTGTATGCTTACGGTGAGGCTACTGTGCCTAAGGTTACGATCACATTGCGTAAATCTTACGGAGGTTCTCACATTGTGATGAGCTGTAAGCAACTTCGCGGTGACATGAACTATGCATGGCCTACTGCCGAAATTGCAGTAATGGGTGGTGCCGGAGCAGTAGAAGTATTGTACGCACGCGAGGCTAAAGATCAGGAAAATCCTGCTCAATTCCTTGCTGAAAAAGAAGCAGAATACACGAAACTGTTTGCCAATCCTTACAATGCAGCTAAATACGGCTACATTGACGATGTGATTGAACCGCGCAACACACGTTTCCGCGTGATCCGCGCTTTGCAGCAGTTACAGACTAAGAAATTGAGTAATCCGGCTAAGAAGCATGGTAATATTCCGTTGTAATCCAACTTTTCACATTAAAACAAGAACGATTATGAACAAAACCAAAATCGGAATATTCCTTTCTTTGCTATTGCTGATTGGGCTGACTTCTTGTGGAGAGAAAAAGTCTAACAACAAGTTGGTGCTGAATGAAATCCTGATAGACAATCAGAGTAACTTTCAGGACGACTATGGATTGCACAGTGCATGGATTGAAATATTCAATAAATCATTCGGTAGCGCCGATCTGGCAGCTTGCTTGCTGAAAGTAAGCAACCAACCAGGCGATACAGTTACTTATTTTATTCCGAAAGGTGACGTACTGACCTTAGTGAAACCACGTCAACATGCCCTGTTCTGGGCAGACGGCGAGCCTAACCGCGGTACTTTTCACACAAGTTGCAAGTTGAATCCGGAAACAGCCAACTGGATTGGCTTGTACGACTCCGGCAGAAATCTGCTTGACCAGATTGTAGTGCCGGCAGGCGCTCTTGGTCCCGACCAATCATACGCTCGCGTAAGCGACGGAGCGGTAAACTGGGAAGTAAAAGGTGGAAGTAGTGACAAATACGTCACTCCGAGCACCAACAACCAGACTCTTGACAGCAATGCCAAGATGGAAAACTTCGAAGAACATGATGCGGTAGGTATCGGTATGTCTATTTCTGCCATGAGTGTAGTATTTGTCGGATTGATTCTTCTTTATATTTCCTTCAAGGTTGTAGGCAGAGTTGCAGTCAACTTGAGCAAACGTAACGCCATGAAATCCAAAGGCATCGACAAACAAGAAGCGAAAGAGCTGTCACAGGCTCCGGGCGAAGTTTATGCTGCTATTTCTATGGCATTGCACGAAATGCAGGATGAAGTGCACGACGTAGAAGAAACGGTACTGACCATCACTCGTGTAAAACGTAGCTACTCACCGTGGAGTTCGAAGATTTACACCTTGCGTGAAACTCCTCCCAGAAAGTAAGTCACCTTTTAAAAAGTAAAACGATGAAAGAATATAAATATAAAATCAACGGTAACTCATATAAAGTAACCATCGGAGATATTGAAGATAATATCGCTCATGTAGAAGTGAACGGTACACATTATAAAGTGGAAATGGAGAAACAGCCTAAAGTGGCTCCGAAACCAGTAACAGTACGTCCTATGCCTAATGCTCCTACTGCTCCTACTCAAGTAGTGAAACCAGCTGCTCCGTCTACCGGAAAATCGGGAGTGAAATCTCCGCTGCCGGGCGTTATCCTCGACATCAAAGTAAATGTAGGCGATACTGTAAAGAAAGGCCAGACTATCATTATATTGGAAGCCATGAAGATGGAAAACAATATCAATGCGGATAAAGACGGTAAGATTACTGCCATCAACGTAAACAAAGGTGACTCTGTTCTTGAAGGTAATGACCTCGTAATTATTGAATAATATGGGAGATTTTATAAACTTTTTAGGAAATAACCTCGCCGACTTCTGGACATATACGGGCTTTGCAAATGCTACTGTAGGGCACATTGTTATGATTCTTGTGGGTTTGGGGTTCATCTATTTGGCAGTAGCCAAAGAGTTCGAACCGATGTTGCTGATTCCTATCGGTTTCGGTATATTGATCGGTAATATACCTTTTAATATGGATGCGGGATTGAAAGTCGGCATCTATGAAGAAGGTTCTGTATTGAATATCCTGTATCAGGGAGTGACCTCCGGCTGGTACCCGCCGCTCATATTCTTGGGCATCGGCGCTATGACGGACTTCTCGGCACTTATCTCCAACCCGAAATTGATGTTGATCGGTGCAGCTGCACAGTTCGGTATCTTCGGTGCATACATGATCGCATTGGAAATGGGTTTCGACCCAATGCAAGCCGGTGCTATCGGTATCATTGGTGGAGCAGACGGTCCGACGGCTATCTTCCTTTCCTCCAAGCTAGCACCTAACCTGATGGGAGCCATTGCGGTGTCCGCCTACTCCTACATGGCGTTGGTTCCGGTGATACAGCCGCCTATCATGCGTCTGCTCACCACTAAAAGCGAACGCGTCATCCGTATGAAACCGCCGCGTGCAGTTTCTCACACGGAGAAGGTGATTTTCCCGATCATCGGTTTGTTGCTGACTTGCTTCCTGGTTCCTTCCGGTCTGCCTTTGCTGGGTATGCTGTTCTTCGGTAACCTGTTGAAAGAAAGTGGTGTAACCCGTCGTTTGGCTAATACTGCCAGCGGTCCGTTGATTGATACTATCACTATCCTGTTGGGTCTGACAGTAGGTGCTTCTACGCAAGCTTCCGAATTCCTGACGCTCGATTCTATCAAGATTTTCGCCCTCGGTGCATTGTCGTTCATCATTGCAACTGCATCCGGTGTAATTTTCGTTAAGATATTCAATATCTTCTTGAAGAAGGGCAACAAGATCAATCCATTGATCGGTAATGCAGGTGTTTCTGCCGTTCCCGACTCTGCACGTATCTCACAAATCATTGGTCTGGAATACGATTCGACCAACTATTTGCTGATGCACGCTATGGGTCCGAACGTTGCCGGAGTAATCGGTTCAGCTGTCGCTGCCGGTATCCTGCTTGGATTCTTGATGTAAGAGGCATCCCTACCGGATTTCTATTCGGTATGCTTTAAACATTTATAAGATCACCCGTGTTACATTCAGTTGCAACACGGGTGTTCTTCTTTATATGTAGCCATAGTGTTATCTTCTCTTATCATTCCGTTAATCTATCCAAAACAATCTACGAACAATTCGTAAATAAAATATTTTTAGTAACTTGCAACCAATAAGTCAAACAACTAAAATAAGATTTTATGAAATGGATTATTATTCTGTTCTTCCTTGGTTGCACCATCCCTCTCATGGCACAACACACAGACCATATCCAAGAAGCTATGGCAAACTACGACTACGAGACAGCCCTTTCTCTTATCGCCCAGAAGAAGCCAACTCCTCACCTACTCTTACAGAAAGGCAAAGCATTGCGCGGACTAGGACTCACCACAGAGGCACTCTCTACCTATGAAGAAATTATCTCTAACGATACCACCAATGCCCGCGCATTCATTGAAGCAGCCGAATGTTGCCGGGCACTGGCCAAATACAATCAAGCGCTAAACTATTACGAACACGCCCTTGATCTGAATCCGGAAAACAAATATGTACGTATTCAATACATCAGTTTGCTCCTGACCCGGCAAAAGTTTCGCGATGCACTTGGCGAAAGTAGCCTGATGACGGAAAAAGATAGTTCCGCCATTGTCCTGCATCTGCAAGCTCAAAGTTTTGAAGGGATGGGCGAACTTCTGCCTGCTGCAGGTTGCTATTACAATATTCAGGAGAAATATCCCGACGATTACCTGGCTGCCACCAAACTGGGCGCCTTGAATATATCCGGTTCATATTTCGATGAAGCCATCGAAGCTACAGAAAAATACCGACAGATTGACAGTACCAACATCTCCGTCAACCGGCAGAATGCCTTGGCATATTGCCTCAAACAAGATTATCCCACTGCTATCCGGCGCTATGAATATCTGGTCAGTCAGGGGGACAGTTCCTTCCATACTTGCTATTATCTAGGCATTAGCTATTATGCAGTAGAGAAATATTATGAAGCCCATGACTTTTTGGAAGTCGCCCGTAAATACGATCCCGATAATATCAATCTCCTTTATTACCTCGGCCGGGCCTGCTCTAAAACTTCCTGGAAAAAAGAAGGCGTAAACTATCTGGAAAAAGCAATTGACCTATCTATTCCTAAAGATAGCAGCATGACCAGACTCTATATCGGAATGACCGACTGCTACAAAATGGCACAAATGTATAAAAAGCAAATCGAATCTATCAAAGAACGTTACCAACAGTATGACAAACACAACCATAAACTATTGTACGACATGGCCTATATATACTTCTACGACCTGAAAGACAAGAAAAACACCGAACGCTGCCTGGAAGCATTCCTAAAAACACGCCCCCAAAACAGCAAAGAAGAGGAACCGGAAATAGACGAAAAAGGTGAACTTATTTTGGGAAAATCCAATTATTACAATGCCGCTACCAACTGGCTGAAAGTACTTCGAGACAAACAAAAAATAGAAGAATTCTTTCAAAACGGACACTCGGCATCCATGAAAAATGAACAGAATAAAAAATAAGTATGGCTCTGCTCCGCAATGATATTCGCCGGGACCATATCTAAACCAACAAAAAGGCTGCCACCGTCAACCGGTAGCAGCCTTTCTTTTATTTATGGAATAATCTGGAGATTATTACTGTGCCAATTTGTTGTCAGAACCGAGCACATTAAGGATTTTGTGCTTGTACAGTTTTTCCATGTTGTCACGAGCCGGACCAAGATACTTACGCGGGTCGAATTCAGCTGGTTTTTCAGCAAAAGTCTTACGGATAGCAGCAGTCATAGCCAAACGTGAGTCAGAGTCGATGTTGATTTTGCAAACAGCAGACTTAGCAGCCTTACGCAACCATTCTTCTGGAATACCGATAGCAGCTTTCAGTGCACCACCGTATTTGTTGATAGTTTCCACTTCTTCTTGAGGAACTGAAGATGATCCGTGAAGAACGATAGGGAATCCCGGAAGTTTTTCCATTACAGCGTCCAATACTTCGAAAGCCAATGGAGGAGGAACCATTACGCCTGTAACCGGGTCGATGTGGCATTGTTCCGGAGTAAACTTGTAAGCACCGTGAGAAGTACCGATTGAGATAGCCAAAGAGTCGCAACCAGTGCGAGTAGCGAAGTCGATTACTTCTTCAGGGTCAGTATATGTGTGGTGGTCAGCAGAAACTTCATCTTCTACACCAGCCAATACGCCAAGTTCACCTTCTACAGTTACGTCGAACTGATGAGCGTATTCAACAACTTTCTTAGTCAATGCAACGTTTTCTTCGTAAGGAAGATGAGAACCGTCGATCATCACTGAAGAGAAACCTGAATCGATACAAGATTTGCAAGTTTCGAATGTATCTCCGTGGTCAAGGTGAAGAACGATTTCCGGATGTGCGCAGCCTAATTCTTTAGCATATTCTACAGCACCCTGTGCCATGTAACGCAACAAAGTAGCGTTAGCATACTGACGAGCACCTTTAGAAACCTGAAGAATCACAGGAGATTTAGTTTCAACAGCAGCCTTGATGATAGCCTGCATCTGTTCCATATTGTTGAAGTTGAATGCTGGGATAGCATATCCACCTTTGATAGCCTTAGCAAACATTTCTTTTGTGTTTACCAATCCTAAATCTTTGTAATTTACCATTTTGTTTAAAGTTTATTGTTAGTGAATAAAAATTCTACGCAAAAGTAAGCATTATCCATCGAATAACGAACATCGGAAAGAAAAATATAGTAGAAAAAGGTTTAAATCAGACACCAAAATTTAGCAGGAATACGAGTGTGACATTAGATTGTAATGTCTACCTTGCAAATAAACGGATAAAAGACAGTAAAGCGTATTTCCGCGTTCGATTCATCATTCATCAATATAAGTTATGCTATTCATATATGAATGATGCGAATCATATTATATAGATATATTATAGGTACGGATTGCCTAAATTTAGAAAGCAGAGTATCTTTATCGAAGTTTTTTCCATAAAACCTTTTTCTATTTCACAGAAAAGCATTATCTTTGCGCTCTGAAAATGACCATTACACTATTTCTTACCAAAATAGTAACAGAATATAAATTAAAAAAACAGATACTGAAATGAAAAAAGGCCTTCATCCAGAATCATACCGTCCGGTAGTATTTAAAGATATGTCAAATGGTGACATGTTTTTGTCTAAGTCAACTGTAGCAACTAAAGAAACCATCGAATTCGAAGGTGAAACTTATCCGTTGCTGAAGATTGAAATCTCAAACACTTCTCACCCGTTCTATACAGGTAAATCTACATTGGTGGATACTGCAGGTCGTGTTGATAAGTTCATGAGCCGTTACGGTGACCGTAAGAAGAAATAATTCAATCTTCGTGAAAGATGAAAAAAGAGGAGATTCTCGTAGAGAATTTCCTCTTTTTCGTTTTCTATATTCCTTATTCCTTTTCGCATTTGTTTATTCCTCCCCCCTTCGAAACAAAATGGTTTCAACCGGAATCAGACAGTTTTTAGGGATATAACCCCAAAAAGAAATAAAAGAAATATCACCAAATCCGACTTATTACCAAATAAAGGGAGTACCTTTACCCGACTAATTAAGTAAAAATGGAAATAACTGATTTAAAACAAATGACAAAGGAGGAAGTTTTTAATTTTATCAGACAACGCCTTTCTTTCAATGATGAATTGCTCGAGCAGTTCAGACATGTAAAAAAAGACGATCTCGCAAAAGAACATCGTAGATTCGAAATGTCCGGAAACGAATCAAAAACAGGCTGGTCCACAGTTTTCAATACTGCTATTCTAAATGAGTTTGCCGATCTTGGTATCTATAACTATACTTCTTACCTTTTTCTCGACTTCCACAATGGTACTCCAACCATTTATCTCAAATACTTTCTTGAGGACGAAAATCTGGAATATACATTTAACGGATATACCACAACAGAAATCATATTTGAAGTTTTAGAACTGACTATCTTCTCCGGAAAGCCGGAAAGAAAACGGAACTAAAACGAAAAAACGGTTCTTCGTCAAATTTGGTGGTACTTCTTCTATTGTGAATAAATA
>NZ_QSUR01000025.1:0-115507 GCF_003439055.1 Bacteroides sp. OM05-10AA
AAAGTAGGAAGAAAACTACTTCGTTTTCCTCCTACTCGATTTTTCTTCTCTATTTCCGACTCTTGCGGAAAGTTTAGAATGTAATATCCATCTTTACAACAAAAGTACGTGGAGCGGCAACTGCCATCGGGCGATAGCTATATTCCTTATTCAGCAAGTTGTTTACCATAAACTGGAAAGCAACCTCTTTCGTGGCTTTTACTCCAAGACGCATGTCAACGGTGGCATAGTCCGTATTGTGCTTTTTCCAGTAGCTCGCCAGACTTTCTCCTTTGGAATAGCCGAAAGCAACGCCACGAACATAATCCATCAGGTCAAGTTGTGTTTTCGGACGTTCATCCATCATCAGGTAGTCCACAGCGAGGATTTTGCTCTTCCAGGCAACGTTAGCACCCAGATTGATACGTTTCCACTGGAAATCTACCGTAGCTTTGAAACTATGCTTCGGACGATATTTGAGATACTTACCTGTGTTCGATTTCTCTTTCATCTGAAGAGGATCGGTATAAAGTCCTTCTACCGCATTGCGCTCCTGATAATCAGCATCGCGTGGTTCAGTATATACATATCCTAAATTATAGAACAGCTTCGTGTTCTTATTAAAGTTATAAACACCGTTTGTCGAGATTTCCACTCCGTAGATCTGGGCTTTCGATACGTTATGGAACTGTGCTCCAATACCGAAACCTTGACCGTCAGTTAACATTCGGACAGCATCGCCGATACTGTTAATCATCGTATAATCGGCATTATTGAAGAGCCCGAACTGGAATTCAACCATGTCTTTATACTGTGTATAGAATCCGGCAACATCTACAAATCCCTGGAAATTGCCGATTTTGTATCCTTGCTTAATCCCCAATTCCGCATTAAATCCTTTTTCCGGCTTAATGTCCAGATTCGGATAAACACCGACTCCACCGATATCCTTGCGCAGGTATTTTTCATTGATGGACGGATTACGGTAACCTTGACCGAAGCTGGCACGGATAAAGCTGTAATCGGCCAATTGATAATTTAATCCTGCACGGAATACCGGACGGAACGGAACCTTGGTTCCGAAGATCTTTGTTTCCGCTTCGCGATGATGATTGTTCACCCGATAATATTCGGCACGCACACCGGCAGATACACTCAAGCGATCCCAGAAACGCTGGTCATACTGGAAGAAAGCGGCTATGTTATCGCTTTTATAGACCTCGTCCATGATGGCGGAATCATAACGTACATGCTCATAAGTGGCTCCCGTAGTGATTTGCGCACCACTGTCCCATTTCTTGTTGAATTGATAGTCGAGATAGTAGTTCGTACTTTTGTCAGTCTGCGTTTTCGGAGTGTTTCGTGTTGGGTTGAGCACACCGGATACCCAGGGGATCAGATCACTCGGTAACTGTCCGTTCGCAAGTTCGCCCAAATCACCGGGTACCCCGTTGTCCATCACCCAGGAGATCAGATCGCAATAATCGGCAGTTGTTGCATTCGGGAAAATATTGCCCAATGAGGTAAATACTCCATTCATGGCATCTTCCAGATTTCCGTTGATAAGTCCCGAACCGATACCTACCAAGGCCGGATAGAGCGAACTGTAATCACCGCCTGCAATATTCTGAATAGTCTGGGCGTCTGTTCCCATATTCCCCAGAATATCACCGATGGATGCTCCCTGGCTGGGGCGCATGATATTGTCGGCACTATAATAGAAACGGCCTTTAATCTTATGTGACGTACCATTCTCCGGATTTACGTAGTTGATAAACGGATCGATATGTAAGTTGTTGTCCTCCCGTCCCATATTGGTAAAAGGAGAGGGCTTGTACACTTCTGTCGGCGAACGCCAGATAAAGAAGTCTCCATATTGATTGGAAAGGAAATCGATATTGAAACCATAGTTCAACAGTTTCATTCCCATGTCCGGTTGATGATAGGTAAGGTTACCTCCCATACGGAAACGCTTGTTGTATCCCTGCTGACGGTATCCTTCATCGGTGAAAAGATTCATGCTCCCGCTGACATCAAAATTACCTATACGACGGGAGTGGGAGAGATCGAATCCTTCGTAAATTGGGTTTCGGACACCACTAAGAAGACTTCCGCGTAAAATAGGTTTGACCGAATATTTATCCTCTTTCCAGAAACTCTTGTCACTCCATTGGTATTCGTCATTTTCCGCATCACCATAGATACCTACGTATGCGCTGAAACGTGTTTTCGGAGTCAATCCCGGACGTGCGGTACGGATATTGATAATACCGTTCAGAGCCGACGAACCGTACAGTACGGAGGAAGCTCCTTTGATAACTTCAATCTGCTCGATATTCTCCAAAGGCACGGTGTTCCAGTTGATTTCTCCTGTTTTGGGATTTAGCGTACTCATTCCATCCACCAGAATCTGGCTGCGTGCACCCACTCCGTAAGTCCATCCGCTGCCGCCACGTATAGACGGTTGTTTGTCTACGATGTCTACGCCGGGCAATGTACGGAGTGTGGAAGAAATGTCCGTTGGTGCCTGACGGGCAATATCACCAGCTTTCACTACATCCATAGAAACGGTAACGTTACTTAGTTTCTGTTCAAAACGTCCGGCACTGACCACTACTTCTTCCAGTAGTTTGGTGCTTTCTCTCATGTAAACGTCTTTGGTCACTATTTCACGTCTGTCGATCACAATAGGCATCAGCACATCTTCGTAGCCCACATAACTGAAGACCAGATCGACTCCGCCCTCGGGCAGTTTGATTTCATAAGCCCCGTTGATGTCCGACACGACTCCCTGATTACCCTGTAATTTGTACGTAACGGCTGCTCCCACCAATGGCTCATTGGTTTTAGCGTCATATATATGTCCTTTCAGCGTTTGAGCAAAACTGTTCCCAAGGCTGATGAAGCATAGTAGCAAAGTTAGAATATATATTTTCTTCATTGTTCTTGTATTTTCTTGTTTATAGAAGGAGACTTCTTGTTAGTTGTTGACTGTAAGGTCTATACCTATATGCAGTTTGGTGATGGTAGACCAACCCTTATAAAGCGGCATGATATAACTGTCGAACAGCATCGGACCAAAATTGGGAATACCTGCCATCAAAGGCTCCAGACTGGGGAGGAAAGGAATGAACGGAGTCAATGCATCTTTGGTTACGTACAGATAAGTGTGTCCGTCTTTCTTCTCCATTTGCATGGGGATTCCCTCTTTTATCCAGCCGAACAGCATTTGGAAAGTGGCGTTATCCAGACCTGCCAGCATGGATAATATGGAGTTATCCAGTTGACCGCTGATGGTACTTAATATATTCTTGAGTTGAACCGGATCTGAATTCAGGATAGCGTCTGTCAATAAAGCCATCAGATTCTGATCGATACTTTTCCCCTGCGATTTCATGATTTGAGTGATAATTGCCGGAAGATCCAGTTTCAGATAGAAATGATCGTTCTTCATATACCAGTAGGCCAGTCCTTTGGGAGATGGAGCATAAATCCGGTTTACCCCCTCCGTGGCATTGATAATATCCTGTTGCTGGAAACCTCCCATCGGATAAGGCAAGAATAACTTATACATAACGAATGTAGCGACTTTATTCATAGATTCGGGATCTTCCATGTTTATTTCACTGAACTTCTGCTCTCCCAGCATCATTTCATCCGTTGTATAATTGGCTGTGATGTATCCGTTAGGTTGTAAGGTGACGTCATCAAGAAGCTGTGCCAGAAGATAACCACCCATTCCTTTCACCAGTCCTGTCATGACCGCATAAAGGAAACTGCCATCACTGCTTAGTTCAATATCCATGTCTACATAAAGAGGTGCGGCAATCATTTTACCATCGGATTCCCCCCATTCGTACAGTCCGGTATCCGAATTGCGGATCATATCCTTTCCTCTGCCGTATATGATGTCGCTAAGTGCATAAGTGTTGGCCATTTGTGCGCTGTTCACCATCTTTATATTGGTCAGATTCACTGTCAACTGGCCGTTTTCTGCACGTCCGCTATAATTAAAGGTACTGCCGGTTAAGTTTCCTGTGCCGTTGCCGGAAAAAGAGTAACCGTTAGCATCTCCGGAAATAGGTATATCAGTCAGTTTGAGTGTTTCTTCTCCGGGAAATACATTATAAAAAGTAACATTAGCCGTTTCTCCTTTCACTGTACTGAAGTCGACTGCTTTGCCGGTCATTTCATCCCCATCATAAGTTAATGTCAGGTTGGATTTGCTCAAGTATTTATTCGAGTAATTCGCTGTTACGTCCACCGGGTCCGGTCCTGGATAGTCTTCACTACATGAAGTCATCAAACCTGCCGTTCCGATGAGGCTGCTTATAAATAGTATAGATAATTTCTTCATATTCTTTATTTCTTTCATATTCATGGTTGATGTTTATTTCAGAGGCAAAAGGCCTAGTCCCAAATCAATCGTATTGGCAGAATTCCATAGGTAAGGCAATCCATTCTCGTCATTTGCCATGAGGTATCCGAGTAGATTCTTGAAGGTCGCATTGCTCGCCATGCTTTCCGGAAGTAATCCTTCCACTATCGGCTGCAATCCGGGTAATAACTGAATGAAAGCCGTGGTCGATTCTTTGGCCAGATAAAGATTGGTATGCCCGTTCTCTTCTTCCATTATGTTAAAGACAATGCCCTCGGTGAGCAAGTAGAATACTTGCCGGAAACTAGCATCGTCCATATTAGCAATGATGCCGAGGAACTGATTGTCGAGTATGGCATTTAAAGTTCCAAGCAACTTTTTCAATTGAATAGGGTTCGACTTGGCAAGAGCTTCCGTAATGCCTGAAATCAGTCCCGGATCTATGGGAGTCTCACCGTCCTGGGTAGCCAGACCGATGATGGCCGGCAGATTGAGGTTCATCTTAATCTGTCCGTTGTTTGCTGCCCAAGTAATCAGATTGATGGGGGAAGCCGCCCATGTGCGATCTGCCAGCACACTGGTAATGTCGCTCTCTTTTAATGTACCAAGCATGAACTTGATGACAAATAGGGCAATCGTCCCCGTATCTTTATCGGGATCTATGTTACTGATAGGGATACTGCCAATGTATATCGGACTGGTAGTGTAATTGGCAATCACGTTACCGTCGGGTTGCAAGGTGACTGATTGAAGAAGTTGCGGGATGAAATAGCAAAGCGCATTCTGAACCAGTTTCATTCTCATGAACAGCGTGCTGCCCGATTTGGTTAATTCTACATCGTCCAGATGGACATAGAATGCTCCGGTCAATATTTCACTCGATGATTCTTTCCATACGTATTGTCCTCCACTGGTTCCGACAATCATTTTCTTGCCTTTCGTAAAGCCGGATAAACCGTAACTTTTTCCCCATTTACTTTGTGGCATTGCTACATTCAAATCCAGTTTCATCGTTTTCGGAGTGAGGGTTCCGCTGTAGGTCACCGTTGCCCCTTTCATTGTGATATTCTTTCCGCTGAATGTATAGGAATCTCCCTGTTCGCATAAATTGATTTGGATAGGAGTTGTTTTTTCTCCCGGAATAATGTCGTTCAGTGTGATGGTTCCTTTTTCACTGTCGTCTGTTTTGAAATCGACAGTTTTTCCAACAAGTTTTTCTCCGCTGTAGGTCAGGTTTAAAGTGGCTGGTTTGATGTATGAGCCATACTCCTGGTTGAGCTCTCCCGGCCAAAATAGCTTGTCATTATAGGTTTCCTCGCAAGATGTAAGGAGGAAAGCTGCACAAGCTACACAAAAAAGTTTTTTCAAAGTTCTCATTCTCTTTTAGGTTTTATTTTAATGTATTATTTAAAACTGTGCAAAGTACGGTTAATAGGTGACTGCTGTCAAGCTCCATTCTTGGGATTCAATGTTCTATCTTTGCTATTTTCTTAATAACATTCCTAATAAAGAAGAAAACAATGTTCTGTTTGTAATATATAATATACCATTTTTGAACTTGTTGTTTGGAATTCGGATGGAATGGATATTTTTGATAAACTAAAAAACTAAACGATGATAATAAACGACTCCTTTCCCAAATTTGACCTTCCGATTGATTTTATAGCAGATGATAGTATCACTGGGGCTATTTTAAACTATTACAGTAATTTCCCATGCAAAATAAAAGCCGGTGTCTTTGTGCTCTGTACCGAAGGGATGGTGAAAGCTACCATTAATTTGCTGGAGGTTGTCATTCGTAAGAATGATTTTGTAATTGTCCTTCCTAATTCGTTTATTCAGATACACGAAGTTTCGTCTGATACCCGCATTTCTTTTGCCGGCTTCTCATCCGATTTCATGCTTTCCGGCAACTATGTGGAAATCCTGCTGGACTCTATGCCTATGATCTTAAATAGCCCCGTCATTTCTCTGCAAGACGATATTGCCGGCTTGTATCGAAATGTATATCTTTTGCTGATTCGTGCTTATACACTTCCACATTCATTGGAAAATAAAGACATAATACGCTCCATACTGGCTATTTTTTTACAGGGAACGAAAGAACTGTATAAACGCTATGGCAGGAAGCTTGACGAACCTTTGAGAAGAGAGCAGGAGTTGTACAGGCAGTTTATACAGCTGCTGATGGCACATTATACCAGTGAGCATGAAGTGGCATTTTATGCAGAAAAGTGTGGAGTTACTGCAGCGCATTTCTCTAGTGCAATCCGAAGAGCAAGCGGATACAGTCCGTTGGCAATCATCACGGAGATTATTATCATGAACGCGAAAGCACAACTGAAAACCACCCGGTTGCCGGTAAAAGAAATAGCATTCTCTTTGGGCTTTAACAATCATTCCTTTTTCAATAAATACTTCCGTAAACAGGTGAAGATGACTCCGCTGGAATATCGCGAGAAATAAATCTTTGTTTGCTTAAAATTGTGCTATGCATAAAAACAGGATGTTTTATACATTTTCCTTGCTTTAATTAGAACCGATGTGAGGGCAGCAATTCAAAAGGAGCTTAAATGTTTGTTTGAAGAATGTGAAAAGGCAGCACTTTGCTGATAAATCATTCTTTTTGCACTAATCTTACGTCAGAATCGGAATAAATGAATCTCTCTTTTTCTGATGTATAGCTATTTGCCAGATCAGCAATCAACGAAGTTAGAAGTGAAATAGCTTGGAAACGACTCTTATTTCAATCTACAAATCCTTGCTCACCGATGAACGGTAGCTTGGTCGGTGAGCAAGGAGGCGTTCCTCACCGACCAAGGATACCTTTCATTAAAAGAACGGACGTTTTCATACAATGAAAAATGGTCTGTTTATCCTTTATTTATGCATAATAAGGGGTGTGATGTGCATATTCTTGCACTAAATTATGCATTTTATTTTCTATTTAATTCGATTTATTGCCATTGCTGAATAATAGAATCTTAAAAATAGAACAGAATATCCTATTGTCGGCCCAGTGGTGGAGGCGGCGGACATGGACCTGGTGGATGGGGATGGTAAACAGCAGTTTACCGTCGAAATCCGTTCTTTGGTCGATTCTATTTGTGATAAAGCAGGTTCGTTTTTATCTTTGTTTCGATAATCAGAAGCAATGAGGCATGAAAAGACTGCGTAAACAACACGTGCTGGAGCAGAGTATTTACGGAGCTATCTGGATCGTAATATTTCTTCTTCCGCTGATAGGCGGATACTTTGCCATGAGTGGAGGACTTGAACGGGAGGAAACCCGTATGGTGATCCGCGAATCATGGTTGAGTATCTTTCCTTTTTTCGTGCTTTTCCTGTTAAACAATTATGGGCTGGTTCCCTATTTCCTTTTTAAGAAAAGGTACTGGCAATATACTGTTTCGTTGATTTTTGTAATAGGAATGATTTGTTGGCTTTCTCCGTTTCCTTCTGCCAATCATTTCCCCAAAGATTTCAAGCGAGGAGAGTTGCCTCTTCGTATGAAGGAGAACCGGAGAGATCAGATTATTAAGATGAGAGAGAAAGCGAGGGAGGAAGGGGATGTACATTGGAATGAGTCCAATCCCGAACAACGTCCTAGGGGAATGGGAGATCCAAATGGCCCCGGAGGATTTCCAAAACCGACTCCTTTTCCTTATCCTCCTTTTGTACTCCGTTATCTCATTCATTTCATTATTGCCTTTTTGATGGTGGGATTCAATATCGCCATCAAACTTTTCTTTAAATCTTTCCGTGATGAAGAAATGCTGAAGGAACTGGAACATCAACGTTTGCAGTCGGAACTGCAATATTTGAAATATCAGATTAATCCTCATTTCTTCATGAATACGCTCAATAATATTCATGCGTTGG
Source organism: Bacteroides sp. OM05-10AA (assembly GCF_003439055.1). Taxonomy (NCBI): domain Bacteria; kingdom Pseudomonadati; phylum Bacteroidota; class Bacteroidia; order Bacteroidales; family Bacteroidaceae; genus Bacteroides; species Bacteroides sp. OM05-10AA. The sequence goes on from NZ_QSUR01000025.1 coordinate 8,240, forward strand.
TGGATATTGATACGGGGAAAGCGAAAAGTACGATTGTGGAACTCTCTAAACTGATGCGTTATGTGCTTTATGAAGCGAGTAATAAAACGATTTTGCTTTCACGTGAGGTTCAGTTTCTTAAAAATTATATTGCCCTGATGAGTTTGCGCTATACCAACAAAGTATCTATTAAGATGGATTTTCCGGCCGAAGTGCCTGAAGTGCAGATTCCTCCTTTGCTTTTTGTTTCTTTTGTGGAAAACGCTTTTAAGCATGGAGTCAGTTATCGGAGCGAGTCTTTTATTCATGTTTTGATGCAGTTGGATGAGGGCAATCGGCTTTCATTCCGTTGTTCCAACAGCAATAATGGTTCGGCTGACGAACAGCATCATGGCATCGGACTCGAGAATATCCGTAAGCGGTTGAGGCTTTTATTTGGCAATGATTATACGCTTTCTATTACCGAAGAGGAACATAAATTTGATGTCTTACTTATTATACCTTTATTAGAATGAAATGTATAGCAATAGATGATGAGCCGTTAGCATTGACGCAGTTGTCGGATTATATATCCCAGGTACCTTTTTTGTCTTTGTTAAAGTCATGCCAGGATGCGTTCGAGGCAATGAAGATATTGTCCGAAGAGGAGGTTGATCTGATCTTTGTGGATATTAATATGCCCGATTTGAACGGATTGGATTTCATACGTTCTTTGGTGAACCGTCCGTTGGTGATTTTCACTACTGCTTATTCTGAATATGCGGTAGAGGGTTTCAAACTGGATGCCGTAGATTATCTGCTGAAACCGTTTGAGTTCCAGGATTTATTGAAAGCGGCGGATAAAGCCCGCAGGCAATTTGAATATCGTTTGTTGGAACAACAGGGGGAAATAGGAAATGCTTCGCAGATAAAAGGAGATTCATTATTCGTGAAGAGCGATTACAGAGTGGTTCGCATCGATGTGAAGAATATCCGCTATATTGAGGGGATGAGTGAGTATGTGCGTATCTTTGTGGAAGGAGAGGACAAGCCTGTAATAACGCTTGCCAGCCTCCAGAAAATGGAAGAACGGCTTCCCACGCATTTCATGCGGGTCCACCGTTCTTATATTGTCAATCTTCGCAAGATTACCGAAGTTTCCCGTCTTCGTATTATCTTTGATAAGAATACTTATATTCCTGTCGGTGATAATTATAAGGAGAAATTTACGGAATACATTGGGAAATTAAGCCTTTCTTAAATAATTATTTAATTCCCAGTTTTTTGGCAATTTCTTTAGGAAGTGCATCTTTATGCACCAGGATATTCATTGTCTTGTAGGCAACGAATGCTTTGGAAGCATACCAGATACCATCATATTTGCCTGATTTACCCCAAGAGTTTTTCACCATGAAGTATTCTTTTCCGTTCTGGTCTTTAGCGATACCGTAGATTACCATTCCGTGGTCGTCTGTTGTTTCCCAGTTGTCAAAAGCAACTTGACGCATTTCCTGGGTAATATCCTTTTCAGGGAAAGGTTTGGTGAATAGTTCTCTGCGTTTGTCGGCGGCAGTCAATCCTGTCCAACGGGCCATGTCTGAACCGGACAGTTCAGATTCTTTGGCTGCATCTGGCATTACGGCGATACCGTCACGTGAGAATCCTTGTTCGCTGACATCGCTACCCCATGCAAAGGTATAGCCTTTCTTTACAGCATTGTCCATAACAGCCATCAGTTCTTCGATAGGCAGGTTGTAAGACAGACCATTACGCCAGTTATCCTGAATTTCGATGGCGAATTGAGAATAGAACGGATGGTGTGTATAAGAAGTCAGTGATACATAGTCGTTATAGTTCAATCCAAGTGATTCGGCAAAAGTCTTCGGAGTATATTCTTTGCCTTTGTAGGTGAACTTCTCCGGACATGCTCCCAGGTAAGTGTCATAAATGGCACTTAGTCCGTTTTTCCATACCGGAGTCAGTTTGCTTAATTTACCTTTTGCAATCGCATTGATATAACCGGAAGCAACAGCATCCAGCTCATTATGTACCGGCAGCGTATCACCATACATAATACCCGGCATCACTTCTTGCGGAACGATACCATAATTCTTGATGCAATACATTACATCATAAAAACTTCCACCCGGAGAGAAAGAACTGTCACCGTGATAACGTACATAGTTTACTCCGCGATCCTGCATCGTTTTGTGTACAACAAACATTTCAGACAGGTCGTATTCACCTTTACCTAAACGAAGTAGTTCTGATTCAACAAATCCGAGAGTTGAGAAACTCCAGCAAGTACTCGAACGATTTTGGTTCTTGATAGAAGTTATCGGATTTTCTTTCACTGTCGTGAAAACAAAACCTTCTTCAGGTTTTGCATCTTGTGCCATAACACTTAGGCTGAACAGGCCTAAAGCAGCAATAAGGATTGTCTTTTTCATTCCTATGAAATTAATATTAAATTGTTTTGGCTACAAATATAGGAAAGTTTCACCACAGAGTACGCAGAGGACACAGAGTTTTTTATTATACATTGTTCGTTCTGTCATTCTGCGCCTGTCGAAGGTGCTCTTCTCTACGTATATATCAGGAGAGTAGATTCTTCGACTACGTTCAGACTATACCTTAATAAGAATATCTAAAGATGTTTTGAGCGAAGATAATGGCAGATCGAAAAAACTCTGTGTCCTCTGCGTCCTCTGTGGTGAGTCTTTATTGTATCTTGGCGCGGTAAGTTCGCTCGGAGAAAGTAATATTCAGGAACAGGGAAAAACAGTTTTCTTTCTGCATACCGTTAGGAATTTTCATCTGACCTTTATATTTCAATCCGAGAGAAAGGACATTATTATTGCGTAATCCGAAGTTAAGTCCGGTACTAACATAATATTCGGTTGCCTTTTTCTTTTGAATGACGATATAGGAATTATTAATACCTGTTCCCAGTAGGATGCTGACCGGATTACGATAGACATTGCCCAATGTATATCTTCCACCGACTGATAACCGGTGTTGATTCTCAAAACTGACATTGGATTGGGAAGATTGCATCCGGCTCCAGTCCACATATTTGTAGTCGATGGTTGCCATCCAACGTAGAGTGTTGTAGGAAGTTCCGAGCCCAAAGAATTGAGGAAGACATTGGCGATAGCGTTTCAGGCTTTTTTCAATATCATCTCCTCCCGAACTGCTACTAACGTATAAGTTATTATCCTGCTTAAAATCCTGCGAGTAACCATATACGGCACCGGCAACGAAAGAACGTTCGCGGTCTATAGCCCATTTATACTGTACGCCGAAATCCGCATAAAAAGTATGTTTGTAGGAGCTGGTTTCTTCTGTGGCAGTACCTTGCGTCTCCGTTTGTGTGATGGTCCCCGTCACATAAGAGAGATTGGTGCCGACAGAAAATCCTTTTCCGAAAAGGTAAGCCGTACTGATACCCATCTTGGAGAGTCCTCCTTCACCCTGAAAGAGAGAAGAGATGGTACCCCCATTGGTGCCTGCCACCTCTTCATCCAGCGTGATGGCATATCCTACACTGCTGACGGGAGCCATGAAAATAGCTCCATACCAGCGTGGAATAATCCGGCAGCCGATACTTAGGTTATTCAGATTCCCGGTGACAGAACGGTTACTTGCTCCTCGTTGCGAATAAATCTGGTATGCTCCCATGATACCGGCATCGATCTGGAAGCGTTGTTCGGTCAACTCTGTGAGTGAAGCCGGATTGGCACTGTTCAGGAAATTATTTCCTCGCAATGCAATGCCTGTACCGCCCAGTCCGGCATATTGCCCGCCTTCCCCGGTAGAAAGCTCTCCCAGTCCGAACATGGAAGTAGGGGAGTTCGTTGTATTTTGCGCAATAACTATAGAGACAGGAGTATAGAATGCCAGAAGGCAAAACAAAATCTTTTTCATTGTTGATAAGTTTTGTAAAGTATGATAAGTTTGGTATTCTTTTTATTGGCGGTATGTTCTCCGTCGCCGAAGATAACGCCTTGAAGTGTGGTATAGAACAAGTTGTCCGGAAGAAATAATTGTAGTTTCTGACGATCATATCCGGTAGTTCCCAGGTTTGTTTGCAGGAAAGAGGTGATGTCAAAAGAGTAATAAGTCTCCTCATAAGACATCTCGTCGACTATCAGGTTCCCGCTTTGTACGGAACTCCCGGTGAGGTCGGTGATTACGCTTTGCGTCACATTTTCATTGTTGGCGGTGTAGAGAGCCAGGCTTTTGGGTAACGGGTACATGCCGTCATAAGTTCCTTTCACCGGATATAGCTGTAACGTTGCGCTTTCGATAGTCACAAGCTCTCCTTTTTCGCAGAGATTATTTAAATGTGGGAAGTCGATGGTGACATACATACCGGTCATTCCCTGCAGGTAAACCTGATGCTCGCTTTTTCCGGAAGAGTATTCATTACCGTCTCCACTTTGCAGGTTGGCTATCGGGGTGTTTGAGCGGTCCTGTTCTATTTTGTTGTAAGTCAGCGTGCTGCTTGTATTGAAAACCAGTGTTTTTTCGTTCAGTGTTTCCGTAATCTGGTGATAGTAGACCGTGATGCACATACTGGAGTCGTTGACTTGAAATCCGCTGATACAAGCGTCATTTGCATCGGGTATAAAAGCAATTCCCTTGAAATAATCATGGAAGAAATCTTGGGATTGTACCCATCGTCCATCATTCAGCATCAAGTTGAACCATTCTTCTCCCCATGCATCCGGCAATCGTATTTCCAGTTCCTCGCTCGGTGAGCCCGGGGTAGGACGAAAGTCGAAAGATGCCAGTGGAGTTTCGTTGTAATAGGCAGTAGTAGTGTTGTATAGGTACCCTCTATCGTCCAGTTCTATATTCTTTGTCAGTTCATGCAGATGAATGCGTTGGGCTTTTAGTGTATCTCCCAGGTAATTGCCCGAAGAATACAGGCGTATGGTGATCGAGTCGAACTCATATTGGATGTTTTCATCAAAAGAATAGGAAGGTACTTCATACTCTGCGTAAAAAGAGGCGGTAATTTTCCCCCATAAGTTGTCGTCACGGTATCCTATCTGGCAAACCGTATCTCCCGAAGTGGCTATGGAGTCGCTTAATACTGTACTAAGTAATACCGTACAAGTGTCCATCTGTTCGTTGAGGAATGAACTTTGTACCCATTTCGCTCCTATGGACGATGAATCGTCTACACAAGCGAAAAAAGAAAGAGATATAAAGAATGAAAAAAGTAGTATGATTGACTTCATGTAGTAAAAATGAAATTGGTTTTGTAGCGGCAAAAGAAGAGGTTTTAAACAGTCCTCCAAAAAACTATCGACTAAATCTCTGTATTTGTCGACCTGAATTTTGTTGGTAGATAGAATGTCTTTATTTGTCGATAGTTTTTTTATGCGTGCCCGTTGCCGCCTACATTTGCGGTTGTAATCAACGACATATTTATGAATACGAAAATGAATAAATTACTTTGCATGATGGTGGTGCTGCTTTCATTGGCGGCATGTACGGATGATACTGAATATACGGCAGGTGTGTGGTATCGCCGTTCTGATTTTGATGGTGTGGCGCGTACGGACGCAGCTGGTTTTACGATTGGTAACATAGGGTACCTCTGCACCGGATACCGGGGGAGTACTAAAGACCGTTTGAAAGATTGTTGGGCGTATGACATTGAGGCTAATTCGTGGACACAGTGTACATCAATGCCCGATGCAGCTCCAGCCCGGAATGCAGCTACAGGTTTTGCAGTAGGTACCAAAGGATATATTGCTATCGGTTACGATGCGACAAAAAAGGATTATCTGAATGATTGCTGGCAGTATGATCCTGCCACGAATTCCTGGAAGGAGATGGCTTCTATTCCGGATGGAACTGATGGGACTAATATCTATGGTAAACGGTATTATGCGCTTTCTTTCGGCATTGGTCAGTATGGGTATCTGGGTACAGGTTACAATGATAATTATCAAAAGGATTTCTGGAAGTTCGACCCATCGGTGGGAGATAAAGGAGAATGGACAGCCATGAGTGGATTTGGCGGACAGAAGAGAATGGGCGGTATGGCTTTCGTCATAGATGATATAGCTTATATCTGCGGCGGTGAGAATAACGGTTCGGATGTGACGGATTTCTGGTGTTTTAATCCGGCGACGGGTACTTGGAAAGAATTGCGCGAACTTTACGATAAGAGTGATGATGATTATGACGACGATTACACTTCTATCGTCCGCTCTTATGCTTGTGCTTTCGTGATCGATGGTAAAGGATATATTGCTGTAGGGCAGACTGCTGGTGGTAGTTATCGTTCCAATTATTGGATTTACGACCCTCTGACAGACCTCTGGGATGGGGAAGATTTGACAGATTTCGAAGGAAGTACACGCTCGAAAGCCGTATGCTTTTCTACCGGAAAACGAGGAGTTATAGCTACGGGAGGAGCTTCTACTTATTATTATGATGATACTTGGGAGTTGAAGCCTTATGAATATGAAGAGAAATAAAAAAACAATAGGTATTAGTTGCTTTGTCTTGCTGCTTTTAGTGGGAATCATATATGGGTATATGCATTCGATAAACATATATCGGTTGGAAGTAACCCGGATTGAAGGTAGTGGATACGGTTATAAGATTTATGAGAGAGAGCGTTTGATAATTGTTCAGCCTTTTATCCCGGTTGTATCCGGGAAAAGGCCTTTTCAATCGGTGCAGGATGCCCAATGTATCGGAAACTTAGTGCTGGAACGGATGAAAGCCGGAAAAGAATTTGCCATATCAAAGACCGATCTGGATAGCTTGGGAATCGTGTATTAGTGCCACTTCGTTGGCACAGTTATGCCACCGTATTGGCACGACTGTGCCAACATGGTGGCATTGTTGTGCCAATACGATGGCACAAGGTAAAACGTTAAGTGTAGATTATTTCTTTACTGCTTCTTTGGATGCTACTACATAATCTTCTTTGATAAACTCATCATACACACGCTTTGGATGATCGAATGGTGCGGTCCCATTCTTCTGTTCATTGAAATTTTCCCGGCGGAATTGTTTCAGTTTCAGGTTATCTTCTGCATATTCTCTCAGTTTCTTATGCTCGTTTCCATAAAGTGAGCTTTCGGTCACATCAGAATTGAGCAGATTTTCTTTGGGAGTAATAGTTGGTAGGAGCACTTGTTCCAACAGACCACGATAGGCACCGTTATATTCGCACCATACGATATCGTTGGTTACAAATATACGATAGGAGTACTTAGACCAGGCAGTTTTGATTTCAATAGATGTAGCATAAATTTCAATGGTAGCTTCTGAACCATACGCTTGGTCACGGATCACAACGGTCGTCCGACCGCTAAGTTCTTCCTTCACGGAAGTTTGCCATTTATCGGAGTGTAGGATTTCTTCGATAATTTCCGGCAAATTTTCTTTAATCTCAAACTGTATTCTCATGGTGCTTGCCTGCGGGCAGGACTTTTTTGATTTTTTCCTCCTTAAACAATAAAGCTAGCCTAAAGTTACATAGATTGAAGCAAAAAAACAAGATTTTATTTGAGAATTTGCTGTTTTTGCCAAACTATCTGCCTTTTTCGTTTGTTTTTATAATAAATATGCACAAATCGTAAAAATAGAGTTTATGCGGAATAGGGCCCGGAAGAATTATGTCATTTATGTACTGATGTTGCTCCTGTTTGGAGGGTTGATTTATGTCGCTATTGAAGAGGGTGACCGGTTTTCGCACTATGCGATAAATGCGCATAACGTGGCACAGGGGGACCCTTTCAGCCTATTTCTTCAGTTTATACAGGACAATATTCATCATCCGCTCTCCACCTTGTTGATTCAGATTATAGCTGTATTGGTGATGGTGCGTCTTTTTGGCTATTTATTTAGCCTGATTGGGCAACCGGGAGTGATTGGAGAGATTGTTGCCGGTATCGTGTTAGGACCTTCCGTGCTCGGTTTTTTCTTTCCGGATGCTTTTCATTTTCTCTTTCCGGCCCACTCGCTTACCAATCTTGAATTATTGAGTCAGGTGGGACTGATACTTTTTATGTTTGTGATCGGTATGGAGCTGGATTTCAGTGTACTGAAAAATAAGATCAATGAAACGCTTGTGATTAGTCATGCCGGAATTTTGGTTCCTTTCTTCCTGGGTATTTTGTCTTCTTATTGGGTATACGAAGAATATGCCGCCGACCAGACTCCGTTTCTCCCGTTTGCTCTGTTTATAGGTATTTCGATGAGTATCACCGCCTTTCCGGTATTGGCGCGTATCATTCAGGAACGGAATATGACTAAGACTCCTTTGGGCACGCTGACTATTGCTTCTGCTGCCAATGACGATGTGACGGCTTGGTGTTTGTTGGCAGTGGTTATCGCTATTTCCAAAGCGGGAAGTTTTGCCAGTGCACTGTATTCAGTAGGGCTGGCAGTAGTTTATATTGCGGTCATGTTTCTGGTAGTTCGCCCGTTTTTGAAGAAGGTGGGAGAGGTGTATGCCAACCGGGAAGCAATTAATAAAACATTTGTGGCATTTATTCTGCTTATTCTTATTATTTCCTCTTGTCTGACGGAGATTATCGGTATTCACGCCCTGTTTGGAGCTTTTATGGCAGGGGTGGTGATGCCATCCAATTTGGGTTTCCGGAAGGTGATGATGGAAAAAGTGGAAGATATTTCTTTAGTCTTCTTTTTGCCTTTATTCTTTGCCTTCACCGGGCTACGTACGGAAATCGGTTTGATAAACAGTCCGGAGTTGTGGATGGTATGTTTGCTGTTGGTGACGGTTGCTGTTGCCGGTAAACTGGGTGGATGTGCCATCGCTGCCCGTCTGGTGGGTGAATCGTGGAAGGACAGTTTAACGATAGGAACATTGATGAATACGAGGGGATTGATGGAGCTTGTAGCGCTGAATATTGGTTATGAAATGGGAGTTCTTCCTCCGTCTATATTCGTAATTTTGGTCATTATGGCGCTAGTTACGACCTTTATGACTACTCCTTTGCTTCATTTGGTGGAACATATTTTCGTACGTCGGGAAGAAAAATTATCTTTGAAGCACAAATTGATATTTTGCTTCGGACGTCCGGAATCCGGGCGTGTATTACTTTCCATTTATAATTTGTTATTTGGAAAGCTGTTGAAGAAAAATCATTTGATTGCCGCACACTATACGGTAGGCACGGATTTGAATCCGTTGAATGCCGAGCATTATGCCAGCGAGAGTTTTGCTTTGCTCAATCAACAGGCTGCGAAATTGAATATCCAGGTGGATAACCATTATCGGGTGACGGACAAACTTGTACAGGAAATCATTCACTTTGTCCGTAAAGAACATCCTGATATGCTGCTTTTGGGAGCCGGAAGTCATTACCGTTCGGATATGCCGGGGACTCCGGGGGCTATTTTATGGTTAACGCTTTTCCGGGATAAGATTGATGATATTATGGAGCAGGTGAAGTGTCCGGTGGCTGTGTTTGTCAATCGTCGGTATCGGGAAGGTGCTACGGTCAGTTTCGTACTTGGTGGAATGATTGATGCTTTTCTTTTTTCGTATCTGGAGAAGATGTTGCAGAACGGGCATTCGATACGTCTTTTCCTCTTTGATACGGACGATGAAGAATTTCGCGGATGTATAGATGATTTGCAGGCACGTTATCCGGGACAAACGGTTATAGTGTGGTTTGAAGGAGTTGAAGATTTAGTGACTAAAGAGAAAGACGGACTATTGATAATGAGTCATCTTTCTTATACGAAATTATCCGAGGATGAGGCTGTGATACGAGAATTGTCGTCTCTGCTGGTGATCCGCCGGAATAAGAATACGGGAGATAAAAATGAAGGACTTGAAAATTGACGAATCTACGGGATTAGTGTTGGAAGGCGGGGGAATGCGTGGAGTATTCACCTGCGGTGTACTTGATTATTTTATGGATCATGATATCCGGTTTCCCTATGCGATAGGAGTGTCTGCCGGTGCGTGCAACGGATTGTCGTATGCATCACGGCAACGGGGACGTGCCAAGTACAGCAATATCGACTTGTTGGAGAAGTACAATTATATCGGTCTGAAACATTTGCTCAAAAAGCGTAATATTTTGGATTTCGATCTATTGTTCAATGAGTTCCCCGAACACATTCTTCCTTATGATTATGAAACGTATTTTGCTTCACCGGAACGTTTCGTGATGGTGACTACTAATTGCATCACGGGAGAAGCCAATTATTTCGAAGAGAAAAAAGACAGGCGCAGGGTGATCGATATTGTCCGTGCATCCAGCAGTCTCCCTTTTGTGTGTCCTATCACTTATGTGGATGAGGTTCCTATGCTTGATGGGGGAATCGTAGATTCCATACCTCTGCAAAGAGCTATTGCGGATGGCTGTACGAGAAATGTTGTGGTACTTACCCGTAACCGGGGATACCGGAAAGATTCGAAAGATATTCGTATCCCTTCGTTTGTATACCGGAAATATCCGAAGTTGCGTGAAGCGTTAAGTTGCCGGTGTGCTGTTTATAATGAACAGTTGGAAATGGTGGAACGCATGGAGGATGAGGGAAAGATTGTCGTTATCCGTCCTTTGAAACCTGTAGCTGTAGACCGTATAGAGAAAGATGTGCAAAAGCTGACAGAGTTTTATAAGGAAGGGTACGAATGTGCGAAAGGTTTATTTTCACTTTGACTTTGTATATTGCTTGGCAGCCTTTTCCAATTTCCGACTCATTAATTCGACCAATGTCTTGGGATAAAGAATTTCTATTCCGTCGACATATCCGAAGAATACCCGTTCTAACTCATGGTTGATTACGACTTCAATTTCCAGTATGACGCTTCCGTCGGGTAGTCTTTCCACCAGTTGTTGACTGCGATGTATAGGCTTGGTTATGATGTAAGGTGCTTCGGCTGCCGCTACTTTGAAACCAACTTTCTCTGCTACGCTTCCGGAGTTTTTGGTGACACCTACCAGGTCGTCAAAGAACGTATTCGGATCGAAGAATGTATTTTTGATATAGTGTTCTTGTGGCAGAACTTCCAATGATTGTATTCTGTCCAAAGCTAAATTTTGCAATATTCGTCCGTTTCCTCTGACTCCATAAACGAACCACCGGTTGCGATATTCTTTTAATAGATAAGGATAGAAAATAAAGCTATTTGCCGAACGTGCTTTGAACGAACGATATTTGAGTTGTATCGGGTGCTCGTTGACGATCGCATGATAGATGGTATCCAGATAATCCAGTCCTTTCAGTGATTCATTCTTTTCAAAGTCAATGACAGGAGTGGTTTTCATCCGGGCAGAAGCAACATGATCCTCCAAACGGTTGATTATCTCGCTCATTTCCGTGAAATAGGAGAAACCTTTAAATTGTCGCAGCACTTCCACTGCTTCCGACATCATTTTCAGGTCTTGTTCGTTCAGTGGGGTTTGCGTGATACTGTATTCGGGATCTTCATATTTATAGTATTTATTCTCGTACACCACAATAGGAGCATTATAGCCTAACTTTTCGCTACGCATCATCTGTATATCCATTTGTACTGTCCGTTTGCTTATCCCTTTATCAATACCTTCATATTCATAAAGAGCATCCGAGCAGGCGTCTACCAAGTCTTCCAACGTCCAGCGTCGATACGGATTACGCAGACAGTTATCAATCGTTTTATAGCGGATTAAGGCATTTCTATTTGCTGGCATAAAGTAGAAGAATAAAGATTTGCTTCAAAAGTAGAAAAATTAATTCAGGAAAACAAAGAGGTTATCTGTCTTTATTCGACTCTTCTTGCCTGATAGAAAGAATATTTTTGAGATTTGTATCAAATTTGATATCCTTTGAAACAAAGTTTATAGACGCTGGCGAAGATAGCCCTTATCTTTGCCAGTGTCTTTTTAATTAAATGCTTGTATAAACTAGGAATACTTTGTTACCATGAAAACAACCCCCTGGATAAAACTATGTAAAGGCGCAGTATTTGCGCTGGCAGTTTCTTATGGACTAACTTATTGCCACACAACAAAAAGTACATTCGCCCTTGAACAGAAAGGTGATAGCCTGACTGTGATTCATATAACAAATCCCACCCATTATCTGCTACTTCCGATAGAAGAAGAAAGCGAAGAAAGTCAGGTCTGCCTGAACACAGGAGATGCTGCCGATACTTATATGGATATTCGTCTGGCACAGGATAAAGTAGATTATTTTGTTCCGTTCGCTCTGCCTGCCGATGTCAAAACGGCTACCGTACATATCCGTAATAAATCAAAGGATGCACTTTGCTGGAAAGAAATTAAGTTATCCGATACGTTTGATACAACCAATACGGAAAAATTTCGTCCTGTTTATCACCATACTCCCCTCTATGGCTGGATGAATGATGCTAACGGATTGGTGTATAAAGATGGAGAATATCATTTATATTATCAATATAATCCTTATGGCTCCAAATGGGGAAATATGCATTGGGGACATTCTATCAGTAAAGACCTTATGCATTGGGAGCATCTGGCTCCTGCCATTGCCCGCGATACATTGGGACATATCTTTTCCGGAAGTTCTATTGTCGACCAAGAGAATACAGCCGGTTATGGAGAAGGTTCTATCCTGGCTTTTTACACTTCTGCCAGTGATAAGAATGGGCAGATTCAATGTCTGGCCTACAGTAATGACAACGGTCGCACCTTTACGAAATATGAAAATAATCCTGTCCTGCGTCCTTCGGATGGATTAAAAGATTTCCGTGACCCGAAAGTTTTCCGATATGAACCGGAGAATAAATGGGTGATGATTGTTTCTGCTGATAAAGAAATGCGTTTCTATGATTCTAAGAATTTGAAAGACTGGAATTATATGAGCAGTTTCGGTGAGGGCTATGGAATGCAACCTTGTCAGTTTGAATGTCCGGACATGGTGGAACTTCCGGTAAATGGAGATGCGAACCGCAAGAAATGGGCATTGATAGTGAATGTAAATCCGGGGTGCTATTTCGGTGGTAGTGCAACTCAATATTTTGTAGGAGACTTTGATGGAATGAAATTTATTTGTGACAATCAGCCAAATGTCACGAAATGGTTGGATTGGGGCAAAGATCATTATGCCACCGTTTGTTTCTCGAATACCGGTGATCGTGTGATTGCTGTACCTTGGATGAGTAATTGGCAATATTGCAATATCGTTCCGACAAAACAGTTCCGTAGTGCCAATGCGTTGCCGCGCGAGTTGGGGCTTTATACACAGGATGGCGAACTCTATCTTTCGGCAGCTCCGGTGGCGGAGACGAAAACTTTGCGGAAAGAAAACAAGGAGATTCCTTCTTTCACCATAACCAATGATTATCATATTGATTCTTTATTGGCTGATAATGACGGAGCTTATGAATTAGCATTGGAGATTACTACCGGTGAAGCGGAGATTATGGGATTCAGTCTCTTTAATGATAAAGGTGAAAAGGTGGACATTTATTTCAATCTTCCGGAAAAGAAACTGGTAATGGATCGGACGAAAAGCGGTATCGTAGATTTCGGAAAGAACAGCGTACCTCATGAAATAGAAGCACATGACCGCAGAAAGACGATTTCTATCAATTATATTGATGATTTCGCATTAGCTACCTGGGCACCGATAAAGAAAGAAAATAAATATGCTTTGGATGTTTTTGTTGATAAATGTTCTGTAGAAATATTCCTGAACGGAGGAAAGATAGCAATGACCAATCTCATTTTTCCGTCGGAACCATACAACCGTATGTGTTTTTATAGCAAGGGAGGTATGTTTAATGTCAATTCATTCAATGTGTATCGGTTAGGTTTATAAGTTAGGTTTTTGTAGATTAGAATTAGGTGTTGGTAGCTGTCAGATGTGAAATCTGGCAGCTACTTTTGTTGATTACTCATTAATTTCAATCGTGTATCCTCCTTGGAATATCTCACTTGGTTGCAAGTGTTGCATCCAGTCTTTATCTTTATATTCACCAGTATAATGTGCGCGGTCGCAACGTCCATACCAAGGCTCGATGCAGACAAAAGGAGCATTCTTTGCAGGTGGCGACCAAAGGCCGACTACCGGAGCATTAAAGTGTAAACTTAAATAAGCCCGTTTCTCCTTATTATAGATGGTAACTTTGCGAACCTGTTCATTTTCCAAGATCAAAGCATCTTTATCAAAAGTATGAGTATCCAATGGTAACAATCCGTCTGTCAACTCTAAGGAATACTCAACAGAAGGATCAACGCATCCCTTTTCAGAAATAAGAATATACTTCAAACCGTCTTTCCTGTCGAATCCGAAGAACCCTCTTTCTAAACTGTTCGCATCAAACTCCGGCCAGTAGAAAGCAGGATGTGCCCCAATCTGAAAATGCATTTCTTTGTCACCGGTATTCTTTACTTTCCATATCACCTCAATCTGCTTTCCTTGAATGCGATAACCTATTTCCAGACAGAATGGAAACGGATAGTTCTGCAAAGTCTCTTCACTACTGATAAGACGGTAATATACTTCATCTTCTTTTTCGGAAACAAGCGTAAATTCCATGTCGCGGGCAAATCCATGTTGGGTAAGTGTATAAGGAATCCCTTCATTGCGATATTCATTTTCCCATACGCTTCCGACAATAGGGAATAGGACAGGAGAGTGACGTTTCCAAAAAGCAGGATCCGCTTGCCACAGATATTCTTTTCCATTGGCGAAGATACTGCAAAGTTCAGCTCCGTGAGGAGATACTTGAATGGTAAGTTGTTCGTTGGAGATTGTTTTCATATCGTATTTACTTATTTGTTGGATTATCATTAGATTCGTCTTTTAAGAGAATGCCACTTTTTGCGTTTAAGGGAGAGATTACTTTCTTTCCCGTTTTAGTTTCAAGTTCCAGTCGTGCATTGCGGGCTATTTCTCCACCTTGATGGGCAACATCTATATGTTCTTTGAACGTTTCCGGATTATTGGCTTCGGAGATTTCTTTAGTCGAAAGTTCAGCAAGCATATTCAGTATTAACTCTTTGTTAGTCATATTGTCCCGCAGATTTTCCTTTTTCAATCCTTTGAACTGCTTATACTCCTTCGCTGTCATATCCGACCACGTCTGGTAAATAATATCCGTGAGTGTAGCGAATTGAGCGCCCTCCTGTAATCCGTGTTTTTTCCATTCATCAGTTAAATCCTTGCGGATTTCTATTGATTTCAGACGTTGATTAATCCAGTTGTCAGAATACCCCATCCGTTTGTAATCCATTAAAGCCTGATCGATGGATAATTCGGGGTCTTGTATTTGGTTGAGACGTTCGCTGGCAACTTTGGCCATCCATAGTTTGAAAGGTTCTGCCTTGGGAGAAGGTATAGATTGAATAAGGCGGAGAAGTTGTTCGGTATCGGCAACGTCGGTTTTATATCGTTTGCCGTCATTTGACTCCAATTTCAGTTGGTTACAGTTTGTAACCGACTCGTTTCCTTCTTTTTTAAGTCTGTGTTTTAGCACTTTCCAATAATTACGGGGATTGGGACTATCCGTTAGTATTGCTACTACATCTACTATTGAAAAATACCATTTCTCTTGTTCATCATCCCATACTGTACGTACCCTTTTTTCTTCGAAGAGTTTTAAAGCTTGTTGCTTAGTCATGAATTTTGTTTTTAGTTATCTTTTATCGAAAAAAAGTCCTTTTTGTAGGGCTTATATTACTACACAAAGGTAGCATTTTCTATACTTATAACAGAATATAAGTCCTATAATTGTCGCACTAAAAAGAAATCTGTATAAAACCCTATAAAATAGCGTTCTATGCAACAAATGTTACAGCCTTTGAAACATTTTTTTTAGTCGATTGACGTAAATCAACCGTAATTTGCATTATCGATAAAGATAAAATTCGTACTTTTAATTTAATAACATCAAACTAATGCTTAGTATTATGAAGAACAAAAAACTTCTTTGCAGCGTTTGTTTCCTGTTTACTTTCATGTCAGTCCTTTGGGGACAAAACATAACGGTGAAGGGAAACGTTACTTCAAAGACTGATGGGCAACCGATTATTGGTGCTTCCGTAGTGCAAAATGATTCTAAATCAACTGGAACTATTACCGATTTAGATGGAAACTTTACTCTTAGTGTACCGGCAAATGCATCATTGGCTATTTCTTATATAGGATATAAGGAAGTGATTATTGCCGCTAAACCTTCCTTGAAGATAGTGATGGAAGAAGATGCTAAGATGATTGATGAGGTGGTTGTGACAGGTTATATGGCTGAAAAGAAAGCCAGTCTGACAGGTTCGGTAGCCGTAGTGAAGATGAAAGAGGTAGCGGATATACCTACCGGTAATGTGATGTCAGGCTTGCAGGGGCGTGTAGCCGGTATGAACGTGACAACTGATGGTAAACCCGGCGGTGGAAACACGGATACTAAATTACGTGGTATTACTACCATTAACAATTCTTCCCCTCTTTATGTGATAGATGGTGTTCAGACACATGACAATGTAGCTTCTATCATCTCTTCCAATGATGTCGAATCCATTCAGGTGTTGAAAGATGCAGCGTCTGCTGCGATCTATGGTGCTCAGGCCGCTAACGGGGTCATTATCATCACCACAAAACGTGCCAAGGAAGGCGATGTAAAGGTAAGTTTTGATATGTCGCTCACTGCCCAGACTTTTGCCGGTGGTATTGATATGCTTGACGCTTATCAATGGGGTGATGTTTATTGGCAGGCCTATAAAAATACTTTTGGAACCTATCCAAACAGTGTTGTCTATGGAAATGGAGAAAAAGCCCAACTGCAAGAATATTATTTCGACCAGAATGGAGTGAAGATAAAGTCGGGCAATACTGATTGGGCAAAGGAGATATTTGGTACGGCTTTGATGCAGAATTATAACCTTTCCCTCTCTAAAGGATTTAAGGATGGTAATGTGGCTCTTACCTTAAACTATATGAATCAAGATGGTCTTTGCCGTAATACAGACTACGAACGCTTTAATTCGCGTTTAGCTTCTAATTTCCGCTTTGTGGATGGTAAAGTACGTGTGGGGGAAAGCATCTCAGTGAACCATTGGTTGGAACATCTTAATCCTGCCGGTATAGAAGAATTGGTTATTGCGCAGCATCCGGCCATTCCTGTGTACGATGAAAACGGAGGGTACGCCGGTGGTTATGTGGATATATTGGGAGATAAACCGAATCCCATTCGCTTGACGGACAACGAAGCCAATAATCGTCACAAAAGCTGGCGTATCTTTGGTAATGTTTATTTGGAAGTAGAGCCTATTAAAAATCTGGTATTGAAGAGTCAATTTGGCTTGAATTATACTACCGGTTTCAACTCAACCTTTGTCCCAAAATGGAGCGAAGCCGATCGGAAGGTAGATGTAAATGAACTGACCGTACGACAGGATAATAGTGTACAATGGGTATGGTCGAACACGGCTAATTATAGCATAGATTTCGGGAAGAATAATATCAGTGCTGTGATAGGAACCGAAGCTAAGAAAGAAAATGGTGAGCATTTGCAGGGGTATGGTCGCGGATTGGTGATAGAAGACCTTGACTATCGCTATCTGGACACCGTGACCGAAGGAAAAAGCGTGGGTAACAATGCTTCTACTTATGCTATGGTTTCTTACTTTGGTAAGGTGAACTATGCGTTCGATGATAAGTACCTCATATCAGGAACAGTGCGTCGTGATGCTTCTTCACGTTTTGGTAAAGGGAACAATTCAGCCATCTTCCCTTCTGTATCAGCTGGTTGGAGAATGTCACGCGAAAAATTTATGGAACGTACGCAAAACTGGCTTTCAGACCTTAAATTACGTGCATCATGGGGAATTAATGGTAATGACCAGATTGACAACAATGCTACTTACAACCTTTATTACACTAACATGTCCAATGGTTCATACAACTTCAATGGTGATGGTGCAACAGTCGTGCCCGGTGTACAGAAAGATCGTTCGGGTAACAACGACTTGAAGTGGGAAGAGACCAAGCAACTGAACTTTGGTATTGATGCCGCTTTCTTCGATAACCGTTTGGGCTTGACTTTGGACTATTTTCAGAAGAAGACCACTGGTATGTTAATTCAAAAACCTTATATAGGTGTGATTGGCGAAGGTGGATATAAATGGTATAATGCTGCCAGTATGGATAACAGCGGGGTGGAAGCAACCTTTACTTGGCGAGATGAAATAAAGGATTTCAAGTATGATATTTCGTTCAACATCTCTTATTATAAGAATGAAATTACCGAACTGCCGGATGTTATCAAATATACTTGGGGAGGTGGTAACGGTGTGGACAAAACCATTGTGGGACAACCTTATGGCTCATGGATGTCATATAAAGCCGATGGTGTATTCAAAACAAAGCAAGAGGTATATGAATATTTAAGCAAATATGATGTACAGATTGGAGCTCCCGGTGTGGGACGTATTCGCTACAAAGACCTTAATGGTGACAACGTCATCAATACTGCCGATATGGATTGGCAAGGTAGCGATCAACCTAAATTTATCGGTGGTTTAAATATCGGTGCATCTTACAAAGGATTTGATCTTTCTGCATTCTTCAATGGTATGATTCGCGATGCATGGAATAACTCTAAGTTTTATACCGACCTATTCCAAGGCTGGACAGGTAATCACTCTGTACGTCTGATGGATGCAATGCATGCTTGGAATGATTATGAGCAAACCGGAGTTTATAATTGTGATACCCCTGCACTGACTGTGGTGGATAATAATGTAGAAACACGCAGCTCTACTTTCTTTATCGAAGATGGTTCATACGTGAAACTGAAAACTTTAACGCTGGGCTACACTTTCCCGGATAAGTGGATTAAGAAAGCACGTCTTTCCAATTTGCGTGTGTATCTGCAAGCACAGAATGTTTTCACACTGACTAATTATACGGGTGCCGACCCTGAAGGACTGGGCTATCCATATCCTCAGCCTCGCACTTATACATTCGGTCTATCACTTGGTTTTTAATTTTTATCCTAAATACAGAACATTATGAAATTGAAATATATCTTTGCAGCAGGTGTTATGGCACTATTGGCAAGTTGCAATGAGAGCCGTTTTCTTGATATTAAACCGCAGGGTACACTCAATGACGATTTGTTGTCATCGGCCGACGGTGTAGAACTCTTGGTTACTTCGGCTTACGCCGGATTGAAAGGTCCCAATCGTGAGACGCATTGGGTACCAATGACGAATTGGACGTATGGCGAAGTACGTTCGGACAATGCTTACAAAGGCGGTGGCGGTGTAAATGATGGTGACTTTTGCACGCTGCTTGAAACCTTTAAAATAGATGCTACATGGAGTAATGCCGACGAAAAATGGTTTCAACTCTATTGCTGTTTACAACGCTGTAACAGCGCATTAAGAGTAATGAACACGCTTGATGAGAACTCTTTGTCGATACTTAAAAGTCGTAAAGCCGAAATGAAGGTGATTCGTGCACACTTCTTCTTCGAACTGGTTCGCCTTTTCAAGCAAGTGCCTTATTTTGATGAAAATGTGGAAAATGATGACTATAAGTACATCCCCAACAACCAGTATACCCGTGAAGAACTTTTGGGTAAAATAGCACAGGAATTTCTTGATGCTGCCGACGATTTGCCTGATACTCAATCTCAAGTAGGTCGTATCACAAAGAACATAGCCTATGCCTATGCCGCTAAAGCCATACTCTATCAGGCCTATCAACAAGATGACAATAACCAAGTGGTTGCTATTGACAAGCAGTTGCTGGCTGAAGTGGTGACTCTTTGCGACAAGGTGGGTGCACAAGGAAAGACGTATGATCTTTTGAATGATTTTCAGAAACTCGATCAATTGGAATATGAGAATGGGGTAGAGTCTGTGTTTGCCGTACAATATTCGATGGATGATGAAACCGATGGTGCCGGAAACATAAACTGGAGTAATCTGCTCAATGCCCCTAAAGGTCCTTATGGTGGTGACGGATTTTTCTTACCCAGCCAAAACTTAATCAATGCTTATAAGACAGATACCTATGGATTGCCTTTGTTTGATACCTTCAACACCGATGACTATGGAATATATGAAGGAAGTGAACTCACTAATGTTGACGCAACTGTAGATCCTCGTTTGGATTTCGTAACCGGTCGTCCGGGTATTACTTGGAAAACGTATACTGTCGAGCCTTGTAAAGCAAATTGGGTGCGTAACAGTGGCGAATATGGTTTCAACTGTACCAAACGCTTCTATATTTCTCCGGAGAGTGACGAGATGTTCCAAGGTTGGCCTTGGGGGGCTTCCCATCTCAATTGGCAGATTATCCGTTATGCCGACGTGTTGTTGTGGAAGGCTGAAGCGCTGATAGAAATAGGTGAAGCTGCCGGACTGGAGGAAGCCCGCAAAATCATTAACCGTATTCGTCTGCGTGCCAAGAATAGTCCTTATGTAAAAGACTTTAAGGATTCAGAACTGAATGCGGCTAATTACCTGATTGGTGAATACCCTTCTGAAGGCTGGAATCAAGAATTAGCCCGCAAAGCACTACGTTGGGAACGTCGCATGGAGTTTGCTATGGAAGGAGACCGTTTCTTCGACCTAGTACGTTGGGGTGTTGCTGCGGAAACTATGAACAGTTACATTGGTGTGGAGCAAAACAAACGCGTTTATTATCGGGGTGCTCGATTCGTCCGTGGCAGAGATGAATATTTGCCTATCCCCAATGCGCAATATAATTTCTCTGAAGGTAATTATGTGCAGAACCCTGGATATGGTAAGTTTAACTAATATGAATTCCTTAAATATAGATATGATGAAACTAAAGAGATATTTAATTAGCACTTTCTGTCTGTGCTTGTTCACAGCTTGCGACGGTGATGATAACCTGTTATGTTATGGCACTCATACTGAAATCGAAGGTGATGTTACCACATTCGGAGCTATTGGTGATGGAAAGACAGATTGTTCGAAAGCCATTAATAGTGCAATTGCCTCCTTACCTTCCGAAGGGGGAGTGGTGGTTATTCCCGAAGGTGATTTTGTACTTGATGCTCCCATTGTGATTAATAAGCACAATGTGACGATTAAGGGATTAAATCCCGGTATGCGCAGCAATATTGACGTGAATGGAATCAACGATCTGCTGGGACCTGGTGGTGGAAGCAAACTAGTGGCCCGTAATGCCGAAGCAGCTATAAAAGTAGAAACAGACGTGAAGGGGTTAAAGATTATGAATCTGATGGTGTCGGGTGGGACGGAAGCCAAGAACATCGGTATACATTTTACAGGCACGAGCGATAATGGAATACTTTCTAATATTATTGGCATAAATCTGCATACCGGCATCAAGATAGAACAGGCAAAAAATATGCAGATAGTCAACTGCTGGGTATGTGAACTTCCTAATAGTATCGACCTGATTGGTGGTGAGAATATGATTATAAAGAATTGTCAATTAGGTGCACAGCCCACTGGCATAACCTGTAAAGCGCAGGGAGTGAACAAACTGTCATTCCTTAATAATCAGGTCTACCCTGATGGACGTGAAAATTTAGTGCTTGATGATTGCAATAATAGTGTTATTGAAGGTAATAATTTCAAAAGCTACTATAATGGTATTCTTGTGTTGAGTGGCGATGACAATCGGGTAAATAAGAACATCTTTTGGCTTACAGGAGCAGTTCAGAATCAAATGCTCGACCATGGCGATGATTTTGGTATAATCAATGTAAAAGGTAACAACAATACGTTTGTGTCCAACAGTTTATCATGTGAATGGGCTTATGCTGATGCTGTAGCTGTAAATGCCACTCAAGGAACAGGCAACGTGTTCAAGAACTGCTTTATAGATAATTTGGAGAGCTATCGGGTATTCTTGGTGAACGCAGAAACTGAAGTCTCTAATTGTGTATCATCTGATAAGGTGAGCATAATAGAATAATTTCCTCATCCTATACCATTATTAATATAGTAACACCATGAAAATAAATAAATTCTTGATAAGCGGATTGTTCCTGATGTTGGGCACATCTTGCAGTAATGACGATACTTATGCGCTTTGCGATGAATGTAAAGGTCAGAAGATAATAGATATAACGCAATTCGGGCTTCCGACTGACGGATCTACCGATTGTGCAGATCTTATAAATGCTATTATAGCCGATCTCCCACCCGAGGGAGGAACGATACTTATTCCCGAAGGAACTTTTCGCCTGGATAGCCCCATTCAGCTTACACGCAATTTTGTAACACTGAAAGGTGTGAATGATGAAACGGTTGTTCCTGTTGCTGACGCTAAAGGCAGTCGTTTGGTACTTGGAAATGCCGAATATGCATTACATGTGGCTCCTGTTGCCGATATAGGCGGACGTAAAAATCGTATTAGCGGGGTGGAGGTAAGCGGACTTACCCTTGTGGGGAAAGCCGACCACCAAGGAACCGGAATCTATGTAGAGCATGACAATGACCGCCTGCATTTCTTCAATATTAAGATGGAAAATATGTATCAGGGCGTTAAACTCCAAGGATGTGATGCCATTACATTAGCCCGGATAGATGCAACCGATGTTGTGAATGGCATTGAAATGAATGGTGGCATACAAAATATGGTGACCAATTCTGCTTTCGGTTCATCGCAAGGCGGTGTGGCTGCACGTATTTCGGGAGAAAGTAATCTGATTTTCTCTCACAACAAACTAACGGCGAATGACGATTGGTGTGCCAACTTTACTGGCTGTAGCCGAGTGAATATTTCGGATAATGAATTTACCGGAAACAAAATGACTTTCTTTGAATTAAGCGGGCAAAACAACTTGTTAAGTGATAACTTATTCACGGTAAACCAGAGCGATAATCAACTCAATGGCAAAGAAGCCGACTATGGGGTAATTCATGTGAAAGGTGAATACAATCATTTCACGTCGAACACCATAAATGTATCTTGGAGTGAAGGTATAGAAAATCCCACTACAGTGAATGCTGCGGAAGGAGAAAATAATCGTTTTGCAGATTGTACGATAGAAGATAAAAACAGCAATCAAGTATTTTATATCAGCGAATTATCCGAAGTGATAGATTGCGGAGTAACGGAAGAAAATATTAAGGTGAAACCGTCCGGGCTTGATTTGACAAATGCAGCTTATGTGATAACGTATAATAGTCCCGAAGAGATAGAAGATGATGATGAAAAAGCCTCTTATGCATGGTTCAAGAAACAGTTTGTGAATGGTAAAGTTGTCACTCCTGCCATGTTGACTAGTGAAGATCTTTCTGTTTACGATGTTATTTGGGTGCATATAGACCGTGTAGGCATTGGAGCCGGATGGGATAAGTTACCTTTGTCTACTGATGCGATCGCTGCCTTGACTACGTATTATAAGAATGGAGGGAATCTGTTCTTGAGTAATCATGCGACTCAGTTGGTTGTACCATTGGGGCGTACCGAACGGGCTCCAGGGATATTTGCAGATGGTGAAGGAGGAGATGGCGCGGACGTTTGGACGATTAATGCCAACATCGGAATGGAGTATGATCATCGGAGTCATCCAGTGTTTGCCGGTATGGTTACTTCCGACCAATTCTCTCATGAAACGTTCCCGCTGATCGGTCCCGGACGACGTGAAGACCATAATTGTATGTGGGACTTGAACTCTTATGGTTTCCCCGGTCTTTATCCCAATGCAGGGAATATAGTAAAGGCATTTGAAGAAGAAAACAATGCTACCGTTTTAGCAACGTGGGGACACGTGACGGATTATTGTTGTGCCGGAATGGTGGAATTTGCTTCGACAGCGGAATATCAAGGTACATGTATAGCCCTTGGGCTCGCTGCTTATGAATGGAATCAGAATAGTAATCTTAACGTTTATCAAGATAATATTGTGCTCATGACGAAGAATATATTGCATTATCTAAGCGCTAAGAAATAGATAGGTAACATTTTTTCTATCTTCTGAAACAAAAGTGATAGGTGTAACTATCCGTTACGCCTATCTTTGCATGGTAACAAATAGAAGACAATGAATATTAATAATTAACTCTAATACCATCTGACATGAATGTATTATTCTCGTTTAAACAAGTACAGACCTTTTTGACAATTCTGGTTATGATGATTTTCTCATTTTCGGATGCTTCAGCCGATACTTCTTCTTTATTAATAAAAGATTTGGGTGAAGGACATTGCCTGGTACATATAAATACAAATCAACGTTATTTGCTTTTACCCGTAGAGGAGGTTATGCCTGATGTACGTGTCAGCATGATCGTTAATAATAAAGAGGTGAACGTTGCGGATGTTCGCCTGGCAGTGAACAGAGTGGACTATTTTGTTCCACTGGATCTTTCGGACTATGCAGGTAAAAACATATTATTGAAATTTAAATTAGGTTCGAATGATCCGATACGGGGTAAACTTTCCGCTGTTTGCTGCAAAGAAATGAAATTGTCCGATACGTTCGATACGGGCAATCGTGAAAAGTTCCGTCCCACCTACCACTTCTCACCTCTCTACGGATGGATGAACGATCCCAATGGGATGGTATATAAAGATGGTGAATATCACCTTTTCTACCAGCACAACCCTTATGGCTCCAAATGGGGCAATATGCATTGGGGACATGCAATCAGTAAAGACCTGATAAATTGGGAACATCGTCCCGATGCTATTACCCCTGATGCGCTTGGTACAATTTTCAGCGGTTCGGCCGTAGTAGATACTGATAATACTGCCGGATTCGGTGCGGGTGCTATTGTTGCAATTTATACGCAGAATAGTGACCGACAAGTACAAAGTATTGCGTATAGCACAGATAATGGACGTTCTTTTACAAAATATGAAAATAATCCGGTATTGACGTCTGATGCCCGTGATTTTCGCGATCCGAAAGTATTCTGTCATAAAGAGACTCAACGTTGGATTATGTTGTTGGCAGTAGGACAGGAAATGCAAATATTCTCTTCTTCCAATCTGAAAGACTGGGCCTTTGAAAGTAGTTTCGGTGAAGGACAAGGTGCACATGGCGGTGTTTGGGAATGTCCTGATTTATTTGAACTTCCAGTAGACGGCACGAACGAAAAGAAATGGGTACTGCTTTGTAATTTGAATCCCGGAGGTCCTTTCGGAGGAAGTGCCACTCAATACTTTGTCGGAACGTTCAACGGAAAAGAATTTGTAAATGAATCACCCTCCAAAACCAAATGGATGGACTGGGGAAAAGACCATTACGCCACTGTAACTTGGAGTGATGCTCCCGACAACCGTCGCATCGCTATCGCATGGATGAGCAACTGGCAATATGCAAACGATGTTCCTACCTCTCAATACCGTAGCCCGAACTCTGTTCCTCGCGATTTGAGCCTGTTCACCGTAGATGGCGAGACTTATCTTCAGTCTGCTCCCTCTCCCGAACTGTTGAAACTGCGTGACATCTCCAAGAAACGCTCGTTCAAAGTGAACGGAACGCGTACCATCAAAGACATGATTGCCGGCAATGAGGGTGCATACGAAATAGAACTGACTATCGAAAATCAACATGCGGATGTAATCGGCTTCCGTCTCTACAATGACAAAGGCGAAGAAGTGGATATGCAATATGACATGAAAGAAAAGAAATTCTCGATGGACCGCCGCAAGAGCGGAGATGTAGGTTTCAATGAGAACTTCCCAATGTTGACCTGGACGGCCATTGAAAGTGGAAAAGATGAATTGAAACTCCGTCTGTTTGTCGACAAATCCAGTGTGGAAGCCTTTGGTGATGGCGGACGTTTTGTGATGACTAATCAGGTGTTCCCGTCGGAACCTTACACTCATATCGACTTTTACAGTAAAGGAGGAGCGTATAAAGTAGATTCGTTTGTGATCTACAAGTTGAAGAAATAAGCTCATTCTCCTTACTCTATGCGCTCTTTCCTCGTTTCTTTGCCGTAGGGTTATGTGCTCCGCCCTATGGAAACAGAATTCATCATATAAAAGATAAAATAATGGAAAACAGTAAAAACTCTTCCCTCTCCAAACTAATCCCGGTGATGCTTTGCTTCTTCGCCATGGGATTCGTTGACCTGGTAGGCATTGCCTCCAATTACGTAAAGGCAGACCTTGGTCTGTCGGACTCACAGGCGAATATCTTTCCGTCACTGGTATTCTTCTGGTTCCTGATTTTCTCCGTACCCACCGGCATGCTGATGAGCCGCATTGGTCAGAAGAAAACCGTATTGCTTAGTTTGATTGTGACTTTCGCTTCTCTGTTGCTACCCGTTTTCGGCGACAGCTATATGCTGATGCTGATTTCCTTCTCCCTCCTAGGCATTGGAAATGCGTTGATGCAGACTTCTCTGAATCCGTTACTTTCCAATATCGTGCGTGGCGACCGCCTGGCAAGTAGTCTGACTTTCGGTCAGTTTGTGAAAGCCATTGCTTCTTTCCTGGCACCTTATATCGCCATGTGGGGAGCGACACAGGCCATTCCGACTTTCGATTTAGGCTGGCGCATCCTGTTCCCTATTTATATGATTGTAGCTGTCATCGCTATTCTTCTGCTCAATGTCACACAGATTGAAGAGGAAAAAGAAGATGGCAAACCGTCTACTTTCGGACAATGCATCGCCCTGCTTGGTAAACCGTTTATCCTGCTTTGTTTCATTGGTATCATGTGTCATGTCGGCATTGATGTAGGTACGAACACTACCGCCCCGAAGATTCTGATGGAGCGCATCGGCATGGGATTGGATGATGCTGCTTTTGCAACCAGTCTTTATTTTATTTTCCGTACGGCGGGCTGTTTTCTGGGTTCTTTCATTTTGCGTAAGATGTCTCCGAAATCTTTCTTCGGCATTAGTGTAGTGATGATGTTGATTGCCATGATCGGTTTGTTTATCTTCCATGAAAAGGCAATTATCTATGCTTGCATAGCCTTGATTGGTTTCGGCAACTCCAATGTATTTTCCGTTATCTTCTCGCAGGCATTGCTTTATCTGCCGGGTAAGAAAAACGAAGTTTCCGGCTTGATGATTATGGGACTTTTCGGCGGGACGGTGTTTCCGTTGGCAATGGGAGTGGCTTCGGATACTTCCATGGGACAGAATGGTGCTATCGCCGTAATGACGGTGGGCGTGCTTTATCTCTTGTATTATACGTTCCGTATCAGAAAATAATTTTATAACTTTGGAAACAATAAAACCCGTATATCATGAATAATATAATTGTAGGAATGGGCGAAGCACTTTGGGATGTGTTGCCCGAAGGAAAGAAAATCGGTGGTGCTCCGGCAAACTTTGCTTATCATGTATCACAGTTTGGTTTTGACAGTCGTGTAGTGAGTGCCGTAGGCAGGGATGAACTGGGAGAAGAAATTCTGAAAGTATTCAACGAGAAGAAGTTGAAGATGCAGATCGAACAAGTAGATTATCCTACCGGTACGGTGCAGGTGACGCTCGATGACGAGGGCGTGCCTTGTTACGAAATCAAAGAGGGCGTGGCGTGGGACAACATTCCCTTTACGGATGAGCTGAAACGTCTGGCCTTGAGCACACGTGCTGTTTGCTTCGGTTCGCTGGCTCAACGTAATGACGTGAGCCGTGCCACTATCAACCGCTTTCTGGATACGATGCCTGATATAGACGGACAGCTCAAGATATTTGATATCAATCTCCGCCAGGATTTCTACTCAAAAGAGGTATTGCGTGAATCGTTCCGCCGCTGCAACGTCCTGAAGATAAACGACGAAGAACTGGTGACTATCAGCCGTATGTTTGGTTATCCCGGTATCGATTTGCAGGATAAATGCTGGATTCTGTTGGCAAAATACAACCTGAAGATGTTGATTCTCACTTGCGGCATCAATGGCAGCTATGTGTTCACACCGGGCGTTGTCTCTTTCCAGGAGACACCCAAAGTACCGGTTGCCGACACAGTGGGCGCAGGCGATTCTTTTACGGCTGCTTTCTGTGCTTCCATTCTCAATGGAAAACCGGTGCCCGAAGCGCATAAACTGGCTGTCGAGGTTTCTGCTTATGTTTGCACACAGAGCGGTGCGATGCCCGAACTTCCGCAGGTTTTGAAAGATAGACTGATGTAATTTTTCTATAAATACAAAGGAGTAAAGGTATATCTCATAGTATGGGGTATACCTTTTTCATTTCTTCCCCTTTATTGTTGGATTTTTGTGCTAATTGTATACCTTTGTGCGATTCACACAAATAATAACTAAAAAGAGAATGTCACTTTATGAAACATGTTTCTATTTTACTCCGCTCAAGAAGCTGGAATGTACTTTTACTTCTATGTATGACCCTTCCTTTATTTGCACAAAAAGAGTATAAAATTGACCAGGTATCTGTCGTTAACGTAGGAGATGGCAGACTTTTGTACCGTGACCTGACAACGGAAAATCCACTGAACGATGAACACCGCATCATAGACGGTTACCACTCTGCCTATCTGTTGGCTTCTTTCAAAGATGGCTTTTACGATGGCAGCTATAAAGAATATCTGGATAATATTCTCATCACGGAGGGCACTTACAAGGAGGGACGGAAACAGGGGCTGTTCAAGATTTACTCTAAGTTTGATGGTAAATTGAAAGAAGAGAAGTCATATAAAGAAGGTAAGCTGGACGGTACGAGCAAGACCTATTTTACTACCGGAAAGGTGGAGACGGAGAAAGGTTACCGGATGGGGAAAGAGCATGGCAAACATTTGTCCTACGAATCCGATGGAACCTTGCGGATGGATCATAACTACAAAGATGGTCGTCAGGTAGGCAAGCAATATACTTTCATGAAAGGTACTCACGAACTCTACGAAACGATTTATTATAATGAAGACGGATTGAAAGAGGGTAAATTTTCCTCTATGTTTACCTTTGGAGCGCCTTACGTACTGGGTAGCTACAAGAACGGGCAGAAAGAAGGAGCATGGATGAAATTCGCCGAAACTGGTGACACGCTTACGATTGAAACTTATCAGAATGGAAAAGAAGACGGATTGCAAGTCTTGTTCAGCCCTACTAAGGGAACCCGGGAAAAAGAATATTACATGAAGAATGACCGCAAGGACGGATTATATCGGGAGTACAACCCGGCGAATGGCGAATTGAAATACGAAGCAACCTACCAGCAAGGCAGATTGAACGGAAAAGAGCGCCAGTTAGTAGTAAGTAACCGGTTCGACTATTGGGAGATAACTACGTATGTGAACGGACGTCCGAATGGTTCTTATGAGGCCCGTTATGTGAAGAACGATAAGCTGCGCGAATGTGGAGAATACAAAAACGGACATCGCGTCGGTCGTTGGAAACGCTATGACATTGACGGTAAACTGGAGAAAGAATGGGAAGAAAATTAAATGAGATACGAAACGTACAGGCATAAAAAAAGGAGCAACGCCTTGCTCCAACCTTTGTTAACCTTAAATCTAATACTATGAAAAACACATTGCAAAGATACGGACTTCTGTCAACTTTGCAAATAATCCAAATAAAAAGAGATGTTTTATAACATCAATTAAGTGTTCGTATTACCCTTTATACGTTTGTTAATGGTTCCCGCGTAAATATAGGGGACCATTTTTACTTTTTTTCAAGGGATAAGATTGCGAATAATCGAGTGAATTATAGCATACTCACAGTTTTATTTTCTATTTTTGTTCTCAATCAATCTATCGAATACTATGAACACAATGCTATGCCAGCTAAAGAGCCTGTTGTTATTGGGAGTCCTGCTTTTTGCCAATGGAGCATTCGGACAACCGATGATCTGGGATGATACCTCTCCCGAAACAATCGTTTTCGAACTGACTAACAAAGAGGCTTTGAAACTTCTCAAAGGCAAACTCCGACAGAAACAATGGGATAAAATACAGCAGACTCCTTTTGCCCGTTTCACGGATGCTTGGAGCAACCCTCCGGTCAAAGGGCATTTTCTGCTGGCTGATGTAGAGCGGAACGAAGTTCATTACCGTTATGCTCCGGTGATTCCTTTTCATGTTTTCCTTTTCAAGGAGTATGGTGTACTTACCTTGCAGGTGGTTGATGCCGGGGGAACTATCAGGAAAGACGCCAAAGTGCGGGTAGGCAGCAAGGCTGTTTATTACGATGAAGACAGTCAGACGTATACTGACGATAACTGGTCG
Source organism: Bacteroides sp. OM05-10AA (assembly GCF_003439055.1). NCBI lineage: Bacteria > Pseudomonadati > Bacteroidota > Bacteroidia > Bacteroidales > Bacteroidaceae > Bacteroides > Bacteroides sp. OM05-10AA. Next base: position 38,288 of record NZ_QSUR01000025.1, read on the forward strand.
CAGAAAGAACAGCATATCCTGACGGTTGAAGTGGATAAGTTTCGTGCGGTATTCGATTTGAGGAAACACCTTGTACCACCCTGGTATAAAAATGATTATGGCCGGCAAGATGCACCGGAGTTTTATAGTTACCTGATTACTGACAAGAATAAATACAGACCGGGAGAAACTGTCCGTTTCAAGTCTTATGCTCTTTCCGAACATAAACGCCCTTTGAAACAGGAACTTTCATTGTGGATGCGTGTCGGTTCTTCCTGGCGTGACTATAAGAAGATAATGTCCGTCGTCCCTTACCATCCGGGAGGCTTCGCCGGAGAATTCCTGTTGGCGGATTCATTGAATCTGAAGCTCGATCAGAGATATACTGTACAGCTTCGTGATAAGCGGGGACGCATCGTAGCCTCCACCAATTTCAAATATGAAGACTACGAACTGAACGGAAACAAGTTGTTGGTGAAGCTGGCTTCGAATGTGCAATATGCACCGCAGAGTAACCGCATGGATATCAGTGCAACGGATGCCAACGGACTTCCTTTGCGGGAGGTGAATGTAGAAGTGACTGTCGGCAGACAGCAGGTGCTGAAGTCGTATGCGCAGATACTTTCTTTGCCCGATACACTGATGTCCGTGCAGGCGGAACTGGATGCTTCCGGGAAAGCCTCGGTAGATATTCCTGCTCGGATATTCGGAGCTTCCGATTGCTTCTATACGGTGAATGTAGTTTTGCTTACGGCAGACAATAACCGTTTGGAGCAGCAGAGCAAAGCGACTTTCTACTATTCGTGCTATGATATGCAGTGCACTACGCAGGCGGATACCATTTGCTTTTCATTCTTCGACCTGGGAGTGGAGCGTCCTGTGGCGGCCGAACTGACTTATGGTGAAAAGAAAGAAGTGAAGAAAGTGCGTTTGCCCTATCGCGAACCGTTTAATCAGGCAGTGACGGACTATCGTTTCAAAATACCGGAAACAGGATATGAAACGACGATTGCTTCCGCCGCACTTGACTCCAAACTGGAACTGAATGGCGGCATAGAAAAAGATTCGTTCTGTGTCTCCCTTTCCAATCCTTTGCAGCTGGAACTTTCCTGGTATGTGTATCAAGGCAACCGCCTGTTGCAGAAAGGTTCGGGAAAAGAGATGGAACACAAATCCGGAGAGATCGATCCCTCTTCCGTCTATTACGTAGAAGTATTTTATTTCATGGGGGATAAGGAATGTATGTTGAAACGCTCGTACACTTCACCCTCCGAACGGCTGGTGATTGAATCTGATTTGCCGGAACGAGTGTATCCCGGTCAGAAAGTGAAAACAAAATTGAACGTGACCAATATACAAGGGCGTCCGGTATCCAACGTCGATCTGACAGCTTTTGCGGTCAACACGCAGCTGGATTATCACGTACCCGATTTACCCTATTACGGGAGTGCACCCCGTCCGCGCGAGCAACGTGCTTCCTACTCAATGAAGCAAAAAGAGTATCTACATACGGGCACATTGGATTATCAGCATTGGAACCAGTTGCTTCATTTGGATAAGTTGCCTTATTATCAGTTTGCTTATCCTTCGGGAAATCTGTTCCGTCAGACGGTTGATACACCGGATGGAACCACCCAGTTTGCTCCTTATGTGATGCTGAACGGACGGGCGGTGAATATCTATGTGATTGAGCAGAACGATGTTCCCTGCTATTTTTCGTGGACGGAACAGCCTAAGCAGTATTCTTTCCCTGTATTGCATCCGTCGGGAAAGCAGAAGATTACGTTGCGAATGCACGACAGGGCTTTCATCATTGATTCTCTGGCTTTCGACCGGGGCAAGAAAACGATTTTAAGTTTCGATATGAATCAGTTGCCGCAAGGAGTGGAAGTAGTCTGGTTGCGGCAGAGGAAAGGGAAATATGATGAGTATAAGTTTACTTCGGAAGAGAAGAAGCGTTATGAACGGTATCTTTGCCGTCTTCCGGTGATGGATGGGGCGGTATATACTTCGCTCGAACATAATGGAAAGCTGTTTCCGGTTTCACTCATGGAGCTGTCGCGCTACAAGAAGAAGATATTGGCAGGTCCTGTGGAGCCGGGACCTTGGAAATATATGAATGGTGTGTTGTATCGGCATGAGGGAGGTTTCTCTTATGAATTCGAGGGCAATGTGGTTTATAAATATAAGGATGAGGAACTGTGCCCGGCTTATCTGAATTTTTCGTCTGTGGCAAAGATTCCGACTTTGAATGATTACCATTTATCACCGGAAAGATTCCGTAGTCTGGTGGCCGAACTTCGCAAGGGAAAGAGTTGGCATCCCACTCGGATTTATTTCTCCCTGCCGGATAAGACGTTGAATTTCCGGCTTCCGGAAGAAAAAGATTCTACCGGAGTGGCTAACTTGCTCTTTAAAGACTGCACTACCGGAGAACTGATTTATCCGGATACCTTGGTGCAAATGAATAGAATATATTCCAAGTTTCCTGCCGGAACGTATGATGCGATTTTGCTTTATAACAATGGAAAGTATCTGAAACAGGATGCTCTGACGATACAATCATATACCTATCTGGATGTAGATATGGAGTCTCTGCCTCTACACGAACGCGATTCTTTGTCAGCAGGGTGGCTCTTGCTGGGAAGAGGAATTGGCAGGATCGGTACAAACTTTCCTGGTCACAGGGAAATGAGAATCAGGCAGTATGTACGCAATTATGGCGGTAAAGTTTCCGGTTATGTGACGGATGCTACCGGAGAGCCTTTAATCGGGTGTAGCGTGGTGGTGAAAGGAACGACGGAGGGAACGATCACCGACATGGACGGATATTTCGAAATGGATTGTGACAGGGGAGGGGATCAGCTCTTGTTTAGCTATGTCGGCTTTAAACAGCAGGAGATGAGAGCAACTCCCGGAGCCAATCTGTTGGTTACTTTGGAAGAAGATAGTCAGGCGCTGGAGGAAGTGGTCGTTGTAGGATACGGCATGCGTTCAAGATCTTCGTTGACGGGGTCTGTTGCCGGATTAATGGTCGGTTCTTCTTCTGCTGCAACCGCACCTTTGGAGAAACTGGAAGAGCAAGGTCAGAAAGCGAAAGAAGAAGCGGATAACGAACAGTTGTATAATGAACTGATGCAATTGAATGGCTTACGTAGGAATTTTTCGGATGTGGCTTTCTGGCAGCCTCGTTTGTTTACGGATAAAACCGGAACGGTGCAGTTTGAAACAACTTTCCCCGATAATGTGACGAAATGGGAAACTGTCGTTTATGGCATGAACCGTCGTTTGCAGACGGGTACTTTCCGACGTTCCGTCCGTTCTTACAAACCGTTGATGGCGGAGTTGAAAACTCCCCGCTTCCTGGTGGAGGGGGATCAGAGTACGATGGTCGGGACTATCCGCAATTATCTGGATGGGCAGCACATAGCCGGAAAAACACTGTTCTGCGTCGGAACGGATACATTGAAACGGCAGGAAGTGAGTTTCATGGAGGGATTTCATGAAACAGTGCCGATGCAGGCAGCTCATACCGATAGCGTGACCATCAGCTATCTTTTCACTCGCGACGATGGCTATCAGGATGGAGAGGAATATACGATTCCGATACTGCCACAGGGAACTGAATTGGCAGAGGGCACATTGGGTATTCTGTCCGATGCAAAGACGGTCAAAGTGCAATCCGGCGAGGATGAAGAAGTGATGGTAAGTATCACTGACAATCAGTTGGACATCTATAAAGAATCGGTGAATTACTTGACAGGATACAAATATTTGTGCAATGAGCAGCTGGCATCCAAGTTAATCGGTTTGCTGGCTTACCAACAGTATATGCAGAGTAAGGGTGAAAAGGTGAAAGTAGATAAAGCAATTCGACCTATTATCCATCGACTGACGAATCATCAGAACAAACATCAGTTATGGTCGTGGTGGGGGAACTCTGAAAATACTTCTTTCTGGATGTCTGCGCATATCCTGCGGGCTTTGAAGATGGCGCAAGATGCAGGTTATCCTGTGGAGTTGAATCTGAACGGTTTGAAAGTGGAGTATGCTCATACGCGTCCTTATCGAGGAATGAAACAGGAAGATATAGAAATACTTCATGCTCTGCATGAGTGGAAAGTAGAGGCGGATTATTCTTCGGCAGTCAGATTATTGGAACCTTTCGTCCGGCAATTGGAACAGAAAGAAGACTCGTTGGCAAATAGAAACAAGTATTATCGTCCTCTTTCATACTTGAAAGAGAAGCTGCTTCTCTGGGAAATCAAGCAACAGGTGGATTCGGTGAATGTGAGTGATAGCGTACGTCCTTATCTGAAAAAGGATATGCTGGGAGGTGTTTACTGTGACGACGGACGGCGTACTTATTATTGGGAGGGAAATCAGATGATAAATACATTGATAGCCTACCGGATTATTAAAAATGACCCTTCCCTGTGTAAGTTGAAAGAAAATATGCAATTGTATATTTTGCGGACTAAGGAGCGCGGATGGAATACGTATCAGGCTTCTTCGGCTGTGGCAACTGTTCTGACCGATTTGCTGGCAGGTTCCGGAGGGATGTCAGGAACATCGGTGTCTGTGAGCGGTAAGGATCATCAACGAATTACGGAATTTCCTTATCATGCCCGGCTGACAGCAGGCGACAGTCTGCTTATTTCAAAAACGGGAAAAGAGCCTTTATTGTATAGTGTCTATTCAATGAAGCGTGTGATGAATGCTCGTCAGAGTGATGCTTTCAAGGTGGAGGCGACTTTGGAAAAAGACTCTTTGGTGGCGGGTGTACCTGTTACATTGACAGTTACCTTGCAGGTGAAACAGGAGGGTGCGCAATATGTGATGCTCGAAGTTCCTGTTCCGGCAGGTTGTAGTTATGCCTCAAAACCTGTTAATTTCTCCCGTTCTGAAGTGTATCGTGAGTATTTTAAAGAGAAAACTGTTATCTTTAGCGAAAAATTACCGGTAGGTACTTATCAGTTTACGGTTCCTTTGCTTCCACGTTTTACTGGAAAATACACGCTGAACCCTGTGAAAGTGGAACTGATGTATTTCCCGGTGGTGAATGCAAATAATGCGGGGAGAGAAATTTGGATTACAGAAAGAAATACAAAAGATATACGAAAGAAAGAGAATGATTGAAGCGATGAAATATATGAAGTGGATAACAGTCTTGTTTTGTCTTTTGGGCTTGGCGGCCTGTCGGCAGGATGCGCCTCGTTTCCGTATTGGGGTGGCCCAATGTAGTGATGACTCTTGGCGGCACAAGATGAATGATGAGATTCTTCGCGAAGCGATGTTTTATGATGGAGTGTCGGTTGAAATCCGTTCGGCGGCGGATGATAACCGTAAGCAGGCGGAAGATGTTCATTATTTTATAGATAAAGGAGTTGATTTACTGATAATTTCCGCCAATGAAGCGGCTCCCATGACTCCAATTGTGGAGGAGGCCTATCAGAAAGGAATACCCGTCATTCTTGTAGACCGGAAGATACTTTCTGATAAATATACTGCCTATATCGGTGCCGATAATTATGAAATAGGTCGTGCGGTAGGAAATTATATCGCATCAAGTCTGAAAGGGAAAGGGAATGTAGTGGAGCTTACCGGACTGGGTGGTTCCACCCCTGCCATGGAACGCCATCAGGGATTTATGGCTGCTATCAGCAATTATCCGGATATCAAACTGATTGATAAAGCGGATGCTGCCTGGGAACGTGAACCGGCAGAAGTGGAAATGGATAGTATGCTTCGCCGTCATCCGAAGATTGATGCGGTATATGCACATAACGACCGTATCGCTCCGGGAGCCTATCAGGCTGCGAAGAAAGCCGGACGTGAAAAGGAAATGATTTTTGTTGGCATTGATGCCCTGCCCGGCAAAGGAAACGGACTTGAATTGGTGCTTGACAATGTGCTGGATGCAACTTTTATTTATCCGACTAATGGGGACAAAGTGATGCAACTGGCCATGAATATTCTTGAGAAGAAGTCTTATCCTCGCGAAACGGTCATGAATACTGCCGTTGTAGACCGCACGAACGCGCACGTTATGCAACTTCAGACTACCCATATCTCGGAACTGGATCAGAAGATTGAAACATTGAACGGACGTATCGGTGGGTATCTGTCGCGTGTAGCTACACAACAGGTCGTGATGTATGGCGGCTTGGTTATTCTTTTATTAGTAGCGGGATTGTTATTGGTAGTTTATAAATCCCTCCGTTCCAAGAATCGCCTGAATAAAGAGTTGTCCGAACAGAAGAAACAAGTAGAGCAACAGCGCGATAAACTCGAAGAGCAACGGGATATTCTTGAAGAACAGCGTGACAAACTCGAAGAACAGCGGGATCAGCTTATCCAGCTTTCTCATCAACTGGAAGAAGCGACTCATGCCAAGCTGGTTTTCTTCACAAATATATCTCACGATTTTCGTACTCCACTGACATTAGTTGCCGATCCGGTAGAGCATTTACTGGCTGATTCGTCTTTGAGTGAAGATCAGCGCCGAATGTTATTGTTAGTTCAGCGAAACGTGAATATCCTCTTGCGTCTTGTCAATCAGATTCTGGATTTTCGTAAATACGAGAATGGAAAAATGGAATATACTCCTATTTCGTTAGACATTCTTTCTTCTTTTGAGGGATGGAACGAGTCTTTCATGGCAGCAGCCCGGAAGAAACATATTCATTTCTCATTCGATTATATGCCGGATACGGATTACCGCACATTGGCAGATGTAGAAAAGTTGGAACGCATCTATTTCAACCTCCTTTCCAACGCTTTCAAATTTACTCCGGAGAATGGAAAAGTAACTGTACGCTTGTCTTCCCTGACTAAAGACGATCATTGCTGGATTCGCTTTACTGTTGCCAATACCGGTTCAATGATTTCTGCGGAGCATATCCGGAATATTTTCGACCGTTTCTATAAGATAGATATGCACCATGCCGGTTCGGGTATTGGACTAGCATTGGTAAAGGCTTTTGTGGAATTGCATAAAGGTACCATCACGGTGGAAAGTGATGAAAAGCAAGGAACTATCTTTACCGTTGATTTGCCTGTACAGACTTGCGAGACTGTTGTTTCAGAAAACTCTCCGGCATTCTCTGTGTCTGCTACTTCTGTAACCTCCACCGATACTGCAACCTCTGCCGTTGCTGGGGCTCCCGTAACTCCTGCAACTTCTGGTTATTCCAGTTCTTCGAGCTTGAATGATGCTTTAACTTACGAAGAAGAGGAATTGGAAAAAAGTTACGACTCTTCCAAACCTTGCGTTCTGATTATTGATGATAACGCTGATATTCGCTTATATGTGTATGGATTGCTTCATACTGATTATACTGTTATAGAAGCTGCAGACGGCTCGGAAGGCATTCGTAAAGCTATGAAATATGTCCCGGATTTGATTATCTCCGACGTAATGATGCCCGGAATAGATGGAATTGAATGTTGTCGTCGCTTGAAAAGCGAATTGCAAACGTGTCATATCCCTGTCATTCTGTTGACAGCCTGTTCTCTGGACGAACAACGGATTCAAGGATATGATGGTGGAGCAGACTCCTATATATCCAAACCTTTCAGTTCGCAATTACTGGTGGCACGTGTCCGCAATCTGATAGACTCACATCGTCGTCTGAAACAATTCTTTGGTGACGGGCAGACATTGGCCAAAGAAGATGTCTGTGACATGGACAAAGACTTTGTAGAGAAATTCAAGGCTTTGATTGAGGCTAAGATGGGAGACTCTAATTTGAATGTGGAAGACTTGGGCAAAGATATGGGATTAAGCCGTGTGCAACTCTATCGTAAAATCAAATCCCTGACTAATTATTCTCCGAATGAGTTACTCCGTATCGCCCGTTTGAAAAAAGCAGCTTCTCTGCTTGCTTCCTCGGATATGACAGTGGCGGAGATTGGTTATGAGGTTGGGTTCAGTTCTCCCTCTTATTTTACCAAATGCTATCGGGAGCAGTTTGGAGAAAGCCCGACAGACTTGTTGAAGCGGAAAGGGTAAAATCTGTAGTATTCAGTGGTGAGTATTTGTTTGTTCTTTTATGAAATATATGTAATAAAAATAAGAGGTAAGGAGCTCTGTTGATCTACTTTACCTCTTATTTATTTTTTAGTATATGATTTATTGTATATTTTATTAATTCATAATTAGCTTATTTGTTTTAGGCTTATTCCACCATTTGGGGTTCTCCTGGCCTCCGGATGTTACCCATTGTTCAAAGTCGGGGTATGCTTCCAGGAAATTGACCTCTTCTCTGGCATGATGTAAGGATGCCGGTACTTTTAATCCCCATATAAAGTTGTTTTCATTTACATAACTTTCGTTGTTGTTGTAATAAACCGGACTATAACCTTTCAGGTGAATCTCTTGTCCTTTATTATTTTTTGCAATATAAAAGTCCATTTTGCTGTCTTGCAAGCTTTTAATATTGACCGGTGAATTGAATGCCAGATAAATTGCCGTCATTTTTTTAGGCTTTGTTTTTTCATTTACTTCCGTATTATAATACTTGTACCCGTTAGGAATGGCTGGTTTCTTCAATGAAATAATCAATTCGCCTTTTGGACCTTCTATGAATTTGATATTTTCGACCTCTCCAGGATTGTTACGCTCAAGGTACATTTGAGTTTCTTCTATATCAAGTTTATTATATTGTACTTCCGCCAAACGGATATAAGGGTTATAGTCAAATATGCCTCCCATAGCCCTGATTTGAAATCCTATCATTAGGTATTCTGCATAACGTTGGTGATTTAGCCAATAAAAACCATCAATTTGGAAGTTATACCATGCTACAAAATCATTGAAGTCATAATCGCCTAAAGAAGGATACATATCTTCGAACATGACAGTTCCGCTACCATATCCCGGATAATTAAAGATGTTGTTTGTTTCAGCTTCTTTGTTATCTCTTGTGGTAACTCTGGATAATGTTGTAGCATTAGCAGGTACTGCAATAGAAATAGTACCATCACTTCCAACAGGAATAGTCTGTATTTCGATGGCATCACCATATTTTACATAGACATTCTTTACATATGCAGGAATTTCAAGAGGGAGTTCTTGCGTGTTAGCATCGATATCCATTCGGAGCATTAAAGATTCTTCATTACAATTTTCTTCTAGAAATACAGAAATGCTAGTTGTTGCCTGACTGACAAATTTTACTTGAGCGTTTTGAGAACCTTTCCAGTCAAAATTGGCGGGAACTTCCAGGTCGGTCATTTTTTTCTCTTTCTCGGGTTGTTTGCTTTCATCATAAAGATTCTTCTCACAGGAACTGAAAGCGAGTATTCCTAATAGGCAAGAAGCGAACAGAACAGTCTTCTTTTTCATGACAGTAGTGCTTGTTTTGTTAATAATTGGGTTGCTTTTGATGGCTACAAAGGTCGGAATTATTTGTATATAAAGCAAGAAAAGTTGCAAATATTGTTTGGGTAATCTTTATTTTTTGCAAATTTTCTTCTTTTTATTTAGCTTTGGGGTGAATAAGTAAAGTTCAGGTGATGAAAGATTATAAAGTAAACAAGGCGAGCCTTTCCGCATCCTTTTGTCAAGAGGTATACCAGGTTGTCTGGGAAATTCCGGTAGGTAATGTTTCTACCTATGGAGGAATTGCCGCATTATTGGGAATGCCTCAATGTTCCCGTATGGTGGGGCGTGCTTTGAAGCAGATTCCGGATGATTTATCTGTACCCTGTCACCGGGTTGTCAATGCGTCGGGACGCCTTGTACCGGGTTGGACAGAGCAAAAGCAGCTCTTGCTGGAAGAGGGAGTTTCTTTCAAGCAAAATGGATGTGTAGACCTGAAAAAGCATCTTTGGAATTACGTCACTTCTGAATAAAATTTGCATGTTTAATCTATTTTCCTTACCTTTGTGCCAACAATATGCAAGAACAGGCTGTTATTTATTTATGAAAATACTGTTTTTTACTGTTCATTGAGAGGATAATCTTATCAAATTCTATTCCTTTTAAACTACTCAGTCTGTTTTTTTTAATCATTTAAAAAACTCATTGGATTGTCATGTTACCATGTAGCAGGACTGAACCATGCGGACATTCAACTTGTTTATGTAAATGAGAATGAGGAACGCAGCAGTTGAAAACAAAACAAATATTATAATCTAAACCAATATATTATATGAGTAAAATAGAAATAAAGGATTTGTACCTTATCTTTGGTCACGAGAAGCAGAAGGCACTCAAGATGCTGAAAAAAGATAAGAGTAAAGCGGAAATACTGAAAGATACCGGTTGTACGGTAGGAGTGAAAGATGCCAATCTTTCAATAAATGAAGGAGAGTTTTTTGTGATAATGGGGCTCTCGGGAAGTGGAAAATCGACATTACTGCGTTGTATCAATCGCCTGATACGTCCTACCGCCGGACAAGTACTTGTAAATGGAGTCGATATATCTAAAATATCCGAAAAAGAATTATTGCAGGTTCGTCGTAAAGAGTTGGCAATGGTTTTCCAGAATTTCGGTTTGTTGCCTCACCGTTCTGTATTGAGTAATATTGCGTTCGGCCTTGAACTTCAGGGAGTGAAGAAAGAAGAACGTGAAAAGAAAGCCATGGAAAGTATGAAGCTTGTCGGGCTGAAAGGATACGAGAATCAGATGGTAGGTGAACTTTCCGGTGGAATGCAACAGCGTGTCGGACTGGCACGTGCTCTGGCCAATAATCCCGAAGTACTTTTAATGGATGAGGCTTTCTCTGCGCTCGATCCTCTGATTCGCGTGCAGATGCAGGATGAACTACTGGCCTTGCAATCAAAGATGAAAAAGACGATTGTCTTTATTACCCACGACTTGAGTGAAGCGATTAAACTAGGTGACCGTATTGCGATTATGAAAGACGGAGAAGTGGTGCAGGTAGGTACTTCGGAGGAAATCCTGACTGAACCGGCTAACGATTATGTAGCCCGTTTTGTTGAAAACGTGGACAGGAGCAAAATTATTACCGCCTCTTCTTTAATGATTGACAAACCGTTGGTAGCCCGTCTGAAGAAAGAAGGTCCCGAAGTTTTGATTCGTAAGATGCGTGCGAAGAATATAACTGTATTGCCTGTAATAGATGCCGACGATAAACTGGTCGGAGAAGTACATTTGAACGATTTGCTTAAACTGCGTAGCAAACAGGAAAAATCCATTGAAGCGGTTGTGCGTAAAGAAGTACATTCAGTGTTGTGTGATACAGTGCTCGAGGATATACTTCCTCTAATGACAAAGAGCAATTCACCGGTATGGGTAATAGATGAAACACACGAGTTTTTGGGAACAATCCCACTTTCATCTTTAATCATAGAAGTGACCGGGAAAGATAAAGAAGAAATAAATGAAATAATTCAAAACGCAATAGACTTATGATAAATATAGGACAATATATAGAAATCGCCATCAATTGGATGATGGTACATTTTTCCACATTCTTTGATGCCGTGAATGCAGGCATCGGTAGTTTCATTACAGGTTTCCAACACATTCTTTTCGGAATTCCATTTTACTTGACGATCCTGGTACTTGCTGCAATCGCATGGGTAAAGGCGGGACGGGGTATTTCCATTTTTACCGTATTAGGATTATTACTGATTTATGGAATGGGATTTTGGGAGGCAACCATGCAAACTCTGGCTCTCGTTTTATCATCCACTTGTCTTGCTCTGATTTTTGGAGTACCTTTAGGAGTATGGACAGCAAACAGTCCGCGTGCGGATAAAATACTTCGCCCTATTCTCGATTTGATGCAGACAATGCCTGCCTTTGTCTATCTGATTCCTGCTGTTTTGTTTTTCGGATTGGGAACAGTGCCCGGAGTTTTTGCGACAATCATATTTGCCATGCCTCCTGTGGTCCGCCTTACCGGATTGGGAATCCGACAAGTACCTAAAAATGTAGTGGAAGCTTCCCGCTCGTTCGGGGCTACCCGTTGGCAGTTACTGTATAAAGTACAGCTTCCTTTGGCACTGCCCACCATCCTGACTGGTGTAAACCAGACAATAATGATGTCACTTTCTATGGTTGTGATTGCTGCAATGATTGCTGCCGGTGGTTTGGGGGAAATTGTACTGAAAGGTATTACCCAGATGAAAATCGGGCTTGGGTTTGAAGGGGGGATAGCAGTTGTTATTTTGGCTATCATCTTAGACCGTATCACACAAGGAATGGCAGGAAGAAAAAATAAGAAGGATTAAAATGGAAAGAACTAAATTAAGAAGGACTAAAAATGAGAATATATAAATTAGTAGGAATCGTGCTGACTGCTCTGCTTTTGCTGGCTTCCTGTACGAATTCCGATCCAAATAAGAAAAAAGTAAAAATAGCCTATGCTAATTGGTTGGAAGGAATAGCCATGAGCCATTTGGCCAAAGTGGTACTGGAAGAACAAGGATACGAGGTTGAACTACAAAATGCTGATCTTGCCCCCATCTTCGTATCCATATCGGGAAAGAATTCAGATGTCTTTTTAGATACTTGGTTACCGATAACAATGAAAGATTATATGGACCAGTATGGTGATAGCATCGAATTTTTAGGAGAAGTATATGGAGAAGCACGCGTCGGGCTAGTCGTACCTCAATATGTTGCCATTAATTCCATTGATGAACTGGCTGCCAATAAAGATCGTTTCTCTTCTGAAATAGTGGGAATTGATGCCGGAGCAGGCATTATGAAGACTACGGATAAGGCCATCTCGGCTTACGGTCTTGACGGCTATACCCTCATGACTTCAAGTAGCTCAACCATGTTGGCATCTTTGAAAAAAGCGATGGATAAAGGAGAATGGATTGTCATTACAGGTTGGACACCGCATTGGATGTTCGATCAGTTTGAATTGAAATTCTTGGATGATCCGAAAAAAGTATATGGAGATCTGGAAGAAATACATGCCATTGCTTGGAAAGGTTTCAGTGAAAAAGACCCGTTTGCCGCTGAATTTTTCGGTAATATCAAATTAACAACAGAAGAACTTAGCTCTTTTATGACAGCTATGAAGGATGCCCGGATGGATGAAGAAGAAATAGCCCGTAAATGGAGGGATGAACACCGGCGACTGGTTGACAGCTGGATTCCTAAGTCAGCAGATAAATGACTTGAATGAGATTGAAATAGGAGCTTTTAATATCTCAACTAATAGATTATAAGTGAGGAAATAAAAAAGCGGTAATCCGAAAAGGATTACCGCTTTATATTATAAGGTGTGATTACTAATTATTCAGCACCCCAGTTTTCTCTAGCCAAACGTTTGTAGCTGTTGTAACGCCATTTAGCGTTTTCTTCAGCAGCTTTGAACAGTTCTTCAGCTTCAGTAGGATATTGTTTCATTACAGAAGCGTAACGAACTTCACCCTTCAAGAAACCTTGGAATTCTTCCCAGTTCGGTTCTTTGCTGTCCAATTGGAATGGGTTCTTACCCTCTTCTTCCAAAGCAGGGTTGTAACGCCACAAGTGCCAGTAACCGCACTTAACAGCCTTTTCTTCTTCCTCCTGGCTCTTACCCATACCTGCTTTCAGACCGTGATTGATACACGGAGCGTAAGCGATAATCAAAGATGGTCCAGGATATGCTTCAGCTTCACGGATAGCTTTCAGAGTTTGAGCTTGGTCAGCACCCATAGCAATCTGTGCAACATATACATAACCGTAAGTAGTAGCCATCAGACCGAGGTCTTTCTTACGTACGCGCTTACCAGCAGCAGCGAACTTAGCAATAGCACCTACCGGAGTAGCCTTAGAAGACTGACCACCAGTGTTAGAGTAAACTTCAGTATCCAGAACGAGGATGTTAACGTCCTTACCGGAAGCGATTACGTGGTCAAGACCACCGTAGCCGATATCATAAGAAGCACCGTCACCACCGATGATCCACTGGCTGCGTTTAACAAGATATTGTTGCAGTTCAGCGATTTGTTTGCAGTGGTTGCATTTATCTTTGTTAGCTTCAACAACAGGAATGATCTTAGCAGCCAATTCCTTAGTCTTGTCTGCATCCAGCATATTATTGATCCATTCTGCGAACAGTTCTTTCACTTCAGCCGGAGTGCAGTCAGCAGCAATAGCTTCGTTCATCACTTTCACAATACGGGCACGCATCTTTTCGTTAGCCAATTCCATACCCAGACCGAATTCACAGAAGTCTTCGAATAGTGAGTTAGCCCAAGCAGGACCGTGGCCGTTTTCGTTTGTAGTGTACGGAGTAGAAGGAACTGAACCAGAGTAGATAGAAGAACATCCGGTAGCGTTAGCAACCATTTCACGGTCACCGAACAATTGAGAAATCAATTTCACATACGGAGTTTCACCACAACCAGAGCAAGCACCAGAGAACTCAAACAACGGAGTAGCGAACTGTGAGTTCTTCACGTTAGACTTGATATCAACAAGATGTTGTTTAGTCTTCACGTTTTCGGCACAGTAAGTCCAGTTGTCAGCTTCAGCCAATTGGCTTTCGAGGTGTTTCATAGTCAATGCTTTGCCACCCTTCTTCGGATTACCCGGACAGATGTCAGCACAGTTACCGCAACCCAGACAGTCGAGAACGTCAACCTGGATACGGAATGTCATACCGTCGAATACTTTACCTACCGCTTTCAGTTGTTCGAACTTAGCACCCTTCTGCTCTTCAGCATCGAGCACGAACGGACGGATAGAAGCGTGAGGACAAACGTATGCACACTTGTTACATTGGATACAGTTTTCCGGATTCCATTCAGGAACGAATGCAGCAACACCACGTTTTTCGTATTTAGCAGTACCTTGATACCAAGTACCGTCTTCGATACCCTTGAATGCAGATACAGGCAACAAGTCACCGTCTTGTGCATTGATCGGACGAACTACTTCGTTGATGAATGCAGGATCGTTGTTTTCAGCTTTTGCATCATCCGGCAGGTTAGCCCAAGCAGGATCAACAGCTAAAGTTTTGTATTCACCACCACGGTCAACGGCAGCATAGTTCTTGTTTACAACGTCTTCACCCTTCTTGCCGTAAGACTTAACGATGAATTTCTTCATCTGTTCAACAGCTTGTTCTACAGGAATAACGCCTGTGATACGGAAGAATGCAGATTGAAGGATAGTGTTGGTACGGTTACCCAAACCAATTTCCAATGCAATCTGTGTTGCGTTGATATAGTATACAGAAATGTTGTTCTGTGCGAAATATTTCTTAACCTTGTTAGGCAGGTTCTTAGCCAGTTCTTCACCTTCCCAGATTGTGTTCAGCAAGAAAGAACCGTTCTTACGCAAACCACGAGTTACGTCGTACATGTGCAGGTAAGCCTGAACGTGACAAGCAACGAAGTTTGGTGTATTAACCAAATAAGTGGAACGGATCGGATTATCACCGAAACGCAAGTGAGAACAAGTGAAACCACCTGACTTCTTAGAGTCATAAGAGAAGTAAGCCTGGCAGTGTTTGTCAGTGTTGTCACCGATAATCTTTACAGAGTTCTTGTTAGCACCTACTGTACCGTCAGCACCCAAACCGTAGAATTTAGCTTCGAACATTCCTTCACCGCCTAAAGCGATTTCTTCTTTTTGAGGAAGAGAAGTGAAAGTAACGTCGTCTACGATACCGATAGTGAAGTGATTCTTCGGCATTGGCATGGCCAAGTTCTCGAATACTGAAAGAATTTGAGCAGGAGTAGTATCTTTTGAACCCAAACCGTAGCGACCGCCAACGATAACCGGAGCATTTTCTGCGCCGTAGAAGCAGTCTTTAACGTCAAGGTAAAGAGGTTCGCCGTTAGCGCCCGGTTCTTTAGTACGGTCAAGAACTGCGATAGTCTTGGCAGTCTTAGGTACAGCAGCCAGGAAGTGTTTAGCAGAGAACGGACGATACAGGTGTACGGCAACCATACCCACTTTTTCGCCGTTTGCTACCAAGTGGTCGATAGCTTCGCGGGCAGCTTCTGTTACAGAACCCATAGCGATAATTACGCGTTCTGCATCTTCTGCGCCATAGTAATCGAACAAACCGTATTTACGACCTGTGATCTTAGAAATTTCATTCATGTATTCTTCTACGATAGCAGGAACTGCTTCATAGTAGTTGTTGCATGATTCACGATGTTGGAAGAAGTGGTCAGGGTTTTCAGCCATACCACGAGCTACCGGTTTCATCGGGTTCAGTGCGCGGGCACGGAATTCAGCCAAAGCTTCCTGGTCGATCAGCGGAGCAAGATCATCGTTTTCCAACATTTCAATCTTCTGGATTTCGTGAGATGTACGGAAACCATCGAAGAAGTTCATGAACGGAACGCGAGATTTGATGGTAGCCAAGTGAGCAACACCAGCCAAATCCATAACTTCCTGTACAGAGCCTTCAGCCAACATCGCAAAGCCAGTCTGACGAGCTGACATTACGTCCTGGTGGTCACCGAAGATACACAATGCGTGAGAAGCCAATGTACGAGCAGATACATGGAATACGCAAGGCAAGAATTCACCGGCAATTTTGTACATATTAGGGATCATCAGGAGCAGACCTTGAGAAGCAGTGTAAGTGGTAGTCAACGCACCAGCCTGAAGAGAACCGTGAACTGCACCGGCAGCACCACCTTCAGATTGCATTTCCTGTACCAATACTGTTTCGCCAAAGATGTTCTTACGTCCTGCGGCAGCCCATTCGTCTACGTACTCAGCCATAGTCGAAGAAGGAGTGATGGGGTAGATAGCTGCTACTTCAGAGAACATATACGAGATATGCGCTGCAGCCTGATTACCATCACAAGTGATGAATTTCTTCTGTTTAGTCATAACTAAATTAAATATTTAAGTAAATAAATCTTTTAATATAAAAAGCCGAACATCCAGAGAGGTATCTGGTTGCCCCGACCTATTTCAGCCTTATGCAACGCGTACGTCACATTCGGATTGTTCTTGATCTTTGCTCCTTCCTGGCAAATTTTGAACGGCATTACTTCGTCCACCATAAAAGAGACGTTTTTATCTCCTTTATGTACCTTATGGTCTTTCCATAAAGAATTTGCAAAGAATGTGTCGAGCACATCCTGCTCCTCCACTTTCACGGGATAGATGGAATACATCAGGTTGGAGTTGTGCATCATTATCTTGGAAGGTTTTTTAGGGAATTCTTCCCCTTTCGGATAAACCAGATTAATGAGTCGCGCATCTGCCAGATACTTGATATAGTTCATCACCGTGGCGCGGGATGTCTGTATGTCGCTTGCCAGTTGGCTCACATTGGGAGCCTTCGGTCCGTCGACAGCGAGCAAATATAGTAATTTTTTTATCTTTGAAAGATATTTCAGTTCAATTTGTTTGATGAGCAGGATATCTACTTCCACCATCATGTTCATCGTTTTCAGCAAATTCTCCGAAAAGTTACGCTTCTCGAGGAAGAATGGATAGAACCCATGATGCAGGTAATCCTGGAAGTAATCTAGCGGACGAACTTTAGAGAGTACTCCTTTGGCAATCTGTTCGTGAGTGCTAAGAATTTCTTCGAGGCTGTATGCCCTGAATTTCATGCCTGTTTGTAAATTCAGGTATTCGCGGAAAGAAAATCCGCGCAGGTTATAGCTTTTTGCAATATCACGCAATTCAAGATTTTCCTCTTTCAGTCGCATTACGGATGAACCGGTAAAAACAATCTTCAAATTAGGAAAACGGTCGTAGCACATACGTAACTCTCTGCTCCATTCCGGATGCTTGAACACTTGGTCGATCAACAGAACTTTTCCACCACGTTTCTGGAATTCATAGGCAAAGTCTACAATGCTGTGTCCGGAGAAGTAGAAGTTGTTCATGTTGATGAACAGGCAGGAACGGTCGTTCCCGAATTTCTCTTTGGCGTATTGGAGAAGAAAAGTGGTTTTTCCTACGCCACGTGTTCCTTTGATACCAATCAGGCGGTCGCTCCAGTCGATCTCGTCCATAAGATCGCGGCGAACGGGGGCATTGGTGTGCTCAACGAGGTAGGCGTGTGTGCGATAGAATGATTCCATTTCAGTTCTTTGTTTTTCGGGTGGCAAATATACTGCTTTTTTTAGGATTTGCAAAGTAGAGATGGCAAAATTGTGAGTTTAATTAGAACTTTCTGTTTATTGTAGCCATTCCTGACTATTTCCTGTATATATTTGCAGAATAAAGTATTGAATTCGTTTAAAATGACAAAAAAGGCTCTTTATATATTCAATCCGGAACATGATTTGGCGTTAGCCAGCGGTGAAACAAACTATATGGCACCGGCTTCCGCCCGGCAAATGGCATCCGAATTGGCTTTGTTGCCGATGTGGTATGCAGAAGAGGGAAGTGCGGTGTTAGCTTCTTCCGCCTATAATCTCGACTATATAAAAAGAATGCAGCAATTGCTGGGACTTTCGGTTGATTTGATAACAGAACCTGAACTTGCTTCCGAGCGGAATTTGGATATTCATCCTTGGGGCTGGGATATAGCAGTAAGAAAACGACTGTTGGATTTGGGAGTGGAAGAAAGCGAACTTCCTTCTATGGAGCGATTGAATAAACTGCGTTCCTGTTCCCATCGTTCCTGCGCAGTGGAATTGTTACCTCGTCTGCAACTCGGAACTTATTTTTGTGGGGAGTCTTTTTACCTGACGCTTCCCGAAGAATGGAAATCATTTGTAGAGTCACATGAAGCTTGTTTGTTGAAGGCTCCTTTGTCCGGTAGTGGGAAAGGGCTGAATTGGTGCAAAGGGGTATATACTCCTTCCATTTCTGGTTGGTGCTCACGTATCGGTAATCAGCAGGGAGGTGTTATTGGTGAACCTTTATTTAATAAGGTGGAAGATTTCGCTATGGAATTTCGTTCTTTGGGTAACGGTAGATTTGACTTTGCCGGATATTCTCAATTTCGTACGGGTGGGAGTGGAGCGTATGAAGGTAATCTGCTGATTTCAGATGCTGCCATCGAACGGAACCTTTCGAAATATATCCCTGCCGAAGAAATTTTTAAATTGCGCGACTGCCTTGAACAAGAGTTATTTCTTCGCTTCGGAACTATTTATAATGGTTATTTGGGAGTGGATATGATGATCTGCCGTTTCCCGGATTCCCCTGTTTATCGTATTCATCCCTGCGTGGAAATCAACTTGCGGATGAATATGGGAGTGGTGGCGCGTCATATATATGACCGTTATATATATCCTACTTCGACAGGAGCTTTTCAAATAAACTATTACCCTTCGGAAGGAGCAGCCTGGAGCGCACATAAAGAAATGGAGGAGACTTATCCTTTGGAGATAGAACAAGGAAGAGTAAGATCAGGCTATTTGCCATTGGTGCCGATTCATAAAAAAAGTAGTTATCGGGCGTGGGTTCTTATCTCAAAAAGCGTACATTTATAACCTTATACATGGCATACATGCATCTATACATGCAGTGATATAAAGTCTGATTATTCTACTTCTTTCACCAGCCATTTTTCTATATTCCGGGTCTTTGAGCTGAAATTAACCCCAGCCTTTACAATCTTACGATTATCTTTTGCAAAGGGTAGTATATATCTTTTTTCTTCAATTTGCTGAAGAGCTTCTTCCGCACTTCCGTCAAATTTGAATTCCATTACATAAATGTATTTATCAGTTTGTACAGTAAGATCAATGCGTCCGTCAGAGGTGTGATACTCTGCCTGTACATAGAACCCCAGTAATTTGCTGACGATAAATAATACATTCTGATAATGTAATTCCAAATCGCGTATCAGTTCGTAAGGAGTGTCGGCAAAGAGACTCTGCAGACGTATGAAGAAGTCCTCATAATTACCTTCTTCTACATCATGGACGAATTCTGTAATGTAGAAAGCGGTCTTTCCTTCGTCGATTGAAGTATAAAAAGGAATCAGATATTTGATGAATCCTTCTTCCACTTCCCGGTTGGGGAATCCTAAATAGTAGATACCGAAACGTTTATCATAATCTTTGATGGTAAGATAACCACTCTGATAAATCACGGGCACAGGATTCTTGGAAGAAGAATCAATACTGTTCAGCGTATCGGAAGTCGCTTTATCATTGGCCAATTGGTGTAAGTCATAATTATCCCGTTTCAGAAGTTTGACGAGATAGGAAGGAGTACCGGTTTCAAACCAGTAATTACCGAATGACATAGAGTCGAATGTATTCAGTAAACTGAAAGGGTTATATATACCTGCCGAATCGAAAGTAAAGTGATATCCGTCATAGCACTCTTTCAATTCTTGGCACGTCTCTTCATAGCTCATGCCTTGCGTATCTGCAAGGATATGTAAATCCGTCTCTAAATAATGGTGGATTTCTTCGTTTGTGATACCGCAAAGTTCGGTATACCGTTTATCCATAGAAATATCTTTAAGATTATTCAAATCGCTGAATACACTCACTTTCCCGAACTTTGTCACTCCTGTGAGAAAAGCGAACTGGATATACTTATCCATCGTTTTGAGTACTGAATAGAACGCTTTTAAAGTATCACGATAACTATCCTGCAATTCTTCATTCCCAATGGCCTGCAACATCGGTTTGTCATATTCATCAATGAGAATCACTACCCGCCGACCACTCTGTTCGGCGGCACGGCGAACAATGCCGAGAAAACGGAGAGGTGCACCTATTTCCACCGGATTGGAGCCATATAGCGATTCCCATTCATTCAGCTTCATGTTAAGTATATTATCCAAACTTTCGGGGCTGTCATACTTCTGCGTATTTAAGTCGAGATGCAGAATGGGGTATTGAATCCAGTCTTTCTCCATTTTTTCAACAGCAAGACCTTGAAACAGCTCCTTTTTGCCTTGGAAGTAAGCTTCGAAAGTGGATAGAAGAAGGCTTTTCCCAAAACGCCGGGGACGGCTAAGAAAGTAGTAGGAACCGGATTTTACCAGTTCATACACGAATGAAGTTTTGTCTATATAAAGATAATTTTCTTTACGCAATTTTTCAAAACTCTGTATTCCGATGGGATAAAGCTTCTTCATAATATTCTTGCTTTTGTTTATTCAAGTAACAAAGATAATAATTCTTCTGTTTATCTATGCCGCTAATGATCATTTTATATGTTTCATTGGTTATCATTCTTTCGCATACAGTGTAGCTAACTTTTGGTGCGGTTGCCTGGTTTGTTCGTCTATAACACTATGTAAAAGTGTCCCAATTTATTTTCAATATGCACTATATTAGAAACAATTGTCTGAAAACGGACAACTTCCGAACAAAATCAAACTTCATCGAAACGGAAACGGACATAAAAAGATAGTTTTGTAAAACCAATATCTGTGAGTTAATCTAACTTTGTTATTAGTGATGGAATGTAATAACAGAAATAGATTGAGACAATGAATAGCAAACTTTTTATGGTGGTAGCGGGAATAACTTTCCTGACTGCTTGTAATGTTCCGGGAGAAAATGAGATGAAGTGGTTTGACCGTGCGGTGAGTACATCCGAACATCAATTGCTCTATATGGCAGAAAAATTGAAACACGAACCGGATACCCTCTGTTTTCCACGTTCTTTAAAAGATGGAGAATACCGGTTGGAAAAACCTTCCGATTGGACTTCCGGTTTTTTCCCGGGTTCTATGTGGCTGGCGTATGAACTTACAGCTAATGAGAAATTGGCGAAACAGGCACGTTTGTATACAGATCGTCTGGAAGCGATGCAATATTATACAAAAAACCATGATTTGGGTTTTATGATGTTTTGTAGTTACGGGCAGGGTATCCGTTTAAAGCCGGAACCTGCGGACAGTCTGATTCTCGTTCACTCTTCCGAAAGTCTTTGTACACGTTTTGAACCGAAAGTCGGATTGATTCGTTCCTGGGACTTTGGTAATTGGAGTTATCCTGTCATTATTGATAATATGATGAATTTGGAAATGCTTTTCTGGGCATCGGAACAGACAGGTAATTCGAAGTATAGGGAGATTGCCATAGCACATGCTGACAAAACATTGAAAAACCATTTTCGGAAAGATATGACATCTTATCATGTAGTCAGTTATTTGCCGGAAGATGGTACGGTCGAATCGAAAGGTACTTATCAGGGATATGATGATGAATCGTCTTGGGCACGTGGTCAGGCTTGGGGTGTATATGGATATACCATGTGTTATCGTTTCACGAAACAACATGTTTATTTGAAAGCGGCATATAAAATCGCAGAATTTATAATGAGTCATTGTCCGTCCGAAAAAGATTTTATTCCTTATTGGGATTATAATGCTCCAAACATACCCAACGAACCTCGAGACGCTTCGGCTGCTGCCATCACAGCTTCCGCATTGTTGGAGTTAAGCGGGTATGGAGACGAAAAACGAGGGCAGAAATACTTCCGTTATGCAGAGCAAATCTTGAAACAGCTTTCTTCAGAAACATATCTGGCAAGGGAAGGAGAGAACCATGGATTTATTCTTATGCATTCGGTAGGTAGTTTTCCACATAATAGTGAAGTCGATACTCCGCTGAATTATGCCGATTATTACTACTTGGAAGCTTTGAAACGATATAAAGAAGTCAAGTCTAACGGGTATATGCGATAAAATGAGGCGTTTATGGCAATTGTAGTTTGGTAATAGCTGGATTTTAACAAATGAGTTATTCTGGATTCTATTGGAAATACATATCTTTGCTTTAGTTAAAGTGTTATTGAATTGTGATTACTTATGAAAAACCGATATATACGCATTTGTTATTTGATTGTTTTATTCCTCTATTTCCAAATTGTTCCGATTGCTATTTTATGGGCAGATGAAACTTCGATTCATTTTAAACGTTTGTCCGTAGACGATGGGCTGTCGTATAATACGGTGCTTGCTTTAACCCAGGATCATAATAATAAGATATGGGTAGGTACTACTGAGGGATTGAATTGGCATGATGGCTTCCGGTTTGCATCCTTTTATAAATCTTTGGGTGATACAGCCAGTTTGGGGAATAACTATATCTATTCTCTTTATACTGACCGCAAGGGAACCGTATGGGCAGGGACGATGGTTGGACTTTCCCGGTATAATATTATAGGTAATGATTTTACAAATTACTCATTGCCGGGCAATCAGTCGGTTCAGGTGTTTGCAATAGAAGAGCCGTTAGACAGAGAGCAACTGTTGTTAGGTACTAATCGAGGATTGGTTCTTTTTGAGAAAGCAGATGGCAAGATGAATATTCTTCCCCAGTTGGAAGGAAAGAGCGTTTATGCCGTTCGTGCGATAGGGGACGGGGCATTACTTGGTACCTCAAAAGGTATTTATTTCTATTATTTCCGTAATGGTAATATTGTTCAATTACTTCCTGAACTGAAAAATGAAGTAATATCTGATATCATTTATGATGATAAAACCCGGAATTGTTGGTTAGCTTCTTTGACGAACGGGGTATATTTGATAGATGATAAATTTCAGGTTCGAGAACATTATAACCGGAAAAGTCATCCGAAACAGTTTATTTCTGATGCTGTCCGGGCCTTGCAGTTGGATGACCGGGGACGGTTATGGATTGGAACAGTAGAAGGGTTGCTGATTCTTCAACCGGATACGGAAAGTATTTCACCATATCGATTTTCTTATGATGATCCCTCTTCTTTGGGACATAATTCAGTACGTTCTCTTATGAGGGATCACCAGGGAGGAATGTGGGTAGGCACTTACCACGGAGGACTTAATTATTATCATGTATTGGCTCCCGACTTTCGTATCCTACAACATTCTGTCTGCCGCAATTCCTTGAGCGATAATACTATTAGTTGCATTGCGGAAGATCCTTTTAATAATAATCTTTGGATTGGTACAAATGACGGCGGGTTGAATCATTATGATAGGAGAACCGGGCATTTTACTTGTTATTCCGGTAAGGAAAACAAAACTAACTCCTTACGGTCGAATAACATTAAATGTGTGTTTCCCGAAAAAAGTGGTTCTGTTTATATAGGTACGCATAACGGAGGGATGAGCCATTTGGATGTGAAGACCGGGCGTATAAGTAATTATGATATTCCCGGTGCCGCGTCGTTGGGAAATAGCTGCTATTCACTGTTGGATGGAGAAGACGGCACCCTTTGGGTGGGTTCGATGGCTGGTTTGTATCGTTTTGATTATCAAACAAAAGAAATGTCTTTGCATCCTTTGGCTTTAAGATATTCTCAATTGAAAGGAGTGCTGGTCTCTACTTTGTTTCGTGATTCAAAACAGCGTATCTGGATTGGAACGGAAGAAAGTTTGTATATGTGTGCTGATGGAGAACTACATGTGATGACTGATTCGGCAGAGGCTTATTCTCTTGGGCTGATACAAGCATTGTGCGTATATGAAGACAACAGCCATGCCATTTGGGTAGGTACTTCTTCCGGGTTGTATCGTTATAAAGAGGGAACTTCTTTCTCGTGGGAGCGTTATTCTATGAGCGACGGTTTGCCTAATGATTGCATTAGTGGTATTTTGGAAGATAAAAAAGGGCGGTTGTGGCTTACAACGAGCAGAGGGCTTTCTTGTTTTGATTTGCAAAAAAGGAATTTCTGCAACTATATCAAACAAGATGGTCTGCCGCATAATCAGTTTATGCAGTCGGCAGTATGCAGTTCAAGAGACGGCACTTTCTTTTTAGGTACTTTGAATGGAGTCGTTTTTTTCAATCCCGATCATTTCTCCGACAGTCCTTTTACCCCCAATGCGGTAATAACGGGATTGTCCATACAGAATCACCCCATAAGACAAGCAAAAGACGGAGATATTGATTTTTACCAAGCGGACAACGGAAAATTGCTGGGTGTCTCTTTTCCTTCAGAACTTAAAATGTTCAGAATCACTTTTTCTGTAATTAATTACCTGTCAAACAGCCGTAACAAATTTGCGTATAAGCTGGAAGGTTACGATTCGGACTGGATTTATGATGTATGGGCGGGAAGCCGTGGGGTGAACTACTGGAATTTGTCTCCGGGTAGATATATTTTTAAAGTGAAGGCTTGTAGTGACAGTGGACAGTGGTCTGAAACACCAGCAGAGTTTTTTATTGATATTCTTCCGATGTGGTATCAGACGTGGTGGGCTAAAACTCTGTTCTTTTTCTTCATTCTTAGTGTTTTAGTTTTTATATTTTATTTCTTTATTGTTCGTGCCAAGATGAGAATGCAGGTACAGATTGAGCATATCGAACGGAATAAAATTGAAGAAATCAGCCAGGAGAAAGTTCGTTTTTATATTAATATGTCTCATGAATTGCGGACACCTTTAAGCCTGATATTGGCTCCGTTGGAAGAATTGCTGGGAGAGAAGAACTCTTTTGAGCCTGGCATACAACAAAAACTATCTTATGTTTATAAGAATGGGCAGAGGTTACTACATATTGTCAACCAGTTACTTGACTTTAGGAAGGCGGAGTCGGGAACATTACCTATTAATATAGTTTCAGGACCCGTTGAGAGTATGTCAATGAATGTATTCAATTTGTTTAAAGAAAATGCAAGGAAACGAGACATTAATTTTCATTTCAGTTCGGATTTGAAAGACGAATTACTTCCTGTCGACAGGATGTATTTGGAAACGATATTGATGAATTTACTTTCCAATGCGTTTAAGTTTACTCCTGATGGTGGAGAAATTTCATTATCCTTGTGGAAAAAGGAAACTACTTACGGATTTACGATACGTGATAATGGCATAGGGATTCCTATAGAGAAACTTACCCGTATTTTTGAACGCTTTTATCAGGTGGATGATAATCAGAAAGGTTCCGGCATTGGCTTGTCTTTGGTAAAATTGTTGGTAGATAAGCATCGGGGTACAATAGAAGTGGTGAGTGAAACCGGAAAATTTACAGAATTCAAAGTGACTTTGCCGGCGGATATTCAGGTGTTTCCGGCTGAAGAACAAAGACAAGATAAAGAAGCATCACTCTCTTTATCTGAACCGATACCATCTTTGGACGTTTCATATATGGAAGAGATTATGCTCCCTTCTGCTGATCTGGAGAAACAAGAAAGTGGGGAAGAGGAAGGGAGAGCGACTATCCTGCTGGTGGATGATAATAAGGAAATGGTTGATTATTTGAAGAATAATTTCAAATCGGAATACATCACATTGATAGCTGGAAGCGGGGAGGAAGCTTTGGAAATGATGAAGGAACAGAAAGTGGATTTAATTCTATCTGATGTCATGATGCCGGGAATAGACGGTATTAAGTTATGTGAGATTGTGAAAAAGAACATGCAAACTTGCCATATTCCGGTTATTCTGTTGTCGGCTAAAGGCAGTCTTGAGGCGCAGGCTGCCGGTATTCAGGCAGGTGCAGACGATTATATTCCCAAACCTTTCTCTATGCATCTCCTGAAAGGGAAGATCAATAATATCCTGAAGGCCAGGCAGCGTTTGAGATATTATTATTCCAGTACGATTGATATCGATGCGGCAAAAATGACTTCAAATAAACTGGACGAAGAATTTATAACCAAAGCTATTCAGACTGTGGAAGAAAACATCTCTGATGAGGACTTTACGGCTGATGATCTTGCGGAGAAACTCTTTATGAGCCGTTCGTCACTATACTACAAAATGAATTCTATATCGGGTGAACCACCGGCAAATTTTATTCGGCGAATACGTTTCAATATGGCTTGCAAATTATTGTTGGATGGTCATTACTCCATATCAGAAGTAAGCGCCATGGTCGGCTTTGCATCCCGGTCTTATTTCTCTACCAGTTTTAAAAAGTATATGGGATGCCTGCCTTCGGATTATGTGAAAAAGCAGAGAAAATAGTGTTCAGAAAGCTCTTCTGAATAAAATCTAAAAAACTTTGATAGTTTTTAGCACTCTTCTGGCAGTTATCGGACAAACAAAAAATGATACAAAACACTCTTTCATTCTAATCCTCATATCTTAGCGGAGGAATTTAAAACCTCTAAAACAACGATAAGTATGAGAAAAATGAAAAACATGAAAGTAGTATTGGTTACTTTGTTCGGACTCTCTTTTTCCTGGAATGTATATGCACAGCAAAGTGATATTAAAGATCAAGGATATGTGCATAAATCATCAACTTCTTATGAATATCCGACAGACCCGGCAGTACAGCAGAAATTAGACCAATGGAGAGATTTGAAATTCGGTGTACTGTTCCATTGGGGACTTTATTCCGTGCCCGGTACTTTCGAGTCGTGGCTGTTGTGCTCGGAAGAGAAATTTATTCCTCGCCGTACCAAAATCTTCGGTGATATGCCTTATGACGATTTCAAAAAGTGGTATTGGGGATTAAGTGAGTCTTTCAACCCAACAAAATTTGATCCGGAAGTATGGGCGGATATTATGAAAAATGCCGGCATGAAGTATATGGTTTTCACCACCAAGCACCACGACGGTTTTTGTATGTTTGATACGAAGGAGACTGATTTCTCAATAGCTAAAGGACCTTTTAGAAACAATCCTTTAAAAGATGTGACTTATCATGTCTTTGATGCCTTTCGTCAGAAAGGATTTATGATAGGTGCTTACTTCTCCAAACCTGACTGGCACTGCAATGATTACTGGAGTAGAGACAGGGCAACGCCAACACGGAATGTGAATTATGATATCAAGCTGAATCCGGACAAATGGAAACGGTTTCAGGAATATACGGCTAATCAAATTAATGAACTGATGACACGTTATGGTCGGGTAGATCTTCTTTGGTTAGACGGAGGCTGGGTAAGAGCTCCCAAAGAAGATATAAAAATGGACCAAATCATAGATAAGGCACGTGAAAGCCAACCAGGGTTGATAGCAGTAGACCGGACTGTACCCGGGAGGAATGAAAATTATCAAACGCCGGAATTGACCATTCCTAAACAGCAATTGGATCATCCTTGGGAAAGTTGCATTACACTGACTAATCATTGGGGGTGGTGGAAAGACGCTCCATATAAATCAGCTGCTCAAGTAATTAACATTCTCGCGGAGATTGTAGCCAAAGGAGGTTCTTTGGTTTTGGGTGTAGGACCTACAGCAGAGGGTACTATCGAAGAAGAGGGGATACAGCGCTTGAAAGAGATAGGGCAATGGTTGAAAGTAAATGGTGAAGCCATCTATAATACACGTACTACTCCTGTCTATCAAAGTGGGAATATTTGGTTCACGGCCAATAAAGATGGAAAAACACTATATGCTATCTGTGCGCTGCCGGAGAATATGGAATTACCGCAAAAAATTGCGTGGGAGGGAAATGAACCTGTCGGCAAAATGGTGTTGCTTCAGACCGGTCGTAGCATAAAATATCAGACCAAAGACGGCAAAGTGACAGTGACCCTGCCGAAAGGATTGAAGAAAGAATCGCTGGTTTTCAAATTTAAGCAGAAATCGTATTAGCACTTTTTGTTTAACTATTTAATATTATCAAAGTATGAAAAACATCTTAACAGGTTGTCGCATGCGGAAATTTTTATTTATTGCCGTATGCATCAGGTCGTCTTTGTGGGGGGAGGTTTGTTATTCCGCAGAGACGGGTCGGGTTTGGTCGGACAGTGACACCGGCAAAGAGTGGGTAAATTCCGCTTTGCAACAGAACAATAGTATAAAGGTAACAGGGATCATTACGAGTGAGAGTGGCGAACCTATTATTGGTGCTACTGTACAAGTGAAAGGAACTTCCACAGGAGTTATCACAGATATTGACGGTCGTTATACAATTACGGTACCTGATGGAAATTCAATTTTATCGGTTTCATTTATCGGTTATCAATCACAAGAAATAAAAGTAAACTCCCGAAGGGGAATTAATGTACGTTTGCAGGAAAATGTCCAAAGTCTGGATGAAGTAATGGTTGTTGCTTATGGTGTGCAGAAGAAGGCCACATTGACCGGTGCTATATCGAGTGTCGGTACAGAGGCTTTACTGAAATCGCCTAGTGCCAGTGTTACCAACTCTTTGGCAGGGCAGTTGCCCGGAGTTTCTTCTATGCAGGCAAGTGGACAACCGGGAGCTGACAATGCGAAAATATTTGTACGTGGTGTGGGGTCATTGACAGAAGGAGGAGCTTCTCCGCTTATTCTTGTGGATGGTGTAGAGCGTTCTTTCTATCAGATGGACCCTAATGAGATAGAATCTATTAATGTTTTAAAAGATGCTTCGGCTACAGCCGTATTCGGTGTACGTGGTGCAAACGGAGTTATATTGGTTACTACTCGCCGAGGGGAAGAAGGAAAAACTAAAATCTCGGTTAGTTCGAATGTCGGCATCCAGATGCCTACACGCATACTGGATGTGGCAGACAGTTATACAACCGCTTCTCTATTCAGAGAGGCTCAACGTAATGACGGAGTTGCCGATGACCAACTGGCTTTCTCGGAGTATGATATGGAACGTTTTCGTTTGGGAGATGAGCCTATTCTATATCCTAATGTGAACTGGTATGATTATTTGATGAATAAGGCTTCTGTTCAAACTCAACATAACGTCAGTATTTCGGGGGGAACAAAAGACATCCGTTATTTTGTATCGTTAGGCTTTTTGTATCAGAATGGTTTATTTAAACAATTGGACGGGCTTGATTATAACAACAATTACAGCTATACCCGTTATAATTATCGTGCCAACCTCGATGTAAACCTTACACGTACCACTACATTAAAATTTGGTATGGGCGGAATTGTTGGTAACCAGCGTGACCCGGGAGGTAGTGGCAATGTATGGAAACAACTTACATGGTCGTTGCCATTCTCGTCTCCGGGAGTTGTTGATGGAAAAAAAGTGGTGACACAGAGTACACGTTTTCCCGGAGTTAAAATGGAGAATCAAGTATTTAATGGATTTTATGGATACGGTTATGACCGCAAAGTCTCAAATAATATGACATTCGATTTGAATCTGTCTCAAAATCTGGATTTTATAACAAAGGGGCTTTCTATTGAAGTGAAAGGGGCGTATAATACAGATTATTCTTACATTAAAACCGTAAGGGGACATGTGGAAACGTATACTCCTTTTTATAAATCCGAAATAGACGGTTCAGGTCTTGATGTGAAAGATCCTGATTTTGATAAGAGTCTTGTGTATCGGATCACAGGAGAGAATATGATGAAAACGTATGGAACGGGAAATACGAGTCGTGCCCGTGACTGGTATGTGGAAGGAAGTATCCGTTATAATCATAAATTCGGGGAACATAATGTTGGAGCTTTATTGTTGTATAATCAGAGTAAAAAGTACTATCCTAATTATCCCAATAAGTTTTGGGATGTTCCGACTGCTTATGCTGGTTTAGTAGGTCGTTTGACTTATGATTATAAATCGAAATATATAGCGGAATTTAATATTGGCTATAATGGTTCCGAGAACTTTGCACCGGATAAACGTTTTGGTACATTTCCTGCCGGTTCTGTCGGCTATGTTATAACGGAAGAAAAATTTATTCCTAAAAACGATTTCTTAACCTATCTGAAAGTGCGTGCTTCTGTTGGGCTGGTCGGTAATGACAACATGTCTAGCCATCCTGATTACCGTTTTCTTTATTTGCCGGACTCTTATTCTATAAATAATTCTGATTGGCTTCAGCAAGCCTATCAGGATAAGAACGGGTATATCTTCGGATTGACAAATATGGCCTATCAGACAGCAGCGAAAGAACTCATGCTGGGAAATTCGAATGTAACTTGGGAAACAGCTTTAAAACAGAATTATGGTATAGATGCTTATTTCTTCAGTGACCGTTTGAAGCTGACAGTAGATTATTTCCGGGAAAATCGTCGTAATATTCTGATACAGCGTAGTACGGTCCCTTCTTTGATTGCAATGAATGGTATATTGCCTGTGGTTAACTTGGGTGAAGTCAATAATCACGGCTACGAGGTGGATTTAAAATGGAATGACCATATTAGGGATTTTTCATATTATATAAATACAAATATCTCTTATTCCAAGAATAAAATTATTTATCAGGATGAAGTAGAACCGAACGAACCTTATATGTGGCGCACCGGGCATGAAGTGGGAGCCCGTTTCGGATATCTGGCACAAGGATTCTATAATGAGGATGACTTTGATGCGGATGGTAATGTTCGTGCGGATCTGCCGCAACCACAAGGAAAAAAATACCCCGGTGATATTAAGTTTGCAGATTTGAATGGTGATAATATAATTGATAATGACGACCAGACTAAAATAGGAAATCCCAAACGTCCGGCTTACACTTTCGGTTTAAATTTGGGTGGAGAATATAAAGGCTTTTTTGCTTCTATGAATTGGACTGGAGTGGCACAGTGTGATATCGAGATGGCGAATGCTTATAAGCGTCCTTTCTATGAGGGACAGGTACTCTATCAATATATGGCTGACGGGCGTTGGACACCCGAAACTGCAGCAACGGCTGTGTATCCACGTTTGTCCGTTACGAGTTCGGCCAATCAGGAGACATCAAGTGTATGGCTAAAAGATGCCTCATACATAAAGCTCAAAAATCTGACGATTGGATATAATATCACTCAGCAGAAAATTTTAAAAGCAATCGGTGCCTCTAAGTTGACCGTTCAATTTACCGGCTATAATCTTTTGACATTTGACAAATTAAAAGTTTTTGATCCCGAAGGAGAATTGACACGTGATACGAATACATATCCTATTATGAAAATCTTCAGTTTGGGAGTGAATGTAACTTTTTAAAATGATTATTATGAAAAACAAAAGTTTAATTATTTTAGGCGGGCTTCTGGCTAGTTTATTCATCGGATGTGAAGACCTGAAGTTCGGTGATAATTTTTTGGAGAAGCCTAATAGTGACGATGTATCTATTGATACCGTGTTTTCTTCCAAGAAATATGCGGATCAGGCCATGAACCAGTTTTATAAAAGTTTGTGGGATTTTATGCCTACTTTGAGGGGCTGTCATCCGGAGGGACTTATTTTGGACGGATATACCGATATAGGATATGCACAACCAATCTCATGGACGCGTGGAGACTTTAATTCTTCTTCCAGTTGCATCAACTTTCCTTATTTCCCTTTTCATTCACAGATTACTGAAGTAACGGGAAATCCTTCTTTTGGTATCCGGAAAGCTTATATCTATATTGAAAATGTAGATAAAGTTCCCGATATGACTGATGATGAAAAGCGTATCCGAAAAGCGGAAGCTAAAGTAGTCATTGCTTTTCACTACACTCAAATGATTCGTTTTTATGGTGGCATGCCTTGGATAGACCATGCGTATAAAGCAGATGAAATACTTCAATTTCCTCGTTTGACGTTGGAAGAAACAGTCAATAAAACAGTGGCGTTGCTGGATGAGGCGGCAACCGATTTACCTTGGTATACAACAGCAGAGGAATATGGACATATGACGGCGGCTGCCGCTAAAGCGTTGAAATTTCGTTTACTCTTGTTTGTTGCTAGTCCATTATTTAACAATAAGGCACCTTACTATGACGGACAAGCGGCTACTGAACTTTTAAGTTGGTATGGAAATCAGCAGGATAGTCGTTGGGAAGCTGCTTTGGAAGCAGGAAGGGAGTTTTTGCGTCTGAACAAAAAGAATAATGATTATTATCGGATTGAAAATACAGGGAATCCCAGAGAAGACTATGTAAACGGTTATTTTACCAAGGGCAATCAGGAAGTTGTGATGGCTTCTTTCCGTTGGGGAACCTATGATGGTGTAGATAAGCCGTTCCGTATGTATGAATCCGGCTATGGTATCCCGCGTGGAAATTATGCGGATATGTTTCAATGGAAAGATGGTTCTACGTTTGACTGGAATAATCAGACCCATCGTGCACATCCGTTTTTTGATGAAAAAGGGCAACCGAACCGTGATGTGCGTTTATATGAAAACTTGCTTGTAAATGGTGATAAATGGCAGGGACGGACAGCAGAAGTTTATAAAGGTGGACGTGAAGGATATGGTTCGGGAAGTTCTGTGCAGAAGAAAACTCAATTTGGTTATGGATTTCGTAAGTTTATTCGGGATAAGAAGAATGAGATGAAAGGTAAACCCTACTCATGTCCCTTAATTCGTATGCCTGAAATTTATTTGAGTATAGCCGAAGCTATGAATCAATTGGGAAAGGCTAATGTACCCGATGAATTTGAAAAGACCGCTTATGATTATCTGAATCTGGTATGTGAACGGGCAGGGTTACCGTCAGTAACTTCTGCTAAAGTGCCGCAAGGTGATGCGTTGCTGAACTACTTATTGGATGAACGTGCCCGTGAATTCGGACAGGAAGATATTCGCTACTTTGATATGATACGTCATAAGAAAGGAGCTGAATGGGCTACACGTCCTATGGAAATGTTGGAAACGACGAAGGTGGGAAGTGGCTTCGAGTATACAGTGAGTACGCGTGACGATATTAAATATTATTGGAATGAATATTGGTATTTATTGCCATTTCCTGTGACTGAAATCAATAAGAAATATGGATTGATTCAAAATCCCGGCTGGTAATAAGGTTAATTAAACGATTTGATTATGAATAAATTATTATTTACGATAGGCTTGTTATTCATCTCTTCGGTAAGCCTGATGGCGCAGGAGATGATGAATGGCATTGTGAAAGATGTCTCCGGTAAACCTCTTTCGGGTGTAAAGGTGTCAAAGGTAGGAGCATTCAGAAATAGCAATGTTACTAATGAAGACGGTTTGTTTTCACTCCTGTTGGAGGAAGGCGATTATATTGAACTAAATTATGCGGATATAGCTATCAAACGGATTAAGGTCACAGGAAATGCTTTGGATTTGGTGTTTGATATCAAGAAAGATGCCGTTGTTGACTTGGGATTCCTAAAACGGACAGAAGATACCCAAACCCAATCTGTGACTGCTATTTATGCAGACTTGTTAGAAAAGAATGCGACTTCTCCCGATCGGATGAATAATGCACTTTTCGGATTGATATCAGGGCTTCATCTGACTCAAACAGTTGGCTGGGGTGCTAATGCTGTCATGAATATACGTGGCCGTGGTGGTTTGGGTAACGGAGAACCCTTGGTATTGGTGGATGGATTTGAACGGGGATTGACTAATATGACAATAGAAGAAATAGAGTCCGTCCAAGTTTTGAAAGATGGTGCCGCTACGGCTTTGATGGGTGCCAGAGGAGCTAATGGGGTAATTTTGGTGAATACCAAAAGAGGTATGTATAATTCGTTTGATGTGGACGTGAACTATCGTCATGGTTTTGATTTCCCGATCAACCGGCCGGAAATGGCAGATGCTTATACCTATGCCATGGCACAGAACGAAGCACTGTATTATGATGGCTTGCCGTTGCAATATACGAAAAGAGATTTGGAACGATTTAAGGATGGAACAAGTCCGAATTATCATCCGAACGTCAACTGGTATGAAGAAGGTACGAGGAATTTCAGCGAAAAAAACCAGTTTAATGTAATGATGCGGGGTGGTGGAAAAAGAGTACGCTATATGGCATTGTTGGATTATAAGAATAAGTTTGGTTTGTTGAATGAAGATTATACTCACTATTCAGACCGTTATAATTCTCAAATACGGACTTATGAGCTAGGGCTGCGTATGAATTTGGATGTGGATATTACTTCCAGTACCAAAATGAAGTTTGGTTTATATGGCATTATCGGAGAAGATAAGCGCCCGAATACGGATATTAATACAATCTTCCAGAATTTTTATAAAGTACCTGCCGCTGCGTTTCCGGTGAAGACTTTGAATAATAATTGGGGTAGTAATACTCTTTTTAAGATGAATCCGATTGCGGCTATTGCAGATGTGGGATATGTACAGGAAAATCGTCGTATGTTGGAAACTGATATGCGGATTACTCAAGATTTCTCTATGTTCCTGAAAGGGTTGAGTGCAGAAGTGGCTGTCGCCTATGATAATACTGCCACTTTTCAGGATATAGGAAGTAAGACTTATAAGTATGAAGTCGGTTATTTGTCGGAAGAGGGACTCCCTGTAAGTGAAATTTATGGTGCGGATAGTAAGGTACAAGTAAGTAAGTCGGCATTGTCTGCCCAATTGATACGTGCCAGCGTTGAGGCTAAATTAAATTATGATTATACATCAGGTAAGCATCAATTGTCGGCTTCGGCTGTCTATCGGCAGGATATGAAAGAACCGTTAGAAAATAACGCATCTTACTATCGGCAGAATGTGATGGGTTTTGTCGGTTATAATTATAACAACCGCTATATGGTAGATGTGGTCGGCAACTATTATGGTACAAGTGTTTTGTTGAAAGGAGATAAGTTCCGTTTTTATCCGGCTGTTTCTGCCGGTTGGAATCTAGCTAATGAAGATTTCCTGAAAGGGGCTTCCAATCTGGACTTGCTAAAGCTTCGGGCTTCCTGGGGACGTTCTGCGGTAGATGAACTAAGCTATGGATTGGGTAATTATTTCTGGACAGGAGGTACGGGATATCCTTTTGGGGATGGTATGACAACGGTTAATGGTCTGAAAGAACAAAGATTGCCTGCATATGGCTTGAATCTGGAGACTGCTGATAAATATAATGTGGGAGTAGACCTGCGTTTATGGAAGAACTTCACAGCAACGGCAGAGGTGTATTATGATCACCGTACTAATATTCTGGTCGCTAATAATAATGTGTCTGGCATTTTAGGCATCGAACCGTCGAAAGCTTGCATTGGTGAGGTAAAGAGCCGTGGTGTAGAATTAAGTTTAGGATGGAGTGGACAACATAAAGACTTCAATTATTTTGTAAATGCAAATTGGGCATTGAATGATAGTGAGATTGTTGAAAACGGACAGGCCTATCAACCTTACGACTATTTATATACACGCGGACATAAAGTCGGGCAACTGTTTGGATTGGAAGCTATTGGTTATTTCCGTGACGAAGAGGATATTGCCAAGAGTCCGGAACAAACATTTTCGGTGGTTCGCCCGGGAGATGTGAAATATAAAGACCAAAATGGAGATGGAAGAATAGATAGTGAAGACCGGGTAGCAATTGGTAAATCTACGACTGTACCTGAAATGGTTTTCGGATTGAATCTTGGCTTTGAATACAAAGGGTTTGGGATAGATATGGTTTTCAATGGAGTAAGTGGGTTGACCAAACAATTAAATGTAGCCAATGTGCATCAACCATTGCGTAATGGCAATACTAATATTGCAACTTGGTATTTAAAAGATAAGATTCGTTGGACAGAAGCGATGAAAGATGTCGCCAACGTGCCCCGTCTTTCTACATTGTCAAATGAGAATAATTATCAGACTAGCACACAGTGGATTGAAGATGGTTCATTCTTGAAACTACGTAATCTGAATGTCTATTATAACCTGCCGCAGAAATGGGTGAAAAAGATAAAACTAGATAAACTTCAGATTTATGCTAAGGCGCAGAATGTATTTTCTATAGATAAGATTGATTATTTCAATTGTGAAGATCTGACATTGGGGTATCCGGATTTGTTCTCTGTATGTCTGGGTCTGAATATTAATTTTTAAATAAAGATAGTTATGCGAAATATAAAGAACTATGTAGTAGCGGCTTTCGCTCTGTTTTTATTGGACGGATGTGATTTTCTTGATTACGATGAAACTAGCGGAAAAACTAAGGAAGAAGCCTACAGCTATTTTAATAACATGAACTCATCAGTAGCTTATGTATATAGTTTCTTGCCGACTGATTTTGGGAGAGTGAATGATGCGATGATGGAATCTGCTACGGATAATGCTGTCTATACTTGGGAGAATAATAGTATTTATTATATAGCCAATGGGATATGGAGTCCGCTAAAGCGTGTTGATGATGGTTGGAACTTTTGGAACGGAGTTCGTAGCGCCAATTTATTCCTTGAAAATTTTGATCCGAAAGTGCTTGAACGTTTTCAGTATAATGAAGATTATGATGAAATGATAGAAAAAGCTTCCAAATTCTCCTTGGAGGTACGTTTCTTACGTGCGTTTTATTTATTTGAATTGGCTAAGCGCTATGGAGATATTCCTTTGATAACACGTACTTATACGCAGGAAGATATTAATTCTGTACGCAAGACTTCGTTTGCGGAGGTAGTAGATTTCATAGCAAAAGAATGTACGGAGATTACCCGGGAAGGCGGGCTGCCGGAAGATGCTGTCAGGGGAGAGACAGGTCGGGTGACCAAAGGTGCGGCATTGGCTTTAAAATCAAGAGCTTTGCTGTATGCAGCGAGTGAATTACATAATCCCGGTCATGAATTGAAAAAGTGGGAAGCGGCAGCTAAAGCAGCTTATGAGGTTATTAACATGAATAAATATCAATTGCCTAAAATTGCAGCTGACCCTTTGTATTCGGATTTAGGTGGCAATGAGATTTTGAAATCTAAGCAGTTAATTTTTGAACGCCGTGCCACTGCGACTACCAGTGATTTTGAATCGAGAAATGAACCGATGGGATATGAAGGTGCAGAAGGTGGAAATACTCCTACGCAGAATTTAGTAGATGCTTATGAAATGAAGGATGGAACTCCATTCGATTGGAATAATTCGACCCATGTGGCGAATATGTATTATGATGCTGCCAATAAGCAGACCCGTGATCCCCGTTTGTATTTAAATGTACTAACTAATGGTTCTATGTGGCAGAAACAAAAGGTGGAAACCTTTGAAGGTGGTAAAAACAAGGTATTGGACGGCTCTACGAAAACTGGTTATTATCTGCGTAAGTATATGAATCCGTCTGTATCACTTGATCCGGACAAACCGAATAAATTGCATCATCATTATGTCTTGTTCCGTTATGCTGAAATATTATTGAATTATGCAGAAGCTATGAATGAGTGGAAAGGTCCGGATGAAACAGCAGAAGGATGTCCATTGACGGCACGTCAAGTTTTGAATATGGTTCGTGATTGCGCTGATATGAAACACATAGATGCGAACGGAGCGGATTTTACAGCCAAGGTTCGCAATGAACGTCGTATTGAATTGGCTTTTGAGGGACATCGTTTTTATGATATTCGCCGTTGGAAGATAGCGGGTTTGGATGAAGTAAGAAATATTTATGGAGTAAAGATAACAAAGAACAGTACTTCTCTGTCTTATCAAAAGGTGCTGTTACAGCAAATGTACTGGGACGATAAGATGTATTTGTTCCCTTATCCTCAAAATGAAATTTATATGAATCCGGATTTGGGGCAAAACCCGGGATGGAATAATGGTAATTAATTCAAATAGAGATCGTATGAATTCAAGAATATTTAGTTTGTTTGTTTTGCTGGGGCTGTTAATGACCGCATGCAATGATGATAAGATTATTTTCTTTGAGAATCATGTAAAGGAAGAAAATAATGCTGGAGGTGATGCATTGGTTCCGAGACTTTTTGAAGTAATCAATCTTGATTATCCAGGTTTGGAAAAAGTGAAAGCATATTGTGAAAAGAAAGATTATAATTCGGCTACTTCTGAATTGTTGGAATACTATCGGAATAGGGAGGATGTTATCAATCCTAATATAAATCTGAATCAGACCTCTATTGGTGATTTCAATAAAAATATAGCTGATCAGGCTTTGGAATATCGTTTCTATATAAAAGATAAATATGAGTCTAAAGATGCAGCAGGGAAAGAAACGTATGTACTATTTAAACAGGATGATGAAATAAACTGGAATTATGTTCCTGACAAGTATAAGGGAGATGCTGAATTTGTTTATCAGTTGCATCGTCATCAGTGGATGATACATCAGGCTAATGCGTACGTGGTTACTCATGATGAGAAATATGTCAAATCATGGATAGAAGTGTATGGTGACTGGCTGAAAACGTTTCCTTGTCCTGAAGGGAAAGTGGATAAAAACAAAAATGTGGAGTGGTATGGGCTTCAACCTGCTCATAGAATACAAGCGCAGCTTGATATAATGTCTTATTTTATTCAATCGGAGAATTTTACTCCTGAATGGCTTTCTACATTTTTAGTTGCACTGTCGGATGGAGTGGAATGTATCCGTAAGAATTATTATAAAGAGACTAATATTCTTATTACCCAAGTGGAAAGTGTCGTTTCTGCCGGAATATTAATGCCGGAATTTAAGAAAGCAGGAGAATGGTTGAATGAAGGTACAGCGAAAATCACTGAACAGGTGGAATCACAATTCCTGGATGATGGAGTACATGTAGAATTAACTCCGGGCTATCATATAGAGGCTGTTTATGCTTGCAATAAGCTTTATAATATGGCACAAGTTAATAATAAAGTTGGGTATTTCCCGACCAATTATGTCAGCTTATTGAAGAAAGCCGCCCGTTTCGTAATGGATATTACGTATCCCGATTATTCCTTTGATAATTTTAATGATACTGGAGCCAGTTCGTGGACTAAAAGTGTATTGTTGGGTAATTTCCGTAGATATATGGCTATGTTCCCTGATGATAAAGAAATCGAATGGATGGCAACCGAAGGGAAACAGGGAGAGCAACCTAAGGAATTAATTCAGCTCTATAAAGATGGAGGTTATTATATGTTGCGCAGCAAGTGGGCACCAGATGCAATAATGATGGTTTTGAAAAATAACAATAATCCCAAGAACTATGTGCACTGTCAGCCGGATAACGGGACTTTCAGTCTATATCGTGACGGACGTAATTTCTTACCGGACGCAGGCTTCTTTACTTATGGAGGAGATGCTGCAAGTGATGCTTTGCGTAAATCATATCGGGCAACAACCATGCATAATACGATGACAAAAAACTCTGCTACTATAGCAGATGGTTATATGAACGGAAAATTTCTGATACAAGATAGCAAGGATGATATTGATGTGCTTGTTACGGAGAATAAGTCTTATGGTGACTTGACACATCGTCGTGCCGTATTCTTTGTGAACAAGACATTTTTTGTTTTGGTAGACGAGGGATATGATGCCGGCAAAACTACCCCTACGGTCGATGTGACTTTCAATTTGGGTGATGCGGGTAAAGTTGTTATTGACGACAACAGTGCAAACTTTCAGTATGGTGCTTATACAAAATTTGGAGATAATAACAATATGCAGTTTAAGACGTTTGTTGAAACAAATGTCGGATATACTCCTAAATGGAACACTAATTACTCGTCTAGTAAACAGAATGAAAAAACACTTCAACGCAAATGGTATCGGGTGAGTATAACTAAACCGATGGGAGGTGCGGCACGTTTTATTACTGTAATTCACCCGTTTACGAATGAGACTGATCGTGCAAGCTTGAATATTAGTGCCAAATTCACAGATAACACTAACGCAACTCCCGGCACATTTCATGCAGATGGTGCTTCTGTAGAAGTTTCCGTAGGTGGTAGGAAGTACGATTTATCTTATAAATTAAAGTAGATTTTCTTTATTTTGATAGTTGTATCATAGGTGAAAAGCTTGATATAGAGGTAAATTTATGAATTGACTCTTTTTTCAGGTAACTGGAATGGTATGGGATTGATTATTTTTGATATAAAACCCATACCATTTCTTTTATGATACGTAAAGTTATTAAAATTTCATTTTTTGTTAATTAAGTATTTCATTTAAGCTATCTTTGCTTATGCATATAGCCAAAATTATCATATCATATGAAAACACAAAGGGTAAAAACAGTGCTTCTTTTGCTATCAACAATACCATTTTTGAGTATTTATGCTCAATCAATATACTACGTTTCTCCTCACGCATCATCGGGTGGAGATGGCAGTAAGACCGCTCCTTTCCATTTAATTCATGAAGCTGTCGAAAAAGCTCGAACAGATAAGAATTGTACTACAATTTATTTAAGGGAAGGGAAATACATTTTAGATAAGCCTTTGGTGCTGACCTCTGATGATGGTAATGATGCGAAAGAATTAATAATAAAAAATTATCCCGGAGAGAAAGCTGTCATATCGAGTGGAGTTGGCTTGAATCTGAAATGGGAAAAATACAAAAATGGTATCATGCGGGCTGCTGTGAAAGGGAATCCGGCTATGGATATGCTTATCGTAAACGGAGATTTGAGGTCTATGGCACGTTACCCTAATTACGATGAAAATGCAGTTCGCTTTAATGGCACATCTGCTTTGGCAACAGATCCGGAACGAGTGAAGAAGTGGAAGCATCCGGAAGGAGGTTACCTTCATGCTATGCATAGTCATGATTGGGGTGATTTTCATTATCGTATTACAGGTAAGAATGAAAAGGGAGAGTTGCAATTGGAAGGTGGTTGGCAGAATAACAGACCAATGGGAATCCATCATGAAAACAGGATGGTAGAAAATATCTTTGAAGAACTGGATGCTCCGGGAGAGTGGTACTATGATAGAAAGGAAGGTTGGTTGTATTATTATCCTTTACCTGATGAAAAGATAACCGAATTGGCGTTTGAAACTCCGCAACTTAAAAACTTGATTGAATTTGCGGGAACTTCATCCAAGCCTGTGAAGAATATAACCATTGAAGGGATTGAACTAACGCAAACGGTACGGACATTTATGGAACATTACGAGCCCCTGCTTCGTTCGGACTGGACGATATACCGGGGAGGAGCCGTCGTTTTCAGGGGAACGGAGAAATGTAACCTGCATGATTGCTATATCCATAACGTAGGAGGAAATGGTGTGTTTTTTGATAAATATAATCGCTATTCGTCAGTGACAGGCTCTTACCTGACTTTTATTGGAGCCAGTGCAATTTGTTTTGTAGGGGATGTGGAAGGAGTTCGTTCACCGAGTTTTACGTACGGTGAGTTTGTTCCTTTGGATAAAATGGATTATGCAAAAGGTCCTCGGAATGACAATCA
This sequence comes from Bacteroides sp. OM05-10AA, assembly GCF_003439055.1. Taxonomy (NCBI): domain Bacteria; kingdom Pseudomonadati; phylum Bacteroidota; class Bacteroidia; order Bacteroidales; family Bacteroidaceae; genus Bacteroides; species Bacteroides sp. OM05-10AA. The sequence goes on from NZ_QSUR01000025.1 coordinate 79,923, forward strand.
TCCTGCTTATTGTGAGGTTTATGATAATCTGATATGCACTATTGGTTTGTTTGAAAAGCAGATAGCTGGCGTGGAGCTCTCCATGTGCCGTAATATAACGATAAGCCATAACAGTATTTATGATACTCCTCGTGCCGGAATTAATATCAGTGAAGGCACATGGGGAGGACATATTATCGAGCATAATGATATTTTTGATACTGTAAAAGAAACAGGTGACCATGGAACTATCAACTCTTGGGGACGTGACCGTTTCTGGCATCCGAAGTATAATGTAATGACGCAGATAACAGATGAAAACCCGGCATTGATTTTGGCAGATGTGGTCGAACCTATCATTATCCGCCATAATCGATTACGTTGTGATAGGGGATGGGATATAGATTTGGATGATGGCTCCAGTAATTACCAAATCTACAATAATCTTTGTTTGAATGGTGGTATTAAATTGCGTGAAGGTTTTTATCGGACTGTTGAAAATAATATTATCGTTAATAATACGCTACACCCGCATTTGTGGTTTAAAAATAGCGGAGATGTCTTTTCACGTAATATTGTAATGACCAAATATAAACCTATAAGGGTGTATGGCTGGGGGAGAGAGGTAGATTATAATATCTTTACGGACAGTCTGGCATATCTTGCGGCTCGCCAACTTGGTGGGGATGTTCATTCTATAGTAACTACAATCAGGTTTATGGATGCTATGAAAGGTAATTTTAATGTAGCAGATGATTCTGAAGTCATAATCAAAGGAGGATTCCGTAATTTCCCGATGAATAAATTCGGAGTGTTGTCTTCCCATCTGAAACAGTTAGCTGAAAGTCCTGTAATGCCTGTTCCGCTTGTGACGGATAATGCTTTGGATGCTGCTAAAATAATGCTTTGGAAAGGAGTAACGTTTAAGAGTTTGGATACATTGGAAGAACGTTCCGCTACAGGTATGGATATGGAACGGGGAGTTTATGTCGTTTCTGTAGATGCTTTAGGAAGTCCGGTCAGAGATTTTATTGCTCCGAATGATGCTGTTCTTAGTGTAAATGGAAAACCGGTCAATCATTTAGGTGACATGAAAGAGGTGTTGAAAAACGTGAACACACGCAAAAATGTAGAGTTTGTTATTTTTAGAAATCAGAAGGAACATAAAGTTATTATTCCTCTTTGATTTTATATTATTGCTGTCCGATAAATATTCGCTAGGCTTAAAAAATAGGGCTGATTCCATTTGCAGGAGTCAGCCCTTTATGGTTATTTAGCAGTTACCACGCAAATCCAAATAACTATGTAACGTTTAAAAAATAACTTGGGACAGAGATCGGTCTAGGAATTAAACACCCCATCTTTCTGTCAACTTCAGCTTCTCCTGCAAAAGGTTTTTCATTTTCATTTCTCATATTCTCATAATGTTCGCATAAAGCAGAGATTATCAGATAGATAGTCTATGAGAAATGATTTTAAAATAGGCATTTCTCATAGTTTTATGGCAAAATATCGCAGGATTCAGGTCATTTCTCATACTCGTTGGAGGTATTTCTCATCGTATTCTGTCACATTTCTCATTCACAGAAGGGATGGCTTTCTCTGTGTACTGTTTTCTTATTCCTACGCAATAGCATCTTGCAAACAGCTCATTGTTTATCTGTATGAAATGTACTAATTAATCATTTGTGAATCACTAAGTTATACTGTTTTTTATAAGGGAGATCTCATTCGTTCCACTCTAGTGGAAAGATCATTGCACTCCAGTGGAAAGAACCGTTTACTCTAGTGCAAAGATCTATTCACAGGAGTGGAACGAACCGGATAGCGGTAAGACAAAACGGAAATGAGGAAGGAAAAACAGATAAGTGTACGGTGAATGATACACAGAAAAGCAATAAACAATAGAGAGTTGCTAAGCAAACTGAAGAAGGAAAGGAGTATGAGAATAAGATGAGAAATGACTCGGAACCTATGAGAAATACACTGTTTTTAGCTAAAAATAGTGAAAATACTATGAGAAATGCCATTTTACGTTTTATTTCTCATAGCGTCATATAAATGATATACAGTAGATTAGCTTGATTTTATGAGAACATGAGAAATGAAAATGAAAAATCTTTTGCAGGAGAAGCCGGCAAAGAATGGTCTTTGTATATCATATCCATTCCGCGACAGCTCTCGGGAATAGGCTGTAAATAATAACTTAAAGAGACGGCTGTTATTACCTGTCACCTCGCTTCTTACTACTTGTCCCTCTGTGCCTCCTGCGTCGCTGCACTTTCATTTCCGTAACGGTCTACGGCTGTAACGGCAAAATGTTTTTTTGTATTCCAGGGTAGGATAGGAGCATAGATATAATTTGTATCCCGAATACCCTGTGCAACAATGTTTTCCGGTCGGCTGATGTCTACCGGATATTCATTTGATGCGTAAATAACATACATCGGCTGATTACGCGAATCATTATCAGTAGCAGCCTGCCACTTTAATTCCGTATATCCATTGTCGATATTCGTTGTTTTCAGTTTGGATGGAGCCGTAGGCGGAACATTGTCCAACCACGGCATAGGAGGCTGTAAAGCCGGATATGCATAGAAATTCTCAGCCAATTCATCGTAGATACCTTGTGTATTTTCCATAAGATATTTCACCCGGTAATGCCCTTCACCTGCCATTTTCTGACTGCGGATAAAGTTCATCTGACGATCAATTTCGTCACGTGTCCATTTACCCTCATCAGGATGAAGAAAATAAATGCCAAGTCCCGGAACCACCTGTCGTCCGTTGCTTTGTTCCTGCCAGTCAAGAGCAAAAGGATAGAAATTGTTTCCCTGGAAATACATCATCGGATAAATCTGGTCCATAATCCCTTCTCCCATCCAGCCTTGTGGGTCCTGGTAAACGGTAAAGAAAGCATTCCATCCACGGGAAGGATAACGTGATGTATCCCGGTATTTTCCTACCGGACAGGTACTTACCTTTACCCAAGGCTTCATCGCTTTTACACCTTTATATATATAACGTACAATCTCGGAGATATTATCCCGGCGCCACTGATCCAGCGTACGTCCTTTATTATATCGGCGGAAATCATATTTATCGGGGAAAAGGGGAGCATTCTCCGGATAACGCAGATAGTCAAAATGTACTCCGTCCACGTCATAACCGCTTACGACTTCCCGTACCAGTTTCATCAAATACTCTTTCGTAGCCGGATGCCCCGGGTTGAGGAAATATTCACTTTTGTAAGGGACGCAGATATCTTTCATCCGCTTGGTGACGGACTGACTTCCGAGCGAAGCAACATGTTTCTTATTCCCCAGCGGAATAGTTACCATCCAGGCGTGACATTCCATTCCCCGTTTATGACATTCCTCAACGGCGAAAGCCAGTGGATCATAGCCGGGGTTTCCTCCTGTCTTTCCAGTTAAGATTGAATTGAATGGTTCGATTGCTGAAGGATATAATACATCTCCACGTGTACGGGTTTGAAATAGGACAGTGTTGAAGTTGGCAGCCTTCAACTTATCAAGAATATCTATTAACTCTTCTTTCTGTTTGCGGATTGTTTGGGGAGTTGTTGCACGTGTACGAGGCCAATCCAGTCCGTACACAGCTGTGACCCATGCCGCACGAACTTCGTGTTTGGGTTGTGCGGCAATTGTGAGGAAAGGAAACAAAAGTGAAAGAATGAAAATAGTTAGGCGCATATTCTTTATTTTTTGTTTTAAATCCCTGCAAAGTTAGTAAAAGTGTCGGTATTGTTGGGCTGTTTCGTGAGATTATGTTACATTTGCCAAGTTAAAAAACGACACGCTATGATTACATTTACTCTATGCCTGCTGGCACTGATAGTAGGCTATTTTACGTATGGACGCCTGATGGAACGCGTCTTTGGTCCTGATGACCGTAAAACACCGGCTCTTACCAAGGCTGATGGAGTGGACTATATTCCATTGCCCACCTGGAAGATTTTCATGATTCAGTTTCTTAATATTGCCGGATTAGGTCCTATTTTCGGAGCAATCATGGGAGCGAAATTCGGTAGCTCTTCATACTTGTGGATTGTGTTGGGAAGTATTTTTGCCGGTGCGGTGCATGACTATTTCGCCGGAATGCTTTCTTTGCGTAATGGAGGTGAAAGCCTGCCGGAAATAATAGGTCGTTATTTGGGACTGACTACCAAGCAGGTGATGAGAGGATTCACTGTTATTTTAATGATTCTGGTAGGTTCCGTTTTCGTAGCAGGTCCTGCCGGGCTATTGGCTAAACTCACTCCGGAACATTTGGATACTACGTTTTGGATTGTTGTTGTGTTTGCTTATTATATTCTGGCAACCTTGCTTCCTGTAGATAAAATCATCGGTAAGATTTATCCGATCTTTGCGGTTGCCCTGTTGTTTATGGCAGTCGGCATCTTGGTAATGCTTTACGTTAACCATCCGGCTTTGCCTGAACTTTGGGATGGATTGCAAAATACAAACCCCGAAGCGAGTGAGCTTCCTATTTTTCCGATTATGTTTGTGAGTATTGCATGTGGTGCCATCTCCGGTTTTCATGCTACACAAAGTCCTTTGATGGCTCGTTGCATGACTTCGGAACGTCACGGTCGTCCGGTATTTTATGGAGCGATGATTACAGAAGGTATTGTTGCTTTGATTTGGGCGGCTGCCGCTACTTACTTTTTCCATGAGAATGGAATGGAAGAAAGCAATGCTTCCGTTATTGTTGATGCTATTACAAAAGAATGGTTAGGGGCAATCGGTGGAGTGCTTGCTATTTTGGGAGTCATTGCCGCTCCGATTACTTCGGGAGATACGGCCTTTCGTTCTGCCCGTCTGATTGTGGCGGACTTTTTGGGGATGGAGCAAAAAAGTATGCGCCGTCGTTTGTACATTTGCATTCCTATGTTTGTAGTTGCTATCGGTCTGCTTTTGTATAGCTTGCGTGATGCAAACGGATTTAATATGATATGGCGTTATTTTGCTTGGGCAAACCAGACATTGGCTGTGTTTACCCTGTGGGCTATAACGATTTTTTTGGTGGTATCTAAGAAATCTTATATCATTACCTTGATACCGGCACTGTTTATGACATGCGTATGTTCTACTTATATATGTATTGCTCCCGAAGGATTGGGACTTTCACACACTGTTTCCTATGGCGTCGGTATAACGTGTGTGATCGTTGCAGTGATTTGGTTCTATATCTGGATGAGCAAGCAAAAAACAAGAAAATTATCAGAATGAAGAAAATAAGAAAATCGACAGGAGTGGCAATTGCATTCCTTATTTATGTTTCGGTAACAGCGGCTTATCTGTTGCCACGTAATACGGAAGTCAGCCAGACAGAGAAAATCCTGACGGTGGCGGGTTCTTATGTCATCGTTCTTCTTCTTTGGCTAGTGCTTCGGAAAAAGGAACAAATGCGTGAACGCCGCAAAAAAGACGAACAATCTATTCACTTAAAAAAATAAGTTTATGAAGAAATTAGCTTTGGCACTTTGCTTATTGGCAGTCTCTTTCACTGCACAGGCACAATTTGAGAAAGGAACGATGATTCTCAACCCTTCCGTCACAGGACTGGATTTTTCTTACAGTAAAAATGATGATGCTAAGTTTGGTATTGGTGCGCAAGCCGGTACGTTTTTGGCAGATGGTTTTGCATTGATGGTAAATCTTGGAGCAGACTGGTCGCAACCGAAGGATACATATACACTGGGTACAGGAATGCGTTGCTATTTCAATACAACGGGGATTTATCTCGGAGGTGGTTTTGATTGGGAACGTGTCCGTTACAAAGGTGGTAGCCATAACAACGATTGGGGATTGGGCATTGAAGCCGGATATGCGTACTTTCTCTCCAAAACAGTAACCATCGAGCCGGCTGTTTATTATAAATGGCGTTTTGATGACTCCGATAATTCACGTTTCGGTGTGAAGGTAGGATTCGGATTCTACTTTTAAATAGTTGATAAATGATAGTTGATAAATGATAGATAATAAATGATAGGTAAGAATTACCATGCAGCAAATATTGCGCAGCCAACTATCAACTATCATCTATCATTTATCAACTATCAACTATTAAAGTTTTTCTTTCAAGAATTGTCCTGTATAGCTTGCTCCGCAGGCGGCAACTTCTTCCGGAGTGCCCACTGCTACAATGTTTCCACCCTTATCTCCACCTTCCGGTCCGAGATCGATTACGTAATCGGCACATTTGATGACATCCATATTATGTTCGATGATAACGATACTGTGTCCCCGGCGAATCAGTGCGTCGAAAGCATCCAGAAGTTTGCGAATATCATGGAAGTGTAGTCCTGTAGTCGGTTCGTCAAAGATAAACATCGTCGGGTCGGCTTTCTCCTGGCTCAAATAGAATGCCAGTTTGACACGTTGGTTCTCACCACCGGAAAGAGTGGAAGACGACTGTCCTAATTTAATATATCCCAATCCTACATCCTGCAAAGGAAGCAGCTTCTTTACGATTTTCTTTTGTCCATGTTCGTTAAAGAACTCAATCGCCTGATTGACGGTCATCTCCAACACATCGTAGATGCTTTTATCGTTGAATTTCACTTCCAGTGTATCAGACTTGAACCGTTTTCCGTGACAAGATTCACACTCCAACACTAAGTCTGCCATAAATTGCATTTCTACGGTGATGGTTCCTTCCCCCTTACATTCTTCGCAACGTCCGCCTTCACTGTTGAAACTGAAGAATCCGGGAGTATACCCCATTTGTTTAGCTAGCGGTTGTTCAGACCATAGTTTGCGGATTTCGTCGTAGGCTTTGATGTAAGTCACCGGATTAGAACGTGATGATTTACCAATAGGGTTCTGATCTACAAATTCTACATTCCGCAGGTCGCGCAAACTTCCTCCGATTGAAGAGAATTCTCCTGGCCGGTCACTACATTCATCCAATTCACGTTTCAATGCCCGGAAGAAAATATCTCTCACCAATGTACTCTTTCCGGAACCGGAAACACCGGTAACGACTGTCATTACATTAAGTGGGATGCGTACGTTTACTCCTTTCAGGTTATTCTCACGTGCACCTTTCAATTCTATATAATTATTCCACGGCCGGCGATGCTCCGGAACGGGAATTTCATCTTCTCCCAAAAGATAACGTACCGTATAGCTGTTGCTTCCCTTCTTCAAATCCTTCATATCGCCTTGGTAAACAACCTCTCCACCCAGACGTCCTGCATTAGGACCTATATCAATAATGTAATCTGCAGCACGGATGATCTCTTCGTCGTGCTCTACCACTACTACCGTATTGCCTAATTGTTGCAGTTGACGCAACACATGGAGCAGACGGTCCGTATCACGGCTATGCAGTCCGATACTTGGCTCGTCGAGAATATAAAGGCTACCAACAAGGCTACTTCCCAGTGAAGTTGCCAGATTGATACGCTGACTTTCTCCACCCGATAAAGAATTACTAAGCCGGTTCAAAGTCAGATAGCCCAAACCTACATCAATTAGAAAACGAATCCGGCTATTTATTTCAACCAGGATACGTCGAGATACATTGCTGTCGTGCTCGTCCAATTCCAGATGATCGAAAAATAGCTTCAGCTCTGTGATAGGCAAATCCACCAGTTCGGAAATGTTTTTTCCACCTACTCGAACATATCCGGCTTCCGGTTTCAGGCGAGTGCCGTGGCATTTCGGACAAAGCGTCTTTCCCCGGTAACGTGCCAGCATCACCCGGTATTGTATCTTATATTGATTCTCTTCCAGCATCTTGAAGAAATCATTGATGCCATGGAAATATTGATTGCCTTCCCAAAGTAAACGGCGTTGCGCATCTGTCAACTCATAATAAGGAGTGAAAATCGGGAAGTCGAATTTATCCGCATTGTGAATCAGTTCTTCTTTCCATTCACCCATCTTTTCGCCTCGCCAGCATACGATAGCACCTTCATATACGGATAAAGAACGATCCGGAACAACTAAATGCTCATCAATACCGATCACTTTACCGAATCCTTCACATACGGGACAAGCACCGATAGGAGAGTTGAATGAAAACATCTGGTCATTCGGTTCTTCAAAGATGATACCGTCTGCTTCGAATTTAGTGCTGAAAGTATGTAACTTTGTGGTTTCGTCTGATAGATAAAAACGCAGCATACAGGTTCCGTCACCTTCATACATGGCTGTTTCGGCAGAATCGGTCAGTCGGCTGATGGCGTCCTTGCTATTGGCGACCGCCATACGGTCCACCAGTAGATATACTTCATCACCTGCCACAGGCGTATATTCATCAATACGCTTCATTTCACCGTTCACTTCGATACGGTTGAACCCTTGTTTCAGGTCTATTTCCAGTTGTTGTTGCAAGGTGCGGTCTTCACGCAGGCGAATAGGTGTCAGTACCGTATATCTTGTACCTTCCGGGTATGAGAGCATGCAGTTGACAATGTCTTCTGTAGAGTGCTTCTTCACTTCTTGTCCGCTGATGGGGCTATACGTTTTCCCTACCCGTGAATATAACAGGCGTAGATATTCGTAAATTTCAGTCGAGGTGCCCACGGTAGAACGGGGATTGCGGCTGTTTACTTTCTGTTCGATAGCAATGGCGGGAGGAATCCCTTTGATAAAGTCACATTCCGGTTTGCTCATTCGTCCCAGAAACTGGCGCGCATAACTGCTTAGACTTTCCACGTAGCGGCGTTGTCCTTCTGCGTAGAGCGTATCAAAAGCAAGAGATGATTTTCCCGAACCCGATAATCCGGTGATGACAACAAGTTTGTTGCGGGGAATATCTACATCGATGTTTTTTAGGTTGTTGACGCGTGCGCCTTTGATCGAAATATAGTTGTTTTCTGACATAAAATACTCCTTTTTTATGGTAGTCGGCAAAGTTAGCGAATTTATCGGGAGTTTGTATTATCTTTGCGTCACATTATTACGATTTAAGAATATTATGAAGCTGAAAAACTATCTTTTACTTTTAGCTCTTCTTCTGGTGGTAGGAGTGAGGGCGCAGGTGCCATCAGGCAATAAATATCCTAAACGTGAATTCCGTGGAGCGTGGATACAAGCTGTTAACGGTCAGTTTCGTGGCATTCCCACAGAGAGACTGAAACAAATATTGGTTAGTCAGTTGAACTCTCTTCAGGAAGCCGGCATTAACGCAATCATCTTTCAGGTACGCCCTGAAGCGGATGCATTATATGCTTCCCAGCATGAGCCGTGGAGCCGTTTCCTGACAGGAACGCAAGGTCAGATACCTTCCCCTATGTGGGATCCGATGCAGTTTATGATTGAAGAATGTCAGAAACGGAATATGGAATTTCATGCCTGGATCAATCCTTACCGCGTGAAGACCTCATTAAAGAATAAGTTGGCACCGGAGCATATTTATCACCAGCATCCGGAATGGTTTGTTACTTATGGCGATCAGCTATATTTCGATCCGGCACTTCCTGAAAGCCGGGAGCATATCTGTAAAATCGTGACCGATATTGTGTCTCGTTATGATGTAGATGCTATTCACATGGATGATTATTTCTATCCTTATCCGGTGAATGGATTGGATTTTCCGGATGATGCAAGTTTCGCCCGTTATGGTGGAGGTTTCACCAATAAGGCAGATTGGCGTCGTAGTAATGTGAATGTGCTGATAAAGAAGCTTCACGAAACGATTCGTGGCATCAAGCCATGGGTGAAGTTTGGTATCAGTCCGTTCGGTATTTATCGTAATCAGAAGAGCGATCCGTTGGGAAGTAACACCAATGGTTTGCAGAACTATGATGATCTTTATGCCGATGTACTCCTTTGGGCACGTGAAGGATGGATTGATTATAATATTCCGCAAATTTACTGGGAGATTGGCCACAAAGCTGCCGACTATGAGACACTGGTGAAATGGTGGGCTACTCATTCGGAAAATCGGCCGTTGTTCATTGGTCAGTCGGTGCCAAAGACAGTTCAGTTTGCCGATCCGCAGAATCCTTCTATCAATCAGCTTCCCCGCAAAATGGCTTTGCAACGTGCTTACCAAACAATCGGAGGTAGCTGTCAATGGTATGCAGCAGCTGTTGTTGAGAATCAGGGTAGATATCGTGATGCTTTAATCAGTGAATATCATAAATATCCTGCTTTGATTCCAGTCTTTGATTTTATGGATGATAAAGCTCCGGGCAAGGTACGTAAAATGAAAAAGGTATGGACAGAAGATGGCTATATCCTTTTCTGGACAGCTCCGAAAGCTGATACAGAGATGGATAAGGCAGTTCAATATGTAGTCTATCGTTTTGACGGTAAAGAAAAGGTGGATTTGGACGATCCTTCTCATATTGTAGCTATCACGCGGAATCCATTCTATAAACTTCCTTATGAAACAGGGAAAACAAAATGCCGTTATGTAGTGACAGCTTTAGATCGCTTGCATAATGAATCCAAGTCTGTAAGTAAGAAGTTGAAACTTTGATTATTTGATAGTTGATAGGTGATAGTTGATAATTGAAAGTGACTATGCAGCATAGCGCAGCTAACTATCAATTATCACCTATCACCTATCAACTAATAAAGTAGTAATCCTGCAATGCCGCAGCCGATAATCATTAATATCGGATTGGCTTTGTATTTTCTTGTTCCGATGAAAGCGATCAGGAATATAATGATACTGGTGACGAATGAATAAGTATCTTTCGTAGGCGAGCCGAAATTTTCTACATTCATTAATACCAGCGCAGCGGAAGCGAGTAATCCTACTACTGCCGGGCGCAGCCCGTCGAAGATAGATTCCACCACAGGATGTTTCTGATACCTTAAAAAGAACTTGCTAATGGTCAGCATCAAGATAAAAGAGGGGAGGACCACTGCAAAGGTTGCAATGATGGAACCCCAAACACTTCCGGTAGAAGTAAACCCTACATAGGTCGCTGCATTAATGCCGATAGGTCCCGGAGTCATCTGGCTGATTGCTACAATATCAGTAAACTCCTGTGAACTCACCCATCCGTAACGGGTAACCACTTCACCTTGAATCATGGAAAGCATGGCGTACCCACCTCCGAAACCAAAGAGGCCGATTTTGAAAAATGTATAGAATAACTGTAGGTAAATCATGTGATTAATAATTTATTATATAATAATTTTAGGCACGGATTACACGGATTTCGCGGTTTTGGAAATTATGAATCTGTAAAATGACAGCGTTAATCCGTGTCTTCTCAATTCTCAACTCTTAACTCTCAATTCTCAACTTTTCTAAGTTTTCCCCACAGGAACCCTCCTACACCGGCAGCAATGATAATCCAGATAGGGGAGAAGCCCAACAGCCAGATTAATAATGCCGAGACAACAGGAATCCACAGATTGTAGCGGTTGATTTTTGCGGATCGTCCCATGGTAAAGGTCGGCGCCGCGATAAGTGCCACCACTGCCGGGCGGATTCCTTTAAAAATACGTTCCACTATCGGATTATCTTGGAAGCTATGAAAGAACAGGGCGATAGCTAATATAATAATGAAAGACGGCAAAATAGTTCCCAATGCTGTGATAATACTTCCCCGGATTCCACGTAGCTTATATCCTATGAAGATAGAAATATTGACTGCCAGAATTCCCGGAGCGGATTGGGAGATAGCCAACAGGTTTATAAAATCTTCCTGCGCAATCCATTTTCGCTTGGTGACAATTTCATTTTCAATCAGTGGCACCATTGCATATCCTCCTCCAATGGTAAAGGCGCCTATTTTAAAAAAGATTCCAAATGCTTCGAGATAAATGTTCATTCTTTCTTTTCTCCTCCTTCCTTACTAGCTGTTTTTTTCTCTTTGCCATACTGACTGGGGCTTACATTAAAATGTTTCTTAAATACTTCGCGGAAGTACTTGGCATCACTGAATCCCGTCATTTCTGCAATTTCTGTTATGCTATGTGTGTCTTCTTTTAGTAATTGTACGGCACGTTTCAGACGAATCAGCCGGATATAATCTCCCGGTGCCTGATCGGTTAATGCCCTTAATTTATTGTAAAAACTTGTGCGACTCATTCCCATCAGGCTGCATAACACATCTACCGTCAGAGCCGGATTGTCGATGTTGTCTTCCACATTCTTTTTGACGTTTGCAATAAACTTCCAGTCAATATCCTGTGAACAGTTAATGCAGTCTTCATCATTTTCCTCATCATTCAGATCCAGGTTTGCGTATTTGCTACGCAAAAGTGCACGATTAGCCAATAAATTGGCCACATTTGCTTTCAATATACCAATGTTGAATGGCTTCACAACGTATTCATCCGCACCAATCTGAAGCCCCGAAAGGATATCTTTCTCATTATTCAAAGCAGTCAGCAGGATAACGGGGATGTGGGAAGTCTCGATATTGTTCTTGATAGCCTGGCATAATTCATCACCCCGCATTTCCGGCATCATAATGTCTGAAATAACCAGCTCCGGTTTGTACTCGGGAATAATCGTCAGTGCTTCTTTTCCATTGGAACAAACCTGTACGATATATTCTTCGGATAGCGTTTGCGACAGATAGTTGCGCAACTCATCATTATCTTCCACAATTAAGATACGACGATGATTTATGTTCTCTTTCTTCTGTGCGTTTTCGTAAATTTCAGGCGATGAAGACGGAACGTTTTCGATTTCTATACGCTGTTTGCTCGGAGTTGCCAGATGTGCTTTCCGGAAACGCTTGCTATCTTTGGGGAACGTTATTTTGATAACTGATCCTTGGTTTTCGATACTTGACAGATTGATCTTTCCTTTGTGCAAACGGACTAACTTCCATACAAGCATCAGACCGATACCACTTCCCGTTACTTTGGAGTTGATAGCATTGCTGCCGCGGAAATGGAGCTTGAACAACTTCTTTTGTTCGTTAGCCGGAATTCCGATTCCTGTGTCTCTGACTTCCACACTCCATGAATCTGTTGATTCAGAAACGAAAACCTGTACATTCCCATTTTCGGGAGTATATTTCAATGCATTCGAAATGATGTTCTTAAAAATAGACTCCATTTTCTCTTTATCAAACCATACATTCATATACCTGAAATTACTTTCATAAGTGAAGTTGATATGTTTGATGTTGGCGTACTGTTGAAATGCATTGAATATTTCATTCATAAACGTGTTGAGTTCATGCTCTGAAATATATAGCTCGGAAGAATATACGTCCGCTCTCTCAAAGTTGATAAGATTGGTCGTCAGGCGCAGCAGAGCGTTAACGTTTCGTAATGCCGTATTCATGTTCGAAATACCTTCTTTGCTCAACTCTTCTTTTTCACGTAGTTCTTCCAAAGGTGCTTTGATAAGCGTCAATGGGGTACGGATATCATGTGCCGTATTGATAAAGAAATGTATTTTCTCGTCGGAGACTTTACGCTGCTTTCTTAAAATCAGGATACGCAATAGGACGATGGCAATGAGACAAAGGATAGCTGTATAAACCAGCATGGCCCAGAATGTCAACCAGAAAGGTTGGGCTATGATAATATCCATACTTCTTTCTTCAAGCATGATGCGTTTGTCTTCATTGGAGATGGCACGTACCCTTAGCGTATATTTGCCCGGGGCAAGATTGGTGTAACGAATCGTGTTCTCTGTTCCGGGTTTGCTCCATTTATCATAGAAACCTTCTAGCCTCCAAGAGTAAAGAATATTGGAAGGATAGTCATAGTTGATGGAAGAAACCTGCAAAGAGAATCTGTTTTGATTGTATTTTAACTTTAGTACCTTTGTATCATTGATGCTTGCTTTCAACGGAGAATCCTCATCACCCGGATAGATTGTTTGATAAAAAAGCTTGAAATCGCTGAAAATCATTTTAGAAGAATAACTTCTGGGCAATTTCATATCCTTGTCAAATTCCACTGCTCCGTCAGAACTGCCTAAAATGAATTTATTGTTTTTCCGTAACGTACCTGATAGCGCATTGAAATGGGTGGTCATCAATCCCATATCTTTGGTCCAGTTATAGAATTTTTTCTCATTGGGATAAAAACTTGTCAATCCGCTTTCTGTACTCATGATTATATCTTTGTCCGCATCCGATAATATGGTATAGATATTATTGGATATCAAAGCACAGTTTTCCGTGTGGTAATGAGTGAACAGTTTTTTATTAATATCGTAAATCAATAGTCCCGACCCGCTGGTACCTATATACAATGAACCGTTTTTTGCTTGGTACAGGGAATAGATATAGTTCGACTCTACCGGAAGTTTTATGCGCTCGAATTTTCCGGATTCTTTATCTAAAAGACATAGGCCGGTGGCACTACCGATCCACATACTTTTTTCATCTTTCTCAACGATGGCGGTAATGGAATTTAATCCATCATAAAACCGTACTTCCTGCGTCTTCAGATTAATACGCTTGAGGTTGTAGAATCCTCCCGACCAGATATAACCCTGCATATCTGTACGAATATCACGTATATATTTATCCGGTCGCTTGTTTGTATGAGTGTACAAAGGCGGCATGAAATAGCTGACACTGAACGTTTTCTTATCTATCTGGTAAGCACCGGAAGAGTACCCGCCTGCCCAGATAATTCCGGGAGCCACTTCGCATATAGTAAGAAAGATATGGCTTTTATTACCTTGCGACTCTTCAAAAGCACTAAGCACCGATCGCCATTGTCCGGTCTTTGAATTAAAAAAACTGATGCCATTGTTCGTTGCAAACCATAAATCTCCCTCTCTGTCTTCAATAATGGCATTTACTTGATCGTTGATTAAAGACTGTTTGTTACCGATGGAGTGCTTAATCCATTTGTAGCTCGTATAACGGTTGTTTTGTATCGTGATTCCGATGGGATAATTAGCCAGCCATATCCGTTCTTCATCATCCACAAAAATGTCATTGATACTGTTACCGTTCATGCCACAATTACTGTTATAATCAGCCACAATTTCGGGTACTATTTGATAAGTATCCATATTTATTTTGTGTACTCCTCCGCCATCGGTAGCTATTAATAACTCTTTGTCATTTAGCGGCTTGAACCGTGTGATACTGATATCTTTCAGGTTATAATCCGGTCGTATGACGGATTTGGTATTCATATCATAAACCATAATTCCCCGCAAGAAAGTGCCGATGAATAGTTTCCGAATCTTTTTGTCGAAGTGTAAATCGCTTACTTGGGCTTTCACGCTCTCCAACTTATCGCAATTGATAAGTTTCAATGCGTTGTTTTCTAATTGGGCATAATGAATCCCCATTTCCGTACCGATGAAGAAATGCGATTCGTCTATTTGTTCAATATCAGTGATTTCTTCACTTATATCATTCTTTATATGGGTGACTTGTTTGGTGTCCGTATTATAGAGAAAGATAGTATCTTTATTGCATAGCCAGATGTGTTTGTTCTGGTCGAGCCAGGCATAAGTGACCGGGTCCGGCTGTTCGCTGAAACTTTCCATCGGTAATTTATATACAAGACTGAAGCAGTCGTGAATCTGGTCATACCGGAATACTTTTCCTTTTTTCCCGATTTCCCATAAGACTCCTTCCTGATCAATATAAAGCCAGTTTAGATTTAACAGAGAGTTCACTTCTGCGTCACCATCCATTAACTTATATCGTTTAAACTCTTTTCCATTGTATCGATCAATACCTTCGTGCGTGAGGAACCACATGTATCCGGTTTTATCTTTTTGAATGCAGTAAACCCGCCGGTTACTTAACCCATCCTCCACTCCGAGATATCGATACGTCTGCGCGACACAAATTAGAGGAAACAATAAGATTAGAAAAAGCCATTTTTTCATACAAATAGGACTTTTAAGGGTTATTGAATCTTTTATGAGGGGGAAAGTTTGACAAAATTAAGAAGATTTTTTGATATTACAAAATTTTGATGAAAGATAACAGCGCTCCAAAAATGAAGAAAATAGACTATTTTATAACTATTTGTATATACTGTTTGTTTTCGGTATTTTGGTATCTATCAGAAGTCTTCCGGTAGAATGGAAAGTTCCGTAAAATAAGAGGCTGGCACTATTTAAAGTACCAGCCTCTGTAAAATATGGAAATGATTTATTTCATTTTCGCTTCCACCCACTTGCGGGCATTGACAAACGCTTCTATCCATGGAGTAACCTGATCGCTGTTCTTGCGGTCGGCCGGATAGCAACCGTTCTGCCATGGGAAGATGGAACGTTCCAAGTGAGGCATGATAGCCAAGTGGCGTCCGTCTGCGCTGGCCAGTGCTGCGATAGAATAATCGGAACCGTTCGGATTGCCCGGATATTCATCATAGCTATACTTCGCTACTACATTATATTTATCTTCGTCATATGGCAAAGAGAATTTTCCTTCTCCGTGAGCTACCCAGATACCCAGTTTGCTTCCACTTAAAGAGCCGAACATCACACTGCGGTTAGTCGGGATAGTAAGACCAAGGAAGCGTGATTCGAATTTGTGTGAATTGTTATGTAGCATTTTTCCTTTCTTCTTCAGTTCCGGGTTGATAAGATTGAGTTCCATCATCAGCTGGCAACCGTTGCAGACACCCAATGACAATGTATCTTCGCGTGCATAAAATTTATCCAATGCTTCTTTAGCTTTCGGGTTGAACAGGAATGCGCCTGCCCATCCTTTAGCAGAACCCAGTACATCGGAGTTAGAGAAACCACCGCAGTAAACGATCATGTTTACGTCTTCCAGTGTTTCGCGTCCGCTGATGAGGTCGGTCATTGTAACGTCTTTTACGTCGAAACCTGCCAAATAGAGTGAGTAAGCCATTTCGCGTTCACCGTTCGTGCCTTTCTCACGGATGATAGCTGCGCGGATACCGCTTGGAGTGCGACGATCCGGAGTGATATCATATTGAGAAAGCTTACCTTTGAATTCCGGCATGAAAGCAAATTCAACAGGCTGCATCTTGTAGTTCTCGAAACGTGCTTTAGCACAACCGTTCATAGATTGTTTGCGGTCGAGCAGGTAAGAAGAAGAATACCACACATCGCGCATATAATCGATACCGAATTGGTAAGTAGCTCCATCTTTAGATACTAGAATGTGACGTTCGTCAGTCGGTTTACCCAACTTCATATAGCCTACGCCGGCATCTTCCAGAATCTTCTTCACTTCATCCTTATGCTTGTCGCTGATCTGGATAACGATACCCGGATTTTCAGCAAACAGAATTTTAACGATATCCTGTTCCTTCATCTTGTCGAGGCTGATTTCCATACCGCCTTCTACATTGGAGAAGCACATTTCGAGCAATGTAGTAATTAAACCACCGGCAGAAATATCGTGTCCGGCAAGGATCAGGCCTTTGTTGACAAGTTCCTGTACGGCAAGGAAAGCATCGCGGAAATATTCGGCATCTTGTACGCAAGGTACTTCGTCACCAACTTTACCCAGAGATTGTGCAAAAGCCGAACCACCCAGTTTCAGTTCATCGAAGCTGAAATCAATATGATAAAGCGTAGTCTTTTCATTGTTAACCAATACCGGAGATACCACTTTCTTCACGTCGGAAACTTCACCACCGGCAGAAACAATCACAGTTCCCGGAGAAATCACTTTCTCACCGTTCGGATACTTCTGTGTCATAGACAGAGAGTCTTTTCCGGTAGGAACATTGATCTGCAGTGCGCAGCAGAAATCGCTCAATGCTTTGACAGCTGTGTAAAGACGGGCATCTTCACCTTCTTGAGAGCGGCAAGGCCACATCCAGTTGGCAGACAGTGAAATACTGTCCATACCTTCTGCCATCGGAGCCCAAACCAGATTGGTCAGTGCTTCGGATACAGAAAGAATAGAGCCGGCAGCCGGATCAGCCAATGCTGCTTGCGGAGCATGTCCGATAGAGGTAGCGATACCTTTTTCGCCACGGTAGTCGAGTGCTACGACACCGCAGTCACTCAACGGTAACTGAAGTTCACCCTGGCATTGCTGACGAGCCACTTTACCTGTTACCGAACGGTCTACCTTGTTTGTCAACCAGTCTTTGCAGGCTACGGCTTCAAGCTGCAATACATTTGTCAGATATTCATGTAGTTTAGACAATTCGTATTTCGGCATTTCGTAATGACGTTCCACTGTTTTGTCTGTCATATATGTCTTGGGAGAAGAACCGAACATCTGTTCTACGGCAAGGTCGAACGGACGTACACCGTCAGCCTGTTGGAAAGCGAAACGATGATCGCCGGTTGTTTCACCGACTACGTACATCGGAGCGCGTTCGCGTTCAGCAATTTTACGTACATGTTCAATAGCCTCTTCTTTAATCAGCAGACCCATACGTTCCTGACTTTCGTTAGCGATGATTTCTTTGGCAGACAAAGTCTTGTCACCGATAGGCAACTTGCTCATGTCGATCAAACCACCACATTCTTCCACGAGTTCGGACAGACAGTTTACGTGTCCGGCAGAACCGTGGTCATGGATAGAAACCACCGGATTCACCTCTTCTTCACAAAGAGCGCGTACGACGTTGTTGGCACGTTTCTGCATTTCTGCATTGGCACGTTGCACGGCATTCAACTCGATACCACTGCTGTAACGACCGGTATCAACAGAAGATACGGAACCGCCACCCAGTCCGATACGGTAGTTGTCACCACCGATTACTACCACTTTGTTTCCTGCTTCCGGTGTGCCTTTCAGGCAGTCACGTTGTGTACCGTAACCAACACCACCGGCAAGCATGATTACCTTGTCGTAACCATAAACTTCTTTGTTTTCCGTATGTTCGAAAGTCAGTACCGAACCGCAGATCAGCGGCTGGCCGAACTTGTTACCGAAGTCGGAAGCACCATTGGATGCTTTGATTAGAATCTGTTCCGGAGTCTGGTACAGCCATTTGCGTACCGGAAGAATCTCTTCCCATTCGCGTCCTTCTTCTGTGCGCGGGTAAGAAGTCATGTAGACAGCAGTACCTGCAATCGGCCATGAACCTTTACCGCCACCCATACGGTCGCGGATTTCACCACCGGTACCGGTAGAAGCACCATTGAACGGTTCTACAGTAGTAGGGAAGTTATGAGTTTCCGCTTTCAGTGAGATAACACTCTTGATGTCCTTTATCTGGAAGAAATCAGGTTTTGAATGATCTGCCGGAGCAAACTGTTCCACAACCGGACCTTCGGCGAAGGCTACATTATCTTTATAAGCAGAGATTATTTTATTCGGATTTTCCTGTGTCGTCTTTTTAATCATCTGGAACAGGGAAGATTCCTGCTCTACGCCGTCGATAATAAACGTTCCGCCGAAAATTTTGTGGCGGCAGTGTTCGGAGTTGATTTGTGCGAAACCGAATACTTCAGAGTCGGTCAGCTTCCGTCCGAGGTCCTTTTCTACTTTCTTCAGGTAGTCCATTTCTTCTTTGGAAAGAGCCAAACCTTCTTTTTCGTTGTACACTTCGAGATCTTCAATGTAGATGATCGGTTCCGGCTGACGGTTTGTCGTGAATACGTTTTGGTCGAGTCCTTTGTACATGCGTTGGAGCATCGGGTCGTAATCGGCATTTTCGTCCTTAACAGGGAAGTACTCCTCGATGCGGCTTATGCCTTCGAGCCCCATGTTTTGGGTGATTTCTACTGCGTTTGTACTCCAGGGAGTGATCATTTCGCGGCGTGGGCCAACGAAACAGCCTTTCAGGTTTTCTTCACTTTCCATCACGGCTTCGCCAAAAAGCCAGCAGAGTTTATTACTTTCGTCAGGGGTGAGCTGATGGTTGCTCTCTACGGCAATCACGCTCTTGGAAGGGGTTCTGAAAAAAAGAATCATGTTGTATATTTACGATTTTACGATTTACGATTTTACGATTGAAGTTCCTGTAGGAGAAACTCTTCTCTTTTTCTGTGGCGCAAAGATAATCAATTTCGTTGGTGGTAGGAAAAAAATAGAGAATAAATTCCTATACCTTATTTAATATGTTTATTTTCGATGTACGTTTTACTTATTATCGCTATATATAGTGATTCTTGTGTGGAAAAAACGTTAATATACTATCCCCATATCACAAAAAAGTGCGATATTTGCGACATGATTCAGATAGAGACAATATTCGATATATTAGTGAAAGGCTTTATTATTGGCGTTGTTGTGTCCGCACCCCTCGGTCCGGTGGGCGTATTATGCATCCAGAGGACTTTGAATAAAGGGCGTTGGTATGGATTTGTAACAGGTCTGGGAGCCTCTTTGAGCGATATAGCATACGCTTTGCTCACCGGCTACGGGATGAGCTTTGTGTTCGATTATATTAATAAGAATATTTTCTATCTGCAATTATTGGGGAGCATCATGCTACTCCTTTTTGGTATATATACCTTTCGTAGCAACCCGGTGCAGTCCATTCGTCCGGCTTCCTCCAGCAAAGGTTCTTATTTCCATAACTTTATTACCGCATTTTTCGTCACTCTCTCCAATCCCTTGATAATCTTCCTGTTTATCGGACTTTTCGCCCGTTTTGCCTTTGTGCAGCCGGGAGTTCTGGTGTTCGAAGAAATCACAGGCTATGTTGCTATTGCTATAGGGGCATTGACCTGGTGGTTGGGGATTACTTACTTTGTGAACAAAGTGCGCACTAAATTCAACTTGCGTGGTATCTGGATACTGAATCGTGTTGTAGGAAGTATTGTAATGCTGGTATCCCTTGCCGGACTGATTTTTACTTTGTTGGGAGAATCACTTTATTAGGAGATAACTTATGAATCAGATAGCACAACAACTGAAAGAGAAGAATATTGCCGAGTACCTTATATATATGTGGCAAGAGGAAGACTTGATCCGCGCCAATCATTGTGAACCGGAAGAGATGGAGGCAAATATAATTGCCCGTTATCCGGCAGATCAGCAGCCTGCCATGAGAGAATGGTATACCAATCTGATTACGATGATGAGTGAGGAAGGAGTACGGGAAAAAGGTCATTTGCAGATTAATAAGAATGTGATTATCAATCTGACAGAGTTGCATAACGCATTGGCTTCTTCTCCTAAATTTCCTTTTTACAGTGCCGCTTATTTCAAGGCATTGCCGTTTATAGTAGAATTACGGAATAAAAACGGTAAGAAAGACGAGCCCGAATTGGAGACCTGTTTTGAGGCATTGTATGGAGTACTCCTGCTTCGTCTTCAAAAAAAGCCTATCAGTGAAGGTACTGCTAAGGCAGTGGAAGCTATCACTAGTTTCCTTTCTATGTTGGCAAACTATTATGATAAAGACCGTAAAGGTGAATTAAAACTGGATGAATAAATGAGAATTTTGGTAACGGGTGCCAACGGTCAGCTTGGCAATGAGATGCAGGTGCTTGCAAAAGAGAACCCGCAACATACGTATTATTTCACAGATGTAGAAGAACTAAACATCTGTGACAAGCAAGCCGTTTGGGCTTATATCGCAGAGAAGCGGATTGAGCTTGTCGTGAACTGTGCCGCTTATACGGCCGTAGATAAAGCGGAAGATAATTCGGAACTAGCCTATCAATTGAATTGCGAAGCACCGAAACAATTGGCAAGTGCGGCACAATTCAACGGAGCCGCTATGATACAAGTATCTACCGATTATGTCTTTGATGGTACTGCACACACTCCGTATACGGAGGATTGCGACCCTTGTCCGGACTCTGTATATGGCACCACCAAACTGGAAGGAGAATATGACGTGATGAATTATTGCGAGAAAGCAGTCGTAATCCGTACTGCATGGCTTTATTCCACCTTCGGCAATAATTTTGTGAAGACAATGATCCGTCTTGGAAAAGAGCGTGACAGTCTGGGAGTTGTTTTCGACCAGATCGGAACCCCGACTTATGCCAATGACCTAGCACGTGCTATCTATACCATTATTAATAAAGGTATAGTTCGCGGCATCTACCATTTCAGCAATGAAGGCGTTTGTTCCTGGTATGATTTTACAGTGGCTATTCATCGCTTGGCGGGAATAACCTCCTGCAAAGTGAAACCTCTGCATACAGCTGAATATCCTGCAAAAGCCAACCGTCCGGCATACTCCGTACTTGATAAAACAAAAATAAAAACAACATTTGGCATCGAAATCCCCCATTGGGAGGAAAGTTTGCGAAACTGTGTTTCGCAGTTGATAGTTGATAAATGATAGTTAATAGTTATGGTTGAAAACAACATAACGCAGGAGAAATCCTATTTATTTGCTATTAGAATCATAAAAGCATATAAATATTTGTCAACCAGTCAAAAGGAATATGTTTTATCAAAGCAGCTATTGCGTAGTGGAACTGCAATTGGTGCTTTAGTGCGGGAAGGGGTACATGCCCAAAGCCGTGCTGATTTTTTGAATAAAATGAATATAGCCTTAAAGGAGGCTTACGAGACTGAATATTGGATATCACTGTTGCATGATACTGATTATTTTTCAGAAGACATATATTCGTCTATTCATGCAGATAGTGTAGAATTGGTGAAATTATTGACGAGTACAGTTAAAACTTTAAAGGATAGTCTTGGTAAATAACTATCATTTATCAACTATCATTTATCAACTATTATGATGAATGAAATTTTGAGACGGCGAACGTTCGCCATTATTGCGCATCCGGATGCCGGTAAGACATCATTGACGGAAAAGCTATTGCTTTTCGGTGGTCAGATACAGGTAGCAGGTGCTGTAAAGAGTAATAAGATAAAAAAGACGGCTACGTCCGACTGGATGGAAATCGAGAAACAACGTGGTATTTCGGTAACGACTTCCGTGATGGAATTCGACTATCGGGATTATAAAATCAACATTCTCGATACTCCGGGTCACCAGGACTTTGCCGAAGACACATACCGCACACTGACTGCTGTGGACAGCGTTATCATCGTTGTAGACGGTGCGAAAGGTGTGGAAACGCAGACGCGTAAACTGATGGAGGTATGCCGCATGAGAAAGACTCCGGTAATAATCTTCGTCAACAAAATGGACCGTGAAGGAAAAGACCCGTTCGACTTGCTCGATGAACTCGAAGAAGAACTGATGATTCAGGTTCGTCCCTTATCCTGGCCGATAGAGCAGGGAGCACGTTTCAAAGGAGTATACAACATCTACGAACAGAAACTGGACTTATACCAGCCATCCAAACAGATGGTAACAGAAAAAGTGGCAGTCGATATTCATACGGAAGAACTGGATCAGCAGATTGGCAAGCCATTGGCAGACAAACTGCGTGGTGATCTGGAACTGATCGAAGGCGTTTATCCCGAATTTGATTCGGAATCCTATCTCGCAGGAGACTGTGCACCGGTATTCTTCGGATCAGCGTTGAACAACTTCGGTGTGCAAGAGCTGCTGAACTGTTTCGTGGAGATAGCTCCCAGTCCTCGTCCTGTACAGGCAGAAGAGCGTGAAGTGAATCCCGACGAACCGAAATTCACCGGATTCATCTTTAAGATCACAGCCAATATCGATCCCAACCACCGTTCTTGTGTGGCATTCTGTAAGATTTGCTCCGGCAAGTTTGTCCGCAATGCTCCCTATGTGCACGTTCGTCATGGAAAGACCATGCGTTTTTCATCGCCCACCCAATTTATGGCACAGCGTAAAACAACGATTGACGAAGCCTATGCAGGAGATATTATCGGTCTGCCGGATAATGGTACCTTTAAGATTGGCGATACGCTGACAGAAGGTGAAATGCTTCATTTCCGCGGATTGCCGAGCTTCTCACCGGAGATGTTCAAGTATATCGAAAATGCCGATCCGATGAAACAGAAACAGTTGGCGAAAGGTATCGATCAGTTGATGGATGAAGGTGTGGCACAGTTGTTTGTCAATCAGTTCAATGGCCGTAAGATCATCGGCACGGTGGGACAGTTGCAGTTTGAGGTTATTCAGTACCGTTTGTTGAATGAATACAATGCGTCCTGTCGCTGGGAACCGGTGAGTCTTTATAAGGCCTGCTGGGTAGAAAGCGATGATTCCGCAGAACTGGAAGCCTTCAAGAAACGTAAATACCAGTATATGGCAAAGGATAGAGAAGGGCGCGATGTGTTCCTGGCAGACTCCGGTTATGTACTTCAAATGGCGCAGATGGACTTTAAACATATCAAATTCCACTTTACAAGTGAGTTTTAAAACATATTCCGTTGATTTTAACTAAAAAATCAGGTAAAAAAAGGAAAAACATATCTCATATAAATGAGTGAATAGAAATGAAGACACTATCCTGGGATAAAATTCAGCAAGGGGATGAAGAGGCATTCCGGCAGCTTTATGAGCAATATGCAGATTTACTGTATGGATATGGCATGAAGATAGCCGGTGATGAAACTCTGGTAACCGAGGCGATACAGTCGTTGTTTGTTTACATCTTTGAGAAAAGAGAAACTTGCGCGGCCCCTCAATCCATACCCGCTTACTTATGTGTTTCGTTGAGACACATGATAGTGAATGAATTGAAAAAGGAGAATAGTGGCTCATTAAAATCACTGGATGAAGTAGGCACAAACGAATATCAGTTTGATCTGGAGATCGATATTGAAACTGCTATTATCCGTTCAGAGTTAGAAAAAGAACAGCTGGAAGTTTTGCAGAAAGAGCTGAATAATTTGACAAAGCAACAGCGGGAGGTATTGTATCTTAAGTATTATAAGAAGATGAGTCCGGAAGAAATAGCCCAGGTAATGGGACTCACTTCACGTACGGTTTACAATACTACTCATATGGCTATCTCCAGTTTGCGGGAGCGTATGAGCAAATCTTTCTTGTTGTTGGTAGCAGCTAATTTGTGGATTTTTAATTGAGGTGTGAGATATGGAAAAGTGGACAGAATCTTTAGATAAATACTTAGAAGAAGGAAAACTTCCTCTGGTTGGCGAAATCTTTTCTCGTAAAAAAGAAATAGGTGATAAGCTGAAGTTGCAACGTGAGGAGAGCCATAAGATCGCCTTAAGCCGGAGAAGAAAACAAGGTGCGGGGAGAAGTTTCTCTTTCTCATGGGGAGTGGCAGCGGCAGTTGTCCTTCTTTTGGGGATAGGTGGTTACTTCCTGGCAGAAGAAAAGGTGGTGACTGATAACACTGCTATGAACTATGAATTGCCGGATGGTAGTACTGTGCAGGTGATGGAAAATTCCCGCCTGACTTACAATCATATCACATGGCTTTGGGAGCGCAAATTGCAACTATTGGGTAAAGCCTCTTTTAACGTAACCAAAGGCAAGACATTCACGGTCCGTACAGAAGCCGGCGACGTAACCGTACTGGGAACGAAATTCCTCATCGATCAGCAAGGAAAGAAGATGACAGTCAACTGTGAGGAAGGGAGCGTGAAAGTCGAGACTGCTGCAGGGAAGCGTACATTGCTTGCCGGGGAAAGCGTGCATTGCGATGAGAAAAAGATTGTGCCGGTAGAGAAAAAGGCAGAAGAAGCGGAGTTCCCCGAGGTGTTGGGGTATGAAGATGATCCGCTGATAAATGTAGTGGCAGATATTGAACACATATTTAAGGTAACAGTCGTCGGGCACGAGAAGTGCGAAGGGCTGACCTACAACGGGACGGTTTTGACGAAAGACCTGAACGCCACACTGGAAAAAGTATTTGGTTCGTGTGGAATCAGTTATCAAATTCGAGGGAAAGAAATTATTTTGCAATAAAAAAAGCCTCTTCTGGATAGTCAGGAGAGGCTTTTTTGTTTTTCTTCAAATTTTCTTCATTTTTTCTTGGTAAAAAACAAACGGATGCTTCTCTTTCTAATAGATGAGCTATTTAATGATGTTTGAAAAAAACGGTAGAATTGATTAGAAGATTAAATGTTGTAGAAGGAATTATCCGGCCATCTTCCTTATAGGAATAAAGGCCGGAGCTCAAAACAAACAATAGAAAGCCTTATAGGGAATTACAAGCTAAATTCAAAACAAACAATATTTTGAAAAGAATACAAACTAGGGCTCAAAGCAAACAATAGACAGTGGGCAGATGAAAAATTCCTGCCAGAGACGTAGGTCAGAAATGGTTCCCTCGCCAGGGTTATATGAGCTTTAGAAGGCTTGTTTTTCCCGATCAAACAAGTTGGCTTAAAAGGGTTTTTCAACTAGACTGCTACGCTAATTAAAAGAATGAAAGCCGTGATGGCGCATGAGAGGTTTAACAAGACCGGTTTTTATCTGGTAATTTAATAGGTTAAGAAGAGGGTATGAAACCAGATGAGGGCTAAACCGGTTTATCATTGAGTATTTTTATTTAATAATTGTTTTATCAGAGTGTGAGAGAAAGTTGAGGGGCTTTCTCTCACATTTTTTTTGTAATAAGTTTCTGCTCATAAATGCTCTGATTATCAATCAGAGAAATGACAGTTTTATACATTATATTCCTTTCTTAATTTATTTTATAATAAAAATTTGGTATTTTCGAACGCTTTTTAGACGAACAACTTAAATTACTAATAGTTTATTATATGGAAAATATCGAAACAGCGATCCTGCTGATGGTGGTCGGAATGGCTACCGTATTTGTTATTCTGCTGATTGTGATTTATTTAGGTAAGTTGTTGATTGCATTGGTCAACAAGTATGCCCCCGAAGAAGTGGTTCCTGTGAAGCGGGAAGCACCGCGAGGTCCTGCACCTGTTCCGGGAAACATTTTAGCAGCCATTACTGCTGCTGTGAATGTGGTGACACAGGGTAAAGGAAAAATCACTAAAGTAGAAAAATTATAAATCTATAAAGAATATCACTGAAAGACATGAAAAGAGAAGTAAAGTTTAGCTTGGTTTTCCGAGATATGTGGCAATCAGCCGGAAAATATGTACCTCGTGTAGACCAACTCGTAAAGGTAGCTCCGGCCATCATTGAAATGGGTTGTTTCGCCCGCGTAGAAACAAATGGCGGAGGTTTTGAACAGGTAAATTTATTGTTTGGTGAAAACCCGAATACAGCCGTGCGCGAATGGACAAAACCGTTCCATGAAGCCGGTATTCAAACCCACATGCTCGACCGCGCACTGAACGGACTCCGTATGAGCCCCGTTCCGGCAGACGTCCGCAAATTATTCTACAAAGTAAAGAAAGCACAAGGAACAGACATTACCCGTACGTTCTGCGGATTGAACGATGTGCGTAATATCGCTCCTTCCATCACATACGCAAAGGAAGCAGGCATGATTTCACAATGCTCGCTTTGCATCACTCATTCGCCTATCCATACGGTAGAGTACTACACCAATATGGCGCTGGAACTTATCAAGCTGGGTGCAGATGAAATCTGTATCAAAGATATGGCAGGTATCGGCCGTCCCGTATCATTAGGCAAGATTGTAGCCAATATCAAGGCGGCACATCCGGAAATCCCTGTTCAGTATCATAGCCATGCAGGTCCCGGATTCAATATGGCAAGCATCCTTGAAGTATGCGAAGCAGGTTGCGACTACATCGATGTCGGTATGGAACCACTTTCATGGGGAACTGGTCACGCCGATTTGCTTAGCGTACAAGCTATGCTGAAAGATGCCGGATATCAAGTGCCCGAAATCAATATGGAAGCCTACATGAAAGTGCGTGGCATGATTCAGGAATTTATGGACGACTTCCTCGGCCTGTATATCAGCCCGAAAAACCGCCTGATGAACTCCTTGCTGATTGCTCCCGGACTTCCCGGCGGTATGATGGGTAGTCTGATGGCCGACCTCGAATCCAATCTGGAATCCATCAATAAATATAAGGCAAAACACAATCTGCCGTTTATGACGCAAGATCAGCTGCTCATCAAACTGTTTGACGAAGTGGCTTACGTATGGCCTCGTGTCGGTTATCCTCCATTGGTGACTCCATTCAGTCAATATGTGAAGAACCTTGCCATGATGAACGTGATGGCAATGGAAAAAGGAAAAGACCGTTGGGGAATGATTGCCGATGATATTTGGGACATGATTCTGGGTAAAGCCGGACGTTTGCCGGGCAAACTTGCTCCGGAAATCATTGAAAAGGCGGAACGTGAAGGCCGTAAGTTCTTCGAAGGCGATCCACAGGACAACTATCCGGATGCTCTCGACAAATATCGCAAACTGATGAAAGAGAACAAATGGGAAGCAGGACAGGACGACGAAGAACTCTTCGAATATGCGATGCACCCGGCTCAATATGAAGCCTACAAGAGTGGTAAAGCTAAAGAAGACTTTCTCGAAGACGTGGCAAAACGCCGTGCCGAAAAAGATAAATCACCGGAAGAAGATGTTAAACCGAAAACACTGACCGTACAGGTAGACGGACAGGCTTATCGTGTCACCGTAGCTTATGGCGATGCCGAGCTTCCTGCTACTCCTGCGGGTGCTGCCGCTGCTCCGGCAGGCGAAGGCAAAGAAGTGCTTTCTCCGTTGGAAGGCAAGTTCTTTTTGGTGAAGAATGCACAAGAAACCGCTTTGCAAGTAGGCGACACGGTGAAAGAAGGAGACGTAATCTGCTATGTAGAAGCGATGAAGACCTATAATGCTATCCGTGCGGAGTTTGGTGGTACGGTGACTGCTATTTGTGCCAATCCGGGAGATACTGTTTCAGAAGATGATGTATTAATGAAGATAGGATAATGAACGAAATATTTGAGAACTTATATGACATGACTGCGTTCAGCAATATCATTGCCGATCCGCAGTTCCTGATAATGTATGCCATCGCGTTCGTCCTGCTCTATCTGGGTATCAAGAAACAGTACGAGCCGTTGCTGCTTGTCCCCATCGCTTTCGGTGTGTTGCTGGCCAACTTCCCCGGAGGAGAAATGGGTGTGATTCAGGCAGACGAGAATGGCATGATTATGATAAACGGAGTAATGAAAAACATCTGGGAAATGCCTCTGCATGACATCGCCCACGAACTGGGACTGATGAATTTCATCTACTATATGCTGATTAAAACAGGTTTCCTGCCTCCGATCATCTTCATGGGTGTCGGTGCGTTGACGGACTTCGGACCGATGTTGCGTAACCTGCGTCTTTCTATTTTCGGTGCAGCCGCACAGTTGGGTATCTTTACCGTATTGCTGGTAGCTATCCTGATGGGATTCACCCCGAAAGAAGCCGCTTCTCTCGGAATTATCGGTGGTGCGGATGGTCCGACAGCTATCTTTACGACTATCAAACTGGCGCCACATTTGCTGGGCCCGATTGCCATTGCCGCTTATTCGTACATGGCACTCGTTCCGGTGATTATTCCGCTGGTTGTGAGACTGCTCTGTACTAAGAAGGAATTGAGCATCAATATGAAAGAACAGGAAAAGATGTATCCTTCAAAGACGGAAATCAAGAACCTGCGTGTCTTGAAGATTATCTTCCCGATTGTGGTAACTACTGTTGTGGCCCTCTTCGTACCAAGTGCTGTGCCATTGATCGGAATGCTGATGTTCGGTAACCTGGTGAAAGAAATCGGAACCAACACGTTCCGCTTGTTCGACGCTGCTTCCAATAGCATCATGAATGCGGCTACCATCTTCCTCGGACTGTCCGTAGGAGCAACGATGACCACAGAAGCCTTCCTGAACTGGACAACTATCGGTATCGTAGTAGGTGGTTTCCTGGCATTTGCCCTTTCCATCACAGGAGGTATCCTGTTCGTGAAATTGGTGAATCTCTTCTCTAAGAAGAAAATCAATCCGCTTATCGGTGCCACCGGCTTGAGTGCCGTTCCGATGGCAAGCCGTGTAGCCAATGAAATAGCTTTGAAGTACGATCCGAAGAATCACGTATTGCAATATTGCATGGCGAGCAACATCTCCGGAGTAATCGGTTCTGCCGTAGCTGCGGGTGTGTTGATTTCCTTCCTTGCGTAGTCAATATAGCTGACCTTATATACAAGAATCCGGAGATATGGATTGCCCATTCTCCGGATTTCTTATTATATACTGCTTTATGAATACAGATTTCAGATTCTTCTTTTATTCGCTAATCACTTTCCTGTATTCTGCTACCGCCATCTTTTCCGACAGATACGCATTAATCAGATTCGTGTGTGCTTGCGTCCATGATAGCTGTGCCGATAATACATCCACCATATTCGCTTTTCCCTCATTGTAAGAGAACGAAACTAGGTCGAGATTTTCATTGGCCAGATTCATAGTCTCGGTAGCAGTTTTTACTTGATATTCCGTTTCCGTCAGTTTGGTTAGTGCGGCAGAAAGTTCCTCGTTGATATTGTCCGTCACATAACTCTGTTGCAGTTTCTGTATCCCGATGTACGCTTTTTGCTGGCGGTTTGTTTTGAACCGGGCTCCCCACCGGAAAATCGGGATATTGATATTAATGCCGACGACCGGATTGAAAGATACATCATATCCGAGATTAGGTGTAGCCGTAGCCCATCCGCCACTGAAATACATATTCAGTTGCGGGTTGAACTGGCTAAGAGCTGCTTTGCGCTGCGCCTCACTCTTCATGATATTCACTTCCGTACTTTCAAAATCCGCACGGCGTTGCAGTACATTCTCCAAGGAAAGTATCTGTACCGGGGCAGAAGCCTTGTCAATCGTATAAAGGCTGTCTACCGGGCTGTTCGGCTCTTCTCCCATTAAGATGTTCAACTTTTGGAGGGCCAGTGTATAATTCTGGCGAGCCTTGATATATTGCAGTTCCGCTTCTTTCAGCCGAGTGGAGATCATTAATAAATCCGTACGGCTAATCATTCCGTCGCTGAAACGATCCTGTATGATGTCATACTGCTGTTTCACGATGCTTTGATACTTATCAGCCGCTTGCAACATAGCCTGTGAGGCAGAAGCATTCCAGTAAACCGCATCACTCTGATAATGAATTTGGTCGATAGTAAGCTCCTCGTTCAGCTGATTCAGCTTTTCATCTGCTTTGGCAATCTTGTGCTGGGCGTTGAGCGCGCCTCCTGTGTACAACGGTTGCGAAACGATAAATACTCCTTGATAAGTATGATTGCGGTATTCGCCTAATGGTTCGTTCCATGCACTAAGGTCACTCATGTTGAGCGTACCGTCCGCATTGGCATCGATTTTAGGTAAGAAACCGGTATGAGCAATTTTCCGTGCTTCCGTACTTGCCATCGTTTTTAGTTTCTGTTGCTTCAGTATTTGGCTGTAAGCTTCCACCTTATCCCGGTAGGCTTCCCGGCTAAGATAAGGCTGTTGTGCCCCGGCCGTGAGGCCGAGGAACAATAGAGACAGAGTTATAAGTTGAGTTTTCATTTTATTCAATCTAAACAATAAATTCAAGTTTCATATAAGAGTAGGCAATTATCCTTTGATTCTCTGAATAGCACAATAAGCTACCGGAAGAACAAACAATGTCAGTGCCGAAGCCACCAACAAACCTCCCATAATGGTAGCCGCCATACCGCCAAACATCGCATCGAACAACAATGGCAACATACCCAGAATAGTAGTACCCGACGCCATCGCTACAGGAATAATACGGCTTGTCGTGGCACTGACAACAGCATCCAACGGCTTTTTGCCCGTCTTTGCCTCCAGGTCAATCTGTTCCACAAGCACAATCGCGTTTTTGATATTCATACCAATCAGTCCGAGTAACCCCAGGATAGAGAAGAAGTCGAACGACTTGCCGAGTAACACCAATCCTAACACGATACCGATAAAGATAAGCGGCAACATCAACAGAATCACTGTCGGTTTACGATACGTCCTGAACAAGAATAATAGAGTGACAAACATCAGGAAGAACGTCAACGGTAAGTTTTTCGCCAGTGCCTCGTTAGACTCCACCTGACTTTCCTGCTCCCCGAAATACTTCATTGTATATCCCTCCGGCACTTTTATCTCTTTCTGCACCAGCGGCCAAACTTCATTGAAAGCAGCAATTGCATTTACCCCGCGACGCGGATCGCACTGTGCCATC
The DNA here is from genome assembly GCF_003439055.1 of Bacteroides sp. OM05-10AA. Classification (NCBI taxonomy): domain Bacteria; kingdom Pseudomonadati; phylum Bacteroidota; class Bacteroidia; order Bacteroidales; family Bacteroidaceae; genus Bacteroides; species Bacteroides sp. OM05-10AA. Next base: position 111,675 of record NZ_QSUR01000025.1, read on the forward strand.
ATCACCATTTGCCGATTGTAATCTTTCACGTTCGAGAAACGATACTGGAAATTAAATTCCGATACCACCTGTTCCAGGCTGGTCGTCTCATTCCCCGTACCAAACACGGGCAGCGTGCGCAAATCATTGATGCGGAACGAATCCACTGTGTTGTCCTTCAATAAGATAGGCAACACCTGATCCCCCTGCCGGTATTCTCCGAGCGTCATACCCGTAGTTCCGATCTGGATACTCTGTGCCATGCCCTGACGTGACACCCCTAATGGCTGTGCCCGTTCGGGACTATATATCGGTTTCCACACAGGAATCTTGTTTCCCCACGAATTGCGTACATTGATTAAATTCGGATTCCGGTGCATAATCTCCAATGCCTGATTGGTGAGCGCCACAAGCGTGTCTACATCCGGTCCTATAAATCCGATTTCGATAGCGGCATCCACCGCGGGCGACAGCTTGAACAGACTTGTACGCGTAATCGCATTTGGATAATTCGCCTTCATATATGCGTCGAAATCTTCCTCATACTCTTTAGTATATTTACTGTCTGTCAATTCAATCAACACATTGGCAAAATTCGGTTTCGGCCCTACGGAAGTGGAAGCGAGGTAATACCTCAACGGCGTGCTGCCGAAGGTGATTGACACTTTTTTCACTTCCGGCTGTTTTGCCAGATGCTCTTCCACCGATTTCATCTCTTTCACCACATCATTGATGCTATACCCGTCTGGATAGAACACGTCCGCCCGGAAATAAGGCTTGTCCAGAGAAGGGAAGAAGTTTTGAGGCATCGTCCCCATGATAATCAATGAAGCAACAAAAAGTACTACCATCGAACCCAGTGTCAACGTTTTCCTGCGAATCAGTGTACGGAGGATAGAAGCGAATTTGTGATAAAATGGTTTGTCATACGGGTCTTTGGCACCATCCTTTGCTTTCGCTTTCAGGATGAAATTACCAAAAACAGTGGTCTGCGTCAGTGCAAGTACCCAGCTCAATCCCAACGAGATGGCAAGTACCACAAAAAGCGGTTTCACGATTTCCGCTACGGCAGAAGGAGCGAGGTAGAGCGGGAGGAACGAACAGATAGCGATAAAAGTAGCCCCGAGCAATCCCCATTGCGGACCCGTTGCACCGTCTATCAGTGCTTTCCGCCGGTCTACTCCGCGGGCAATGGCAATCTGTGCGTTATCCGTCACTACAATGGCGTTGTCCACCAGCATACCCATAGCGATGATAAATCCCGCCAGCGAAGTACGGTTCAATCCGACACCGAAGAAAGACATGATGAGCAATGTACCTCCAATGGAGAAAATCAGTGATGAACCGATTAGCATACCTGCACGCAGCCCCATCACCAACATGATAATCACAATCACAATCAGAATAGATTCGATCAGATTGATGATAAATCCGTTGTTAGCCTCATTGGCTATCTCGTTTTCCAGATACAGACTTTGCAGCTCCAATCCCACAGGCATCAGTGGCAGCAATTCGTCTAGCTTGGCTTTCACATTCTTACCCGTCTGCACCACATCCCGTTGCGGGTCGGTGGAGACACCGATGCCGATGGCACGTTTGCCGTTCACGTGCATAATGTTGGATGGAGGGTCCATGTAACCTTTTTCAATAACGGCGATATCACCGAGTTTCACCTGTCCGGCCTTTGTGGTAATTACTTGGTTGCGGATATCGTCTACGGTGGTGTACATACCGTTAGCAGTTACTCGGAGCTGTTGCTCACCGGCACGGATTTCTCCGGTATTGATAATCTGATTCTGCGATTGCAGCAGACTGGCAAGCTGTTTGGGGTCGATGCCCATACCTACGAGCTTATGGGTCGAAATAAGAATATTGACCACTTCTGTCTGTGTTCCGAACAAAGCCACTTTCATCACTCCGTCTGCCGTCACTACCTGCGTCTTGATCCGTTCTGCCCAGTTGCGCATTTCTTCGTATGTGTAACCGTCGTCCGCCGTCAGGCCATAATAGATGCCGAACACGTCACCGAAATCATCGGAAACCGTTGGCGCAGAAGCACCGCTCGGCAACTGTGGCTGTATATTGAGCACTTTCCGTCGCAACTCGTCCCACTTTTGTGGAATGGAGCTTGCCGATAAGGAAGGTTGCAACTCGAATGTGATTTTTGAAAGTCCGTACATAGATTCTGATTTAATCTTGTACACACCGCTCATACTTTGAATCTCGCGAGAGATGGGCTCGGTAATCAACCGCTCCACTTCAGCCGGTTCGGCACCCGGATAACGGGTCATGATAACCGCCGACTTTATCACGAAAGGAGCATCCTCTTTCTTACCCAGTTTGCCAAAGGAAGTGATTCCCCCAATCAGCAATACGGCAAGAAAGAAATAGATGATTTTCGTATTATCTAATGAATATCTAGCTAAACTCATAATAAATGATAGTTGATAGTTGATAAATGATAGGTTGTAAATGATAGGTGTTATCAGCTATCATTTATCAACTGTTGTAATTGATTCTCCTTCCACTAGTTGGTGTACGCCTGCAATGACGATTTTTTCTCCGGGTTTCAAACCTTCGGAGATGAGAGTCTGTGCTTCTCCGGTAGGAGTGCTCACGGTTACTTGTCGTTTGTGGACTTTGTTGTCTTCTACCACCCAAACATACATTTTGTTTCCTTCGCTTTCACCGAATACGGCGCTAAGCGGTATGATTGTCCAGCTGTTCTGCACTAACGGGCCCACATCTGCCGTGAAACGGATGCCGCAGGTGAAACCGGGTTTCACAGCATAAAGGTCACGGTCGAATGACGGGTCGTCAATCGTGATGCTGACCGGGATACCTGTGCCATCGGTCGAAATATCCAGATATTCTTCTAGTTTTGCTTGAAACACGTGTCCTTTGAAGGTGTCAAACTCAACAAGGAAACGCGGGTCTTTGGCGCGCAACAAGTACAGATAAGCATCCGGAATGGTGAATTTGATGCGTAGATTATGCGTGTTGACAAGCTGAACGATGCCTTCTCCGGAGTTGACACGCTGATAATTTTCCACCAATCTCTTTTCGATGGAACCATCAAAAGGAGCGGTCAGTTTCGTGTCGCGCATATTGTTGGCGGATAGTTCGTATTCAGATTTCGCTTTCTGGTAGTTGGCGAGACTGATTTCGTATTCCTGTACGGAGATAGCTTGCCGGGAGAGGAGTCGTTTGTTACGTTCCACTTGTGCGGAAGCCGTTTCGTATGCCGATTTTGTGGCGGCATATTGCAACGCGATGTCTCTGGGGTCGATAGCTGCGATGAGTTGTCCCTTTTTCACTTTCTGTCCTTCGATGACAGGTAGTTGGATGATTTGTCCGTTGACCCTGAAAGCCAGCTTCACATATTCCACCGCTTCCACGATTCCCGAGAAATCTTTGCTAATAATCGATCTTGACTCGACAATGGTGGTCTTTACGGGACGGGCTGTTGTCGTTGTCGCTTCTTTTTTCTGTCCGCAGCCTGCCAATAAGATTGCAGCCGTCAGGACGAATCCAATTTTCTTCATATATCACGTTGATGTTTAGAGGTTTTGCGTTGATAAATAGCGAATAATATACTAAAAACAACTCCCGTTTATTTATGTTCACTATTCTTAATATTTTTCATACTCAACCTCTTATCTCTCTAGCAGAACACAAAATAATGGGAATCTTACCATTTTTAAAGTAAAATTCCCATCCAAACCATTTCACTAATCTGTAAATCACGGTTTGGAAATTCATTTGAACTAAATCACAACCTTCGTTAACCTCTTTCTATAAAGTTTGAAAAGGTTCTTCGTCAAATTTGGTGGTAATCTCTTTTTTATTTCACC
>NZ_QSUR01000026.1:0-114250 GCF_003439055.1 Bacteroides sp. OM05-10AA
GACTTACACCCGTTAGATAATGCTCATGCCGAGCGTACAAAGAAAAGGATGAAAACGATTCAATCGCTTTCATCCTTTTTATAATGATATACAATTTCTATTTAATAAGAACGTGCAAATATGACGCGGCAAGCAGATGGTTTACCTGTGACCATACATTTACCCGGTTCTTTGTCGCCCGGAACAAATGAATCGAACGGAATACAACGAATAGTTGCTTTGGTTTCTTCCTTAATCTTTTCTTCTGTTTCGGTAGTTCCATCCCAATGAGCCAGAATAAATCCGCCTTCTTCGATCTTTTCTTTAAATTCATCGTAGGTATCTACTGTTGTAATCTTGGAATTACGATAGTCCAATGCTTTTTTGTAGATATTAGCCTGCATTTCTTCAAGCAGGTTCTGAACGTATGTTTCAATGCCTTCACAGGTAACTGTTTCTTTTTCCAGTGTATCACGGCGCATCACTTCCATCGTGTTGTTTTCAAGATCGCGACCACCCATAACCAAACGAACAGGTACACCCTTCAATTCATAATCAGCGAATTTGAAGCCCGGGCGTTTGTTATCTGCATTATCATATTTCACAGAGATGCCCAGTGCTTTCAACTTAGCTACAATGCCTTCTACTTTAGCATCGATTTGTTTCAGTTGTTCGTCATTCTTATAGATAGGAACGATTACTACCTGAATCGGAGCCAAATGTGGAGGTAATACCAATCCGTTGTCATCCGAGTGAGTCATAATCAATGCACCCATCAAACGAGTAGAAACACCCCATGAAGTAGCCCAAACATACTCCATCTTGTTTTCCTTGTTAACGAACTGAACATCGAATGCCTTTGCAAAGTTTTGTCCCAGGAAGTGGGAAGTACCACTTTGCAATGCTTTTCCGTCCTGCATCATGGCTTCTATTGTGTAAGTGTCAAGTGCACCTGCAAAACGTTCATTGGCTGATTTCACACCCTTTACAACGGGAACAGCCATATATTTTTCTGCAAATTCACCATATACATTCAACATTCTGATTGCTTCTTCCTCTGCTTCTTCGCGGGTAGCATGAGCGGTATGTCCCTCTTGCCACAGGAATTCGGCAGTACGCAGGAAAAGACGGGTACGCATTTCCCAACGGAAAACGTTCGCCCATTGGTTGCAGAGAATAGGCAGGTCACGGTATGACTGAATCCAGTTCTTATAAGTATTCCAGATGATTGTTTCTGATGTCGGACGGATAATCAATTCCTCTTCCAATTTAGCTGCAGGATCTACTACAACTCCTGAACCGTCTTCTGCATTCTTCAAGCGATAATGTGTTACTACGGCACACTCTTTCGCAAACCCTTCTACGTGTTCTGCTTCGCGGCTTAAGAATGATTTCGGGATTAATAGCGGGAAGTATGCATTTACGTGTCCTGTTTCCTTGAACATGTCGTCCAATTGACGTTGCATTTTCTCCCAGATAGCGTATCCGTAAGGCTTAATCACCATACATCCGCGCACAGCAGACTGTTCTGCCAAATCAGCTTTTACCACCAAATCGTTATACCACTGTGAGTAGTTTTCACTACGTTTGGTAAGGTCTTTCAGTTCTTTTGCCATTATATTTTTCTATTTAAAGTTTTCTTGAGTGTTAAAACAGGGTGCAAAAATACGAAAAATGCATGAACTGCCCTATTCTTCATGCATTAATTTTCTAAAGTCATGTGCTTCTATATTACATATCTCATTTTTCATATTCGTTATATAGTTGCATCCGCGACTGTGCTTGTTCAGCATAGCGCCTTTTTGAGAACTAAAGGTACTATGACCCGGTGAAAAGGTTTTATACAAAAGAAATAAGCCTTTCCTACCCAATTATGGTATTTTACTAATGTGGTGACCTCAATCATTTGTTTTCCTGTTTCCAATGGCGTAATGAAAATATCGACATAAAACAATAAATGTTTATCGTCTTTTCTCATAATTGCTTCTTGCTTGTCTTCCTCTATAATAAGTTCTTCGCTTTCAATAGCTTTAGTTTCTATACCGAAAGGTTTGACTAAACAGGCCCTTATTGCATACAACATTCGGAGCCAAGCGGGGTTATGAGCAAAGACTTTTAAAATAATATCTTTAGGAGACAGATGGTTTTCTGTAACTTCTATGGAAAAACTGTCACTGTAATCTACGGGGAGATATTTCTCTATTTTCTTAGCCATATTGGTTATTCAATTGGGGTTATTCTACAATATGTTCAGTTAGGTTTCGTCCGATAATAGATAAAACCATAGAAAAGGGGGACTTGAAAAATAAAAAATCAGGCAGTTTTTTTAAGATAACCACCTGATTTTCAAAAGAGCGGTAAACGAGGCTCGAACTCGCGACCCCCAGCTTGGGAAGCTAGTGCTCTACCAACTGAGCTATTACCGCATATTTACTGCATTTCTCGACTCAAAATGCCTTATGAAATGGTGATGCAAAGGTAAACATAATTTTTATATCTCAAATAAAATCGCAGAAATTTTAATGCAAGAAAAAAGTGAAATCAAAGTCTCTTCAATTCTTTTGTTTTGATGAAAAAAACAACCGGATATGAAAAAACGCATATTAGTACCCCGTATAATTAAAAATAGAACATCTTATAAAAGAGCGTTGAAACCTTCTTTTGTTGTATTGCTATATTCTTTCTGATGAACAAACCTCTCTTTTCATCTGTTAGAATATCTCAAATTCAGATATAACCTAACCAGTATGAAAAAAAATAAGCGACTTTGTATACTATTGACTTTGTATTTTTCCATCGGTCAGATAGATGCACAGACACCATTAAGTTTCGAAGAATCACTGCATCTGTTGAATCAAGGAAATCAGAGTCTGAAAATAGCAGATAAGAGTATTGAGATTGCGAAGGCTGAACGTGATAAGTTGAATGCTTTCTGGTATCCCAGTCTTCAGTCTACAGGTGCGTTTGTACACATGTCGGAGAAGATCGAAGTTAAACAGCCTTTATCGCAGTTTACCGATCCGGCTAAAGACTTTGTACATTCGATTATTCCGGATGACCAGATCATTTCGTCTATACTGGATCAAATTGGGGCAAATACCCTTATATTTCCTTTGACTCCAAGAAACCTGACAACTGTTGATTTATCAGCCGAGTGGGTACTCTTTTCCGGTGGTAAGCGTTTTCATGCCACCAACATCGGAAGAACGATGGTCGATCTGGCACGGGAAAGTCGGGCACAGGTATCGGCCAATCAGCAAAATTTATTGGTTGAAAGCTATTACGGGCTTCGACTGGCACAACAAATTGTGACGGTTCGTGAAGAAACCTACAACGGATTGAAGAAACATTATGAAAATGCCTTGAAATTAGAGGCAGCAGGAATGATTGACAAAGCAGGAAGGCTTTTTGCCCAGGTAAATATGGATGAAGCCAAACGTGCATTGGAAGCTGCGCGAAAAGAAGAAACAGTAGTGCAAAGTGCCTTAAAGGTTTTGCTGAATAAAAAGGATGCAGATGCCAATATCATTCCTACCTCTCCCCTTTTTATGAATGATTCATTACCACCTAAAATGCTATTTGATCTTTCAGTAAACAGTGGGAACTATACACTCAACCAATTACAGCTGCAGCAGCATATTGCCAAACAAGAAGTGCGGATTGCTCAAAGCGGCTATTTGCCGAATATAGCCCTTTTTGGAAAACAGACCTTGTATTCGCATGGTATTCAGAGTAATTTATTACCGCGTACCATGGTAGGCATTGGTTTTACATGGAACCTCTTTGACGGACTGGATCGTGAAAAAAGAGTGCGGCAATCGAAATTAACGGAACAAACTCTGGCTTTAGGCCAGATGAAGGCCCGTGATGATCTGGCTGTTGGGGTAGATAAGCTTTATACGCAGCTGGAAAAGGCACAGGATAATGTAAAAGCTTTAAATGCAACGATTGCTTTAAGTGAAGAATTGGTACGCATCCGAAAGAAATCATTTACAGAAGGGATGGCAACTTCTACCGAAGTTATTGATGCTGAAACCATGCTTGCCAGTGTAAAAGTGGCTCGCCTGGCAGCATATTATGAATATGATGTGGCACTAATGAATCTACTCTCGCTTTGTGGCACACCGGAACAATTTGCAAACTATCAACCTAAACCGTAACAAACAATGAAACCAACTAGTAAAACCCTATCATGGGCTTTTGTCATCATTCTTCTGGCTGTCGGTATTTTCACCGGCCTGGGAGTTATATTAATGCATAAACAGCCGCTGGTCTTGCAAGGACAAGCTGAAGCAACAGAAATCCGTATCAGCGGGAAACTTCCCGGCCGTATCGACACTTTCTTCGTTCAGGAGGGAGACTGGGTACACCAGGGAGATACTCTTGTCGTCATTAATAGCCCTGAAGTACATGCCAAGTATCAACAAGTGAATGCCTTGGAACAGGTGGCGGTGCAACAGAACAAGAAAATAGATGCCGGAACCCGTCGTCAGATTGTAGCTACTGCACTGCAATTATGGAATAAAACGAAGAGCGATCTAACTCTCGCCCAGACAACTTACAACCGTATTCTTACTTTATATAAGGACAGTGTCATTACTTCTCAAAGAAAGGATGAAGTAGAAGCTATGTATAAAGCGGCTGTAGCAGCCGAACGTGCTGCCTATGAACAGTATCAGATGGCTGTAGATGGTGCACAAAAAGAAGATAAAGCGTCTGCTGCCAGCATGGTGGATGCTGCCCGAAGCACAGTGGATGAAGTCTCGGCTTTGCTGGTCGATGCTCGGTTAATCGCTCCGGAAAACGGTCAGATAGCAACAATCTTCCCTAAACGTGGAGAGTTGGTTGCACCGGGAACTCCCATTATGAATTTGGTGGTGATGGATGATATACATGTTGTTCTTAACGTGCGGGAAGATCTGATGCCGCAATTTAAAATGGACGGAACATTTGTTGCGGACGTGCCCGCTATCGGTAAAAAAAATATTGAATTCAAAATCTATTATATTAGTCCGCTAGGCAGTTTTGCTACCTGGAAATCAACCAAGCAAACCGGAAGTTATGACTTACGTACCTTTGAGATTCATGCCCGCCCAACCCAAAAGGTGGATGACTTGCGTCCCAGCATGTCCGTGTTATTGACTTTAGATTAATCGACATCAAATAAACCAGAGAATGGATGAATCACAAACATATTCCCCTTTTCGTTCCGTACTGCTCAGAGAGTGGCGGCGAATGACTTCACGGCGCCTTTATTTTGGTGTCTGCATTGTCTTGCCATTGTTCACACTTTTCTTTATGGCTACGATCTTTGGTAACGGACAGATGGAAAACATTCCTATCGGTATTGTCGATCAGGATAATACTGCTACTTCCCGGACGATAGTCAGGAACATTTCTGCCGTACCAACTTTTAAAGTGACAAAGCATTTTGTAAATGAAGCAGCTGCCCGTGAATCTGTGCAAAAGAAAGAGATTTATGGATATCTTTCCATACCTCCCCAATTTGAACAGAATGCGATTACCGGAAAGAATGCAACACTCTCCTACTATTATCATTATGCATTAATGTCGGTAGGTGGTGAGTTGATGGCGGCATTCGAAACTTCCTTAGCTCCGGTGGCTCTTTCTCCTGTGGTGATGCAAGCGATGGCACTCGGAGTAGAACAGGATCAGATTACCACCTTTTTATTACCCGTACAGGCTAATAACCATCCGATATATAACCCTAGTCTGGATTATTCGGTATATTTAAGTCAGCCCTTTTTCTTTGTGCTGTTTCAGGTTTTGATTCTGTTGATTACCGTGTATGCGGTTGGCATTGAAATCAAGTTCCGCACAGCAGATGATTGGCTGGCGACTGCAAAAGGCAATATAGTGACAGCTGTTTTAGGTAAATTATTACCTTATACCATTATATATATACTGATAGGATGGTTGGCTAATTACGTCATGTTTGGTATTTTGCATATTCCTTTTCAGGGGAGTTGGTGGTTAATGAATATCATGACTGTGCTTTTCATCATTGCAACACAGGCTTTAGGGCTGTTTTTATTCTCGCTGTTTCCGGCAATATCGTTGGTTATAAGCGTAGTTTCTATGGTAGGTTCTCTGGGGGCTACTTTGTCCGGAGTAACCTTTCCGGTTCCCAATATGTATCCGTTGGTGAGGGATGCTTCCAATTTGTTCCCTGTCCGTCATTTTACGGAAATGATGCAAACCATGCTCTATGGAGGCGGTGGGTTTATCCATCTTTGGCCGTCGGCTGTGATACTCTGTATCTTCCCGTTGCTGGCCCTGTCGCTGCTTCCTCATTTAAAACGAGCTATAGAAAGTCATAAGTATGAAAACATTAAGTAAGTTACAACAGTTGTCATTCATCATTCGTCGTGAATTTCTAGCTATCAGTACCAGTTATGCGGTTTTACTGGTGTTGATGGGAGGAATCTTCGTTTACGGGTTGCTCTACAATTATATGTATGCACCGAATATTGTAACCGATGTACCTGTTGCCGTAGTCGACAATTCGCACAGTGAATTGAGCCGTGATTTTATCCGTTGGCTGGATGCTACTCCCCAGGCAGAGATTTCCAGTCAGGCTATGGACTATCATGAAGCAAAAGAATGGATGAAAGAAGGCAAAGTACAGGGAATACTCTATCTGCCTCATGACTTTGAGGAACGGGTGTTCCGGGGAGATGAAGCCGTATTTTCCCTTTATGCAACTACTGATGCCTTCTTGTATTTCGAAGCTTTGCAAGGTGCTTCTTCACGTGTCATGTTGGCTATTAATGATAAATACCGGCCAGATGAAGCGGTGTTTCTTCCACCACAAGGATTGCTTGCCGTAGCTATGGCGAAACCTATCAATGTGGAAGGCACTGCACTCTACAATTATACCGAAGGGTATGGTTCCTATCTTATTCCGGCAGTCATGATGATTATAATTTTCCAGACCTTGCTGATGGTTATTGGCATGGTGACCGGAGAAGAATACAGTAGTAAAGGAATCCGCGCATATACTCCTTTTGGGGATGGTTGGGGAGTTGCCATTCGTATAGTGGCAGGAAAAACGTCCGTGTACTGTGCTCTTTATGCCATCTTTGCCTTTTTTCTATTAGGTTTGCTCCCTCACTTTTTCAGCATCCCCAATATTGGAAACGGATTGTACATCGTACTATTATTGATTCCATATTTGATGGCAACTTCTTTCCTGGGATTAGCTGCGTCCAGGTATTTTACGGATTCTGAGGCTCCCCTACTCATGATCGCCTTCTTCTCCGTAGGATTAATCTTTCTTTCCGGCGTTTCCTATCCAATGGAACTAATGCCTTGGTATTGGAAAGTAGCCCATTACATTTTCCCAGCTGCACCAGGCACACTCGCTTTTGTGAAACTGAATTCTATGGGAGCCAGTATGGCTGATATCAGACCGGAATATATAACTCTCTGGATACAGGCACTTATTTATTTTACAATAAGTATATGGGTCTATAAGAAGAAACTGGAATCAAATTTGATTGGTTAAATTAACAAAAACAAAACATGCGCTAATTGTAACATATAGCAAAAGAACACTTTCAGATAAATCAACTTCGCAAAGTAAATAATCAACTTTGGAAATAAAAATGTTTCTAAATAGATGTTTTCTTGTAGAATCTCTCCTATTTCTTTGCATTTGTCATTGCTTTTGTCTAGTTTCGTTAACTGTTATGTTTATATGATCGTTAGAAGTAGTTTAAAAAACAACTGTTTATATGAAATACATTGTATATATTCTTCTCTTTTTTCCTGTTTGGGTTACAGCACAAACATACAAATATATAGGAATAGAAGATGGCTTGAGCAATCGCCGGATATTCAATATTCAGAAAGATGCCCAGGGCTATATGTGGTTCCTTACAAATGAAGGGATGGACCGATACAACGGTAAAGATATAAAACACTATCAATTAAATAAAGAAGGTAATACTTTAGACGCTCCCATACGTCTGGGATGGCTGTATACAGAACCGCATATAGGCATCTGGGTGATTGGCAAGCAAGGGAGAATTTTTCAATATGACGCTAATAAAGATGATTTCAGAATGGTATATAGATTACCGGATACTTCTGAAACAATTAGCTGTGGTTATTTGGACCGGAATAATAATATTTGGTTATGTCGCAAGGATACTGTATTGCTTTATAATATTAAAGATGCTCGTATCTTCCAATTCCCTAATGTGCTTCACAGTAGTATCACGGCAATAGAGCAAGTAGATGAGCACCATTTCTTTATAGCAACGGAGACAGGCGTACGATATGTCAAACAGGAAAATAATGTTTTAGAGATTATACCTGTTGAAACATTAGACTATTTCCATGCTCAGGTGAGTGAACTGTATTTTCATCAGCAATTAAAAAGACTGTTTATCGGTTCATTTGAAAGAGGAGTTTTTGTGTATGATACGAATACGCAGGAAATTATACGGCCGGACGCTGACCTTAGTGACGTAAACATAGCTCGTATCAGCCCTTTGAATGAAACGGAACTGTTGATTGCAACCGAAGGGATGGGAGTATATAAAGTTGATGTAAACACGTGTAAACTGGAACATTACATTGTAGCCAACTATCAGAGTTATAATGAAATGAACGGAAATAACATCAATGATGTCTTTGTAGATGAAGAAAAACGAATATGGCTCGCCAATTATCCTACCGGGATCACAATAATGGATAACCGCTATGAAAATTATCATTGGATGAAACATTCCATGGGTAATCACCAATCGCTAATTAACGATCAGGTACATGCGGTTATTGAAGACGAGGATGGCGATTTATGGTTTGGAACCAGTAATGGTATTAGTCTTTATCAGTCAAAAACTGGTAAATGGCACTCGTTCTTAAGTTCTTTTGACCAACAGATAAAAGATAAAAACCATATCTTTATTACTTTATGTGAAGTATCTCCCGGTATTATATGGGCAGGGGGATTTACTTCCGGCATTTATAAAATAAACAAGAATACATTGTCGGTTGAATACTTCTCTCCTTACCTGCTTTCTCACGTCAATATGCGCCCGGATAAGTATATTCGTGATATAGTTAAGGATTCAAGAGGATATATCTGGTCGGGAGGGTACTATAATCTAAAATGTTTTAATCTGGCGACTAACAGTGTTCGTTTATATCCGGGATTGAATTCTATCACATCGATTGTTGAAAAAGACAAAGACAATATGTGGATCGGAACCGTTGGAGGATTGTATTTATTAAATCGAAATACCGGCGAATATCAGTTTATTGAAATGGAAATAGGAGCTGCTTATATCAATACGCTTTATCAGGCAGATGATGGCTTGCTATATATCGGAACAAATGGTGTGGGAGTATTTGTGTACAATCATCAAAATAAAACATTCGAGCACTATTTTTCTGATAATTCCGCCCTGGTTTCAAACAGGATATTTACAATACTGCCGGAAGTGAACGGGCGTATAATGATGAGTACAGAGAATGGAATTACCTGTTTTCATACTAAAGAGAAGATATTCACTAACTGGACCAGAGGAGAAGGATTGTTACCTGCCTATTTTAATGCATCTGCAGGAGCAGTGCGTAAAAATAAAGGCTTTGTATTTGGAAGTGCGGATGGGGCGATTGAATTTCCGGAGGATGTAAAGTTTCCAAAGTATGAGTTTTCCAGACTGATATTCAGTAACTTTTATCTTTCATATCAACCTATTTATCCGGGTGTTGAGGACTCTCCTTTACAGAAAAGTATTGATGAAACGGATGTATTGGAACTCAAATATGATGAGAATACGTTTTCATTCGAAGTCTCTACAATCAACTATGATTCTCCAGAGAATGCATTATACTCTTGGAGACTGGAAGGATTTTATGAGAAATGGACACAACCGGGAACTAATAATTTGATTCGTTTCACCAATTTACCTCCAGGTAAATATACCCTTTATGTACGTGCAGTATCCAGAGAAGAACATGATATTGTCTTTCAGGAACGTAGTATGAAAATCATCATCACACAACCTTTCTGGTCGAGTTGGTGGGCTATTTTGTGCTATATTTTGTTTGTGATCGGAGGATTTTATTTCGTTTTGCGTGTGATAAATCTAAGAAAACAAAAGAATGTATCTGATGAAAAAACGCAATTCTTCATTAATACAGCTCATGATATACGTACTCCATTAACTTTGATAAAAGCACCTTTGGAGGAATTGCTGGAAGAAGAGAATCTTACTGACAACGGGATAACCCGTACGAACATTGCATTGAGGAATGTGGAAGTTCTTCTGCGGTTGGTCAGCAATCTGATTAATTTTGAACGAACGGATGTATATTCCTCTAAAATGAGTGTTTCCGAGTATGAGCTGAATACTTATATGAATGAAATATATGATACATTCTCTTCTTATGCAGCCATTAAGCGCATTGAATATGCATACGAGAGTACTTTCAGCTATATGAATGTATCGTTTGATAAGGAGAAGATGGATTCTATTTTGAAGAATATAATATCGAACTCGCTAAAATATACTCCGGAAAGTGGAAAGGTCAGCATTTCCGTATCTGATACGAACGATTCATGGAAAGTGATTATCAAGGATACAGGTATCGGTATTCCTGCCAGTGAACAAAGTAAGTTGTTCAAGCTACATTTTCGTGCCAGCAATGCCATTAACTCCAAAGTGACAGGTAGTGGTATAGGATTAATGCTGGTAGGAAAACTGGTCAGCCTTCATGGTGGTAAGATTAGTGTAGAGAGTGTTGAACATCAAGGCACGACAATCAAAATTGTCTTTCCGAAAAGCAATAAAAACTTTCAAAATACCGGGGAGGAAACGCACTCTAAGTTTGAAGCGTTGGCTCCTGTACTCCCCGCTCCGAATGTACCTGCAAATACAACTGTCACTGTGAATAATCCAAATTCACGACGGATTCTGGTTGTAGAAGACAATGATGAGTTACGTTCTTATCTGGTCAGTTCATTATCTTCTATCTATAATGTGCAAGCTTGCGCCAATGGAAAGGAAGCATTGATTATTATAAAAGAATTTTGGCCGGAACTGGTACTTTCTGATATTATGATGCCGGAGATGGGAGGAGACGAACTGTGTGTCGCTATTAAAAGCGATATTGAGACTTCACATATTCCTGTATTGTTGCTCACAGCTTTAGGAGATGAAAATAATATTCTTGACGGTCTGTCCATTGGTGCGGACGAATACCTCATCAAACCTTTCAGTGTGAAAATTCTGCGGGCAAATATTGCTAACTTACTGGCAAACCGGGAACTGTTGCGCATGAGATATGCCAATCTGGATATAGAAAAAACGATGGTTCCATCTGCAAACGGCACTAACAGCCTTGATTGGAAGTTTATATCAAATGCTAAGAAAATCGTGGATGAGAATATAAACAACCCTGAATTTTCCGTTGATGTGCTCTGTGAATCAAGTGGCATGAGCCGTACCAGTTTCTATTGTAAATTGAAAGCATTGACGGGACAGTCTCCGACAGAGTTTATTCGGGTGATGCGTTTGAAACGTGCTACCGAATTACTGAAAGAGGGTAGATATGCTATTAATGAGATTTCAGACATGGTTGGATTTTCTGAAACTAAATATTTCCGGGAAGTATTCAAAAAATACTATAAGATGAGTCCGAGCAGGTATGCTAAAGAAGGAGGTAATCCCGCTGCTACTGATCTGGAAGATGATGACGAAGAAGATTGATAAATAAAAAGCGAATAGATACGTTGTATTTTAAAAAGTTCTCCTCTGTTATGGGTATCTATAACAGAGGAGAACTTTCTTTTTCAAGGCTTATAACTCTTTTCAGGGAAAAGCGGTTATTGATAAGGAAGTTATTTGCGAATCAAATATCTAATGAATAAATAACCTCCGAATACTTGCAGGCACATTCCGGGAATTCCAATGCGGAAATCCTGAATGGCATTGTAGAAATTACCTATATACATCCACTCTCCCAATGTCCCTACAACTTGATAGGTAAGTACCACACCAATTAATACCGGGATGGAGATACGTCCGAAATGTTGTGCGGCCCAACCGGCAGCAATGGCGAGCAATACGGACTTTAATAAAATAGCAGGCAGCACCGCCGGCATCGGCATACCAAAAAGTAAGGAGTTGATAATAGGGGAAAGAACAGCAGTCAGCAGACCGACTTTCCATCCGTACTTATAAGCTCCGATCAGTGTGAAGAAATAGATAGGCAGCCAGGTTATTCCTCCTTGCGGTATGAGATGAAAAAATTGGGGAAAAAGGATGTTGCCAACGATGAATAACGAGGCTGCCAGATAAGTTCTCACATTGCCGTAATTCAGCGAATAGAGTTTTACAGTAGTTGATTCCATATCATTTTATTATTTAAAAGTTCAAATTAATACCACCCATAAACGTAGCTTTGGGCATGGGATAACCTGCATTTATTTCATAACGCTGTGCCAGCAGGTTCTCTCCTTTTATGAAGAGGTTAGCGAAACGGCAGACACGATAATTCCCACGAAGATTCCATAAAACAAAATGATCCTGTTGCTCGCTACCTTTTACAACAGAAGTATAAAGTCCTTTCACATATTGTACTCCAGTCGATATACTCCAACGTCCGGAAGTATAGTCCGCTCCTGCATATAATTTATGTTCGGGGGCAGCAAGAACGGGATTCTCCATGTGCAACCAACTATAATTGGCGTTCACATTCCAGTGTGAATTGATGTGGTAGCCTATATTCGTTTCAACTCCCCAATTCTCTATCTCTCCGGAATTGATATTCAATGGAGGAACGAGTCCGTTTGACATAATCAGATTGTCGCCATTGATATAGTAAAGGCTGACTCCGTAGGACAATGCCCCTTTCAGCAGACGTTGTGAATAGGAAAGTTCATAGCTGATTAGTTTTTCCGGTTTCAGTTCCGGGTTGGCAGGAGGAAACATATACATCTCACGAATGGTCGGATTACGGTATCCTTTGCTGACCATTGCTTTAAGTTCTGCATTCTTAGGTAAATGAAAAGCCAGTCCGCCTTGTGGAATCCATTCTGTACCTACGTGTGAATGGTGGTCTACACGAATACCTGCGTCCAGTGAGAACCAACTGCTGATATCCTGACGGAAATCAACGTATCCGGCAAACTCATCCATTTGCTTGTCTACTCCCGGAGTATGTTCACCCGTAGCCAGTACTTTGTTCCATGATTCACCTCCGAAGTGTTGATAATCAAATCCTACGGTCAAACGATTACCGGTAAAGAAAGTGGCACTCTGATACCATGATACACCCAGCATTTTGTCTTTAGAGTTGAAATGTGATTTTTGCGGTTCTTTTCCTATCTGATAGCCATCATTGATTTTATGCCGTCCCCAGTTATAGAAAAAGCTCAAACCTCCTGAAGTCTTTTCATAATGATTTTCTAAAGCAAACGATGTCATTCCACGAGTGATACGGGAATCGTTGTCGATCAGTGGTACTTGGATAGTCCCCGGATTGGAAGCATTAAAATGGGTTACATTCACATCTCCCCATACTTTCCAGAAAGAACTGATATCATAACCTAACTTTGCGTATCCACCATATTGCTCGAATCCCATATCGGGACGATGTCCATCTGTACGATTATATGATCCGGTTACGACGCTACTGAAACGTCCCTTCTTGACACGGTTGGAAAATTCAGTCTGCAACGTGTTATATGAACCGTACCCAACTTGCATATTCGTCTTCACACCTTCTTCCTGTTGCCGACGGGTAACAATATTAATCACACCACCCATGGCATTCGAACCATAAAGTACAGATGCAGGACCTCGTAAAACTTCCACTTTCTCTGCCATCATAGATTGATAAGCATCCGCTATTGGATGTCCCATCAAACCCATGTACTGGGGATGACCGTCAATCAGTACCAATAATCCCGCTGTCGGACTACCACCGATACCACGCAAGCTCATGCCACCTGCAGCTCCGGTAGATACGCCATATCCCATGATGCCACGACTGGTAGTGAATAATCCCGGTACCTGCTCCGTTAACAACGGCAAAAGAGAAGGCTCATATCTTTTCTCAATTTGTTGCCTGCCGACTACGGAAATGGTCATCGGAAGATGACGCACATCGGTTTCATTACGTGTTCCGGTGACTACGACTTCATCAATCATATAATTTCTTCCGGCCTGTATGCTATCCTTTTTAGTCTGTGCCATTCCCGAGATGGAAAGCAAGCTACCGAACAGGAATAAACAAGCTGTATTTCTTTTCATACTTTATTTCGTGTTTCAAGTTTCTTCTTTTTACTTCTTATTTCTGATCTTTTCCAGAAAATCGCGGATCAGTGGTAATATTTCTTCTGCTGATTCCACTTCGCTGCACATTGTCTCTACAGGACATCCTCCTGTATGGTTACGGTTCCAGATAAAAGGTACTTCCTCTGTAAAACCAACTTTTATATCTGATTTCTGAAGCAACTCCAGAGCTTTGGTACTGATAATATCAGTATATAACTCTTTGATTCCTCCCAGAATCATCAGGGCGGCAGCTCCCTTTCCAACCACCTTATCAGCAATCGAGGCTCCTTTAAGAAACTCCGGTTCCTGGGTCAGTAAATCATAGATATCAGCCACACCGCGTTGAGTGAAAGTACGGATTTCTCCTTTGTTGGCAATAGTACAGGAATATCCTCCCGTATGTAGTAAATTGATTAATTCTTCCATCTTTTCTTTTATAAAGTACCTTGTTTCAATTGTTCTACGAACTGATCTATCCGATGCAGCTCTTTCGGAATATCAATGTTCTGCGGACAGTGTGCCACACACTGGTTACAACCGATGCAATGGCTTGCCTGACGAAGTTTTGGCACGCTACGGTCATATCCGACTAGAAAAGCACGCCGGGCTTTTGCATAATTCTCATCCTGCCCGTTCCTGGGGACATTCCCTTCATTGACGCAACGGTTGTAATGTAACAACACAGCAGGTATATCCAACCCATAAGGACATGGCATACAATATTTGCAGTCGTTGCAAGGGATCGTTGGATATTTCAACATTAATTGTGCCGTTTCTTCGAGAAACTCTTTTTCTTCATCTGTCAACGGTTCCAAAGGAGAATAAGTGCGGAGATTATCTTGCAGATGCTCCATATAAGTCATGCCACTTAACACAGTCAGAATGTCCGGAAATGAACCGGCAAAACGGAAAGCCCAGGAAGCGACACTGCTTTCCGGACGGCGTTGTTTGAGCCGTGCCACCAGGTTGTCATTCAATTTAGACAAACGACCTCCTAAAAGCGGTTCCATGATGATAGATGGAATTCCTCGTTTATGCAGTTCTCCATACAGATATTCAGCATCCGTATTCCGGGTATTGGTTTCTTTGGCATGTTTCCAGTCTACATAGTTCAATTGTATCTGTACGAAATCCCACTTGAATTCATCGTGCCGTGAAAGCAGATAGTCATACACTTCGATATCCCCATGATAGGAGAATCCCAAATTGCGGATACGTCCTGCCTCCCGTTCTTTCACCAGAAAGTCAAGCATTCCGTTATCCAGGTAGCGTCCTTTAAGGGCTTCCATTCCTCCCATGCCGATGCCGTGAAGCAGCATATAATCAATGTAATCTACCTGCAGGTCTGCAAACGATTTGTGGTACATCTTGAGCGATGCTTCACGAGACCATGTATCGGGAGAGAAATTGGATAACTTGGTGGCGATATAATATTTGTCACGGGGATGACGGCTCAATGCAATACCCGTTGCCTTTTCGGAAAAGCCCTGTACGTATGCCGGAGATGTATCGAAATAGTTTACTCCGTGAGCGATTGCATAATCAATCAGTCCATTCACGGCATCCTGGTCGATTACTTCACCATTACCGTTGGGAGCAGGTTTGAGAGGCCAACGCATACAACCATATCCCAAGAGTGAAACACGGTTACCGGTAGTCGGAGACGTGCGGTAAGTCATTTTATCGGTAGGCACCTCTCCTTCTCCTGTTGCGCTGCTTGAAGAGGAAGTACCTTTTGAAGAGCATCCGTATAATAGCCCTGTCGATGTGGCTGCACTAATACCTACAATCTTAATGAAATCTCTTCTATTTATATCTTTCTTATTTTTATCTTCCATAATCTTATACTGATTTAGATCAAATAATTCTATGCATCTGATGTCCTGTCACATAAATAGCGCTGAAAGGACGGGACGGACAAAGGTTCTCACACGCCCCACAACCGATACATTTTTCTACATTTACTACCGGAATCTTTGGAGAATCTGTTTTTTCAGGATCGGAAGCTACCATCTGTATGGCACCTGTCGGACAATGGCGGGCACAGTTGCCACATTCCATTCCATCTGTCAAAGGTACACAGTTCTCTTTAATCCATACGGCATGTCCGATCTGAATAGCTGATTTCTCGGCAAGACTGGTGAGATGAATAGCGCCGGCGGGACAAACTTCCGAACATTTAGTACATTCGGGACGGCAATATCCACGTTCGTATGACATTTCCGGTTGCATCAATGTCAATAGGTTGTCCGATGGGCGCAATACCTGGTTGGGACAAACAGAGACACATAATTGGCAGGCTGTGCAATGTTGAGTGAAATTGCGTGCGCTTAAAGCACCGGGAGGATAGATCGGATTTTCTCTTTGGGGAATCTTTTTATCTTCGATAGTAGCCAATCCTCCGTCTACTTTTTTCTCTTGTGCTTTCAGTACAGAAGTTGTTGCAAAAATGGCCGATGCTGAAAGGAAGCTACGACGGGCATTGTCTACCTGTTCAGTAGTGACAGACTTTGCTTTCGTATCTTCGCTCGTACCTGTTTCGTTCTTAGGTTTCCGTCTTGTGTATGTAATGGCTCCATGCTTACACTTTCCGATGCAATCCATACAAGTCACACAACGGCTATAATCTATTTCATGAGCTTTCGGATTAATACACGATGCTTTGCAATTGCGGGCACACAAACCGCAACTATTGCATTTGGAAGTATCAATTACCGGTTTGAATATCGCATATTTGGATATAAACCCTAATACAGTACCTACGGGGCAGATCGTATTACAATAGGTTCGTCCGTTGCGCCACGCCAGAATGAAAAGAACAACAAGGGTAACAATGGCAATCAGCATCGTCGAAAGACTCTTCATCCATACATCTACCTCATAAAAAGCATAACTATCCATTCGTTCGGCGAAGTACGCCAACAGGTTGTTTCCCCATTGCCAGACCGGTGCAAAAAGACTGGAAGCTATCCGGCCATAAGCACTATACGGTGCCAGCAAGATAGCCAAAGAGTTCAATCCTGCAACCATCATGATAATGAATACTCCTAAAACGCCATACCGCAACCATTTCATTGCTGGTGAATAACGGAACCGGTTTTTCTTTTGTTTGCCGGATACCCACGAAACAATGTCCTGAAACACTCCCAACGGACAAATAACAGAGCAGTAGATACGTCCGAACAGGAATGTAAGTACAACTAAAAACAATACGACACCTATGTTCAAGGCTAATAAAGCCGGCAGAAATTGAATTTTCGCCAACCATCCGAACCATGTGTGCAATGTACCCGTGAAGTCGAGAAAGAGCAGGGTAATAAGTGTAAAGCACACAATGGCGGTTGTAAGTCTGATAGTACGTAGCATAAACTAATTAATTTTCAATTTATAGTAGTTATATCTAAATGTCTAAAACTGTCAGGATTGAACCATCTATATTTCAACTTTGCAAAGTTAATCAGGGAAATTTGTTTTTCAACTATACAAATTACAGAATGTTTTACCAATTTTACTGATAACAGACGGGAAAACCTTTAGCCGATTGGGTAAAGCACTATTTTTCTAATGCCACGACCTCTCCAATCTCCGGAATCAATACATTCAGAGAATCTTTATTCTTCATTTCTTCTGCATTTTTGAGAGGTTCATCCCAACGATGTTTGGCCAACGCATATTTAGAATGATGTACGGTCAGAACTCTTTTCGCTTTTAAATCTCTGGCCGTCTGTGCCATATACTGGGGCATCAAATGGATCAAGCTCCATTCTTCGTTGTATTGTCCGTTTTCGAGGATTGCAAGGTCGATGTCCGGAAATCGGTTACCTATTTCTGCGTAATGCGTATCATATCCTCCGTCTCCGCCGATGTATATCTTTTGTGAAGGAGTTTCTAACAGGAAGGAAGCCCAAAGTGATTGGTTGGCAGTAAGTCCGCGACCGGAGAAATGGCGGGCAGGCAAACAATGTATCATAAAGCCCGGAGCGAGGTTTGCGTCTTCATTCCAGTCAAGTTCTATCAGACGCTCTTTATCAAATCCCCAATATTCGAAATGTTCGCCAACACCCAACGGACAAATCACTGCTCCAATCCGGTCTTTTAATTTTTTGACTGTGTTGTAATCCAAATGATCCCAATGATCGTGACTAATCACGAGATAATCAATGTCCGGCATATCATCCGGTGTATAAAGTTCCGTACCTTTGAATGGCTTGTTGACAAAAGATACGGGAGAAGCCATACAAAATACCGGGTCAACCAATATTCGCTTTCCTCCCGTTTGAATCAGGTAAGATGAATGTCCGAACCATACCAATATTTCTTCATTACGGTCAATCTTGCGTAAATCCGTTTTTATTGCTTTGACAGCCTGTTCGGGGCGCAAACCGTCTATCTTTCTGAAAATGAACTCCCAGATTCCGCTAAAACGTCCCCTGTCGGAAGTCATCAATAGAGTTTCATGCTGATTTTTAAATTCTCCGTTTCTGTAATTAGGAGATTTCATGACTCTTTCCAGCCGTTCCCCACGGGGAGTTCTGCCGAAACTGGCTTGATTGATAAAAACAATGACTGACACCGCCAGCAATGCTATTACAGCTAATATACATCCTATAATCATACGTGCTTTGAATTTCTTGAATATGATACGCATATAATTCATAACTAAATTATTTCACGCAGCAAATATACAGGTATTCAGAGAGCTTGTTAGTATATATATTACAGATTGTTATACCATAATTACTGAAAGCAGTTGCCTGTTGGGTGTCAGTCTATTGTGTGAACAAACCCTTTTCTTGTTCAGTTATTTAGAAATAAATTTTGTAGCTGATGTTCGGAATCAGCCCCGCTCCGTCTTTTTCTTCTACTACGCTCGTTCTTTCATTGTATTGATAGAAATGCATTCCGGTACGCATACCCACATTCAGTATTTTCAGAGAAAACTCGTGGGATACTCTTTTCTTATTGATCCGGAAACTGATGGAAACATCACCGTTTATAGATGGATTGAATCGTTTAGTATAGGCTTTGCTCTCGTCAAAGACGATGTCTTTTTCTTCCTGACTTTTTTCTTCATCCACAGGTGTATAGCGTCCTCCTCCCTGAAAGAACAGACGGCCGTTTACACTTAATACATTCTGTTTGAGTCTGCCAACCATCCATTCTTTTCCGGCGAGCAGGTTCACTAAAAAACTTTTATCCAGTCTCGTATTTCGCCAGATACGGTCTCCTCCCCTATATTTCGATTTGAATAATGAAGCTGTAATCATATAGTAGAAGCCGTTTTTCATGTATTGTTCCAGTGTTATATCTATTCCATAGTTTTTGGCTATTCCGGTGTTTGTCAATATGCGGTCTAAATAGAATTCTTCATAATTGATAATCGAAAAGGAGGAGTTTTCCTCAACTGGTATGTGGAATAAGTATTGATAATAGGGTTCTATTTTCAGATGTAGGGTCTGATTGATATTCCAGTCATAAGTGAATCCGAAATGATGTGCCTTTGAGAAGTCCAGGTACCGGTTTGATTCCTTTTTACCATTGATTATCTGTTCAACAAAGTAATAGTCGAGCCTTTCCCGACGGCTATGCAAGCCGTAAGCAGCTGCTAAAGAATGTGCAGGATTTATTTTCCATTTAAGGGCAACTCTCGGTTCTATCGACCAGTTCTTGTTTAAAGTAAAATATTGTCCGGTAACCCCTAAACTGGTTGTCAGATTGTTGCTCAAGTTTATTACGGAACTACTATATGCCGAGAGGACTGTGCTTTCTCCACTGCCTTTCGATATTTGCTCCATAGGTTTGTTTAATCCCCAATAAGGGCTGACTTTGTAATCAAGATCATATTTAAGTTCCGTAATGGTAATCCCTGTTCTGTTGGTATGCCTCGGACTGAATTTCTTATTCAGATATGAATTGAATACTAAATTCCATCTACTATTCTGAATATCTGCTACATTAATAATAGCGTCGTCGGTATGTAAGTCTGCCAATGAACGGTCTTTGGAATAGGTAGCGGATAGAGAAGAACGGATATAAGTATTTTCATCCAGTACATATTTGTGCGCTAAGCCACCTGCCAGCTTATCCAGTTTATTATATCCTGACGACCGGTCTCCCATCGTTTCCCATTCGGAACGTTCCAAAACATCTGCTTTATTCCTGTCTATCAATCCTAATCCCCAAATCGAAAAGGTTCCGGCTTTACGTGTGGGAAAATTTAGTTTGAAGGCTAAATCCTGATATTTCAGGTTGATGTCATTACCCGATGCCAGTGAAGTAGTAGAAAAGCGATAATTCACCAGATAGGAACTTCCCCGTTTTTTACTGATAGGACCTTCCGAAGCTAAATCTATGCCCATGAGTCCGACCTGAAAGGCGTGTTCGTACTTCTGATTATTACCATTGCGCAAATGCATATCGAAAACACCGGATAAGGCATTACTGTATTCTGCTGGGAAAGCTCCATTGTAGAAATCGGAGTTTCCGATAACTTGCGTGCTTAAAGCAGACAGAAATCCCCCTCCCAGCCCTGCTAAATCGGCAAAATGAGTCGGATTAGGTATTTCAATTCCCTCCAGTCTCCATTGGGTAAATTGCGGAGCGTTTCCCCGGATAGCCACTGCATTGGTACCGACATCTCCTGCCACTCCAGCAAATGCAGAACTTAACCGTGCCGGATCATCAAACCCATTGGCAAATCGGGACGCTTCTTCAATACTAATCATACGCCCTCCCGTAATAGCCATCGGGTTGACTGTCCGGTCTTTTTTTATTTCCGGTTTGACAAGCACTTCAGCCAAATCCTGCACATTTTCATCCATAGGGATTTCTACAAATACTTCTTTGGATGATGTGACAGACACTTCGCTAATGATACTTGGGCGATACCCCATAAAAGATGCCTGAATATTATAACGTCCTATCGGGACGTTATTAATCCGGAAATTTCCCCGGTTGTCAGTTGAGCCTCCCAGTGAAGGTTTCTCTGCTATACAGACGGAGGCATATTCTATTGGCGTATTGGTTTTGGAATCAACAACGATTCCTCTTATGGTTTGAGTCAGTTTTTGTGTATCATCATTGGCAGGCTTTTGTCGGTTATCTTGCAAAGAAATAATAATATGATATCCTTTTATTTTATATACATATCCGGTTTCTTTTAAAAGTTGAGTCATCGCTTTGACGACAGCTACATTTTTAAGAGATAAAGACTGCTTTTTGTCTATATCCAGATTCGATTGTTCATAAGCGATGCTATATCCGGTTTGTGATTCAATTTGAGCAAAGGCTTCTTTTAATGAGATTCTTTTATTTTGTATGGTAATCTTTTTTTCTTTATTCTGTGCGACAGTTGTAAGAGAGAGAAAAGTAAAAAATAAAAAAATGGCGAGCTTAGCTGCCCGTTTATTCGTATTAATTCGATTCATTATTCTATATTTGTATGTTGATACTTCATTTTACGTCACTTGTTGAATGAGGATAGACATTTCAGAACTGGGAAGAGGGTCTCAAGCTGCTTCCCGGTTCTTTTTGTTCATAGGCTGTTTCTTTTATGGTTGGGTTAATACTATTTTATTTTCATGTTGTTGATAATCAAAGCCGATGATATCTTTCAATATATTCAGTATTTCATCCAGATCTTCATCTTTCAGAAATTTGACTGTATATCGTTTGGACGCAGGGATATTTGCCTCATTATCAATCGTGGTGTTATAGTGTCTTTCGAGGGTTCGGAATATTTCTCCGGCAGTAGCATTGGTAAAGATCAGTTTTCCCACTACCCAACTGTTGGTGTCATGAGTATCTATCACTGATATATGGATGTCTGACGACTTCTTATCGTATGTAAGCTGTTCATTGGGTTTAAGTATCCGGGGAGGTTGGGACTGGACGCTCACTTCTACCTTGCCGCTCGTCAGTGTAGTTGTTATTTTTTCATCACCAGGATAGGCTTTCACGTTGAATTTGGTTCCAAGAACCTTTACGGAAAGCTGGGGAACTTCCACGATGAAGGGGCTTGCAGTATCTTTTTGGACAGAGAAATAAGCTTCACCGTTAAGAATGACCAAACGTTTATCTTTAGCAAAAGTTTCCGGATATAAAATGGTGCTTCCCGCATTCAACCAAACTTCCGAACTGTCCGGCAAGATTAGACGTTTCTGTTCTCCATAAGCAACGGATACCTCTATCATCTCGTTTTGTGGAGAAAGATAGCAGAACATTCCTCCTGCTAATAAAAGCAATGGAACAACAACTGCGGCAACACGGGCAAACCTCTGATAAGAAGCGATGCCCGTCAGATGTTCTTTGTTGTATCCGGTTCTTAAATTCACCCGTTCCAGTGAGGCATAAGTGTTCGAATCGGCTTCTACGTCCAATTCATTCCAATAATCCAATGAAGCTTCTGCTTTCGCCTGCTGGTCTTTATCTTTAATGATCCACTTCTGTACTTTCTCTTCCGTTTCGGATGGAAAGCGGGTGGAAAGGAACATTCTGATGATTTTGGTGATATTACTTTTCTCCATTTTTACTGCACTTTACTATATATACAGTTAGGTGGCAAAAAGCTCAATAAGAAAATGAATATTTTTGGAAAAAAAATAAGTAAAGAAGAAAATAAAGTTACAATAATGATAACAGAAAACATGAAATAACCTTCCGTATCTCTTTTAAAGCGAGGCTTAGCTGGCTTTCAACATTTCTTTTGGTAGTGTTCAGTCGTTCGGCAATCTCGGCATTGGATAATCCTTCATTACGACTTAATGTATAAATCATTCTCCGTTGTTCGGGCATTCCTCCGACAAGTTCGTCAATCAGCATTTCCAATTCCTTGGCAATAAGGTCTTCTTCGGAAGTAGAGCTATATCCTGTTTCTTGATTATGGTTCAGGTAGGCATCACACACATATTTATGTTTCAGAAAGTTGATTGCTGCATTTCTTGCAATGGTGTGCAAATAAGAATTGAATGATTTGGACGTATCAATCGAATGACGGTTGATCCAAAGATTGACAAATAAATCCTCTGTCAGCTCTTCTGCATCAGGCTCCGATTTTATATATCCGTCAATAAATGCTTTGGTTTTGTTGTAGTATGTAATAAAAATAGTCTCAAAGGCCTTGTGATTCCCATCCTGAAAGGCCTCCAACGTTTTTATATCAATGTTGTTATTCATACTATTTCCCAACTTTCATTTCATTGGGACAAAAGAAGCAATAATTTATTTTAGATAGATGGTCTTTTTTGAAATATTAATGATATTAGAAAGATTTATTCTATTTTTGTACGAAGCATATAGTAAAAACGGAAATGAAACAATCAAGTAAATATGGAAAATAAAAAATCAACTCTTCGTTTTATCTATCCTCAATGGCAAGGAGGAATTGTAGATCATTGGATGCCTGATATTCCGGCGGAAGATTCATCCAGAGGCTACTATCTGGGAGCACAGTTATTGAACTATTTAGCCCCACAGACCGGTCAGAAGACCGTCGAAGTTCCGGTTTCACTGGATATCAATGACAGAGCGACGGAAAAAGGCATCAGTGCACGCAGTGTCATACTGAAACAAACTAAAGCTGCGCTTGATCTGCTTAAAGAGAATCATCCGGATCGGATTGTCACTTTAGGAGGAGAATGTTCCGTTAGTGTTGTTCCGTTTACTTATTTAATCAATAGATACCCGGATGATGTAGCTATCATCTGGATAGACGCACATCCCGACATCAATCTGCCTTATGATGAATATAAGGGTTATCATGCAATGGCACTAACAGCTTGTTTGGGAATGGGAGATGAAGAAATAATGGAATTACTTCCGGGAAAAATAGATGCTTCCAAAGCCCTGATTGTCGGACTCCGCTCATGGGATGAGGGTATGCAGGAACGACAAAGAAAGTTGGGGATTAAAGGATTATCTCCACAGGAAGTTGCCAATGATCGTACCAAGATTATGGAATGGCTGAAAAGTACCGGGGTTTCGAAGGTGGTTATACATTTCGATATGGATGTATTGGACCCGGCAGAGATAATCGCTGCCGTAGGCGTTGAGCCTAACGGCATGAAGATTGAAGAAGTAGTTCGTATCATTAATGATATATCCTCCGAATATGATCTGGTAGGACTTACAGTTGCCGAACCTATGCCACGAGTGGCAATCAAACTTAGAAATATGCTCAATCAGTTACCTCTATTGAAAGATTAAATCCCCCTTTGACGAGGACGGTAAAGAATACCGAATACATTCAGTAGATACCCCAATAAACACAATAATGGGGCAATACGTATGCGTGTTCCACTAAATATATCGGGATTATAGGCGGCAAGGGTACTCCCCTCGCCGCTCATTAATATATATCCTATGATAATCAATATAGAGCCGATAATTAAGATGACGTAATTTCTTTTGCCCAATACTGTTTTTATTTCTTCTTCTCTTATTCTTTTCGATTTCATATTCTTTGAGTTTAGTTGTGATAATTCATTAGTTGAGTGAGTCGCATATATTTCTTTTCAAATTGCTGATTACTCTGTTCATATCTCTCTTTATCCATATTCTTCAGTAATTCATTACACTGATTCCATTGCCAGAACCTATACAAACAATCCCGTTGAACCATCCCTATCCGGTTATCTCCCAATGAGAAAGCCCAGTCGATATAATTTTTCGATTCTGCTATCAGATGATTCAATAGATCGGTCGCTCTCTGCGTTTCTCCTATGGAAGCATAAGCGGTGGCTATATCATACGAACCGCTCTCGTATACTTCGGGAACATTATATGCCGGAATAGCTTGCCCAGCATACTCCAATACTTTTCTGGCACGGATGTCGTCTCCTTGTTTCACCAATTCTTTAGCCAGTTGCGCAAAAAGCCTTCGATGAGAATAACAGATGCGCAGGGTTGTTTCGTCCAGATAAAGTCCGGGAGTATCCAATCCTCCGTATTTATATCTGTTCATCACATTCTCGTAGAGTTTCTCCGTATCTATGGCATATCCGTTGCCTTCTTTTACGTCTCCCCATTCTTTATAGTTGAAAGGAGTAAACCGGAATGCTAACCCTTCCTGAACAAAGTAGTCATCAAACTTCAGTTTACTGGAGTTGCCTACCGAGATAGCCATGTACAGGGGACGTTCCCAGTTACAGTTAGCCAAGATCTCGAGCATGAGTAAGTCCACTTTAGTCAACAGACGTATATCTTTTAGAGAAATAGACAGTTTATCCGGTATTGCATCTCTCAGTTCTTCTCCTTTTAAATGACGAATGGCTTCAGGCAACATCATTCCAGAACGGAGTAGTGCATCCTTATCAATATAAATATTTATTGTATCGGTAGGTATCACATGGAATTCCTGTTTCTCCGCGAACACCCAATATTTCAGGATATTCTTTATTTCATACGGATCATCTCCAAAACTATCACGGGCTTCTTCGGGATGTTTCTGATACAATGCTTCTATCTGTTTCTTCAATTCCGGACGAACAGCCACATATTCGTTCTTCCCTTCCTGGTATTGATTTTGATCCCAACTGATCGGCAGTCCGGGAGCATCGTACAGAGGACATTGTTGCTGATAAATGTACCAGTCGGTCTGCGCATAACTTAAATTGCAGATACGTACATCTCTGCGTACTTCTTCCGTATCCTGATTATACCACAAGGGGAACGTATCATTATCCCCGTTACAGAATATGATCGGATTTCCTTTGTCGGGAAGTGTCATCAGATAGTTAGCTCCAAAGTCACGACAGGTATATCGGTTGCTTCGATCGTGGTCATCCCAAGTCTGGCTTGCCATTTGTATGGGGACAAACAGGCAAAGCAGCATGAGTAAGCTGACCGGGAGGATTTTTGCCTGTTTTCGGCGAAGCATGTCACAACATCCGGCGGCTCCCATTCCAATCCAGATAGCGAACGCATAAAACGAACCTGCATACGCATAATCCCGTTCACGAGGTTGCCCGGGAGTCTGATTCAGATAGAGCACAATAGCCAATCCCGTCATGAAGAAAAGGAAAAATAAGACACTGAATTGCTGCTTGCCTTTTTTCCCGCGTGTCCATTGCCAATAGATACCGAGTAATCCTAATAATAATGGTAAGCCATAGAATACATTGTGACCTTTGTTCTCACGCAAAGATTCCGGCAAAAGTTTTTGATTCCCCAGTCGCAGGTTATCGAGCCAGGAAATTCCTGTAATCCAGTTACCATGTTCCGGTTCACCGCTTCCTTGAATATCATTCTGTCGTCCGACAAAATTCCATAGAAAATAGCGCCAGTACATGTAGTTGAGTTGGTATGTGATAAAATAAGTCAGGTTCTCTTTTTGTGTGGGAGCCTCATTTGCACCTCCTCCGGACCATCCTTTGTAAGAAGCGGCCGAACGATCATTCCACATTCGTGGAAACAACATATTTTGAGTGTAGCACACATCTTCCTTATAGCGGATGATTTTATACTTGCCTTCTTTTTTATCCGGCCGATAGATGGCAGTCCCTTTTTCGGTCTTTACCTTGTAATAGTCTCCTTCGGGCACATACTCCGGTTCGGATGCATAGGTTCTCCCATAAAGTAAAGGAGCACTTTCATACTGTTCGCGATTCAGGTAGCTTTTGAGCGTGAAAATATTATCCGGTGCATTCTCGTTGAGCGGCGTATTAGCATTGGCACGAATGAGTATGACCGCATAGGTGGTATATCCTATGGTGAGCATGAGTAAACACCACAAACCGGTATTCACGATGCGTTTTCTAAACCGATAAATGGCTCCTATCAGTAAAAACAGGACCAAACCCAGAAAGACGATCAATCCTGACTGGAAGGGTAATCCCATCACATTGACAAAGAATAATTCGAACCATCCTCCTACATCAGCCATTCCGGGTATATAAACAAAAAGAATCAATACAATAAGAATACCGGATAATGCAATGGCCCCGATAACTCCCTTGAGTGATAGGGTCTGATATTTTTGGTAATAGAACACTAATACAATGGCAGGAATACAAAGCAGATTAAGCAAATGCACTCCGATTGAAAGCCCTATAATATAGGCTATCAGGATAATCCAGCGGTCACCGGACACAGAATCTGCTTCATCCTGCCAGCGAAGAATCATCCAAAATACCAAGGCTGTGAGGAAAGAAGAGAAAGCATATACCTCACCCTCTACCGCACTAAACCAGAATGTATCACTGAAAGTATAAGCTAAAGCTCCCACAAAACCCGCTCCCAGAATGATAATAACATCCATAACAGATAATTTCCGTTCATCGCCCACAAGCAAGGCTCTCACTAATCGGGTAATACTCCAGAAAAGAAACAAGATACAACCGGCACTCAATAGTGCATTTAAAAAGTTGACCATTCCCGACACTTGCGAAGCATCGGAAGCAAACTGGGTAAACAGGTTGCCGACAAGCATATAGAAAGGTGCTCCCGGCGGATGCCCTATCTGTAATTTTTCAGCACAAGAAATAAATTCGAGACAATCCCAGAAACTTGCGGTTGGTTCGATGGTCATCCCATACACAAATGCTGCTATCAGAAAGACCAGCCACCCACCGAAATCATTCCATCTTTTAAATAATAAGTTGCTCATTGTTCTGTACTTTTTTGTTTGCAAAGTTACAGGACATACTGCTAAAACAGGTATTTTTTACCGGACGGATACGGACGGTCGTTAATGATAATATGTTGATAATCAACAATAATAAAAATGAAGAGATAGACAAAAACAGACAGAGGATAAATTAGGTACAAATTAATAATGGCATAGTAAAGTAAATGGCATAAAAATGACAATGTATCAACTATGAGAAAACTATTGGGATATTAGGAAAAACAAGTGCCACTCTTGTTTTTTGCTATTTAATTTCGTATCTTTAATGATTTTCATTCTTCTAAAGACAGATAATCATATTACAGAATGACAAATATCACCTTATAAAGTGATATTTGTCACCCTATAGGATGCCCATCGTCCCGTTATAACGGGACAACTACCCGACTGCATAAAAGATTACTAATTTCTGTACTAAAAACCATTAATCTCTGCAACGAAAATCTTTAAATGTAGTAAGGAGATAATGAATCATTACCTGATAATAATTAATTTCTTGCACAAAATGAAAGATCCCCCAATGATTTCACAATATCTTCCAGTGACTCTTTAGAATTTGCCAACATCAGTTTCTCCGTTTTTATTCTGGAGATTCTCCGGGTCAGCGTCTCTGTAGTCAGTTTCATTAAATCAGCAAAGCAAGCAGGTTGGACTCCCTCCCGCAGAAAGGCACATACTCTTAAATCCTCTTCTGTGAGCTTCGGACCTATTTCTTTCAATTTAGATACAAGTCCATAGACGTTTTCCTGGAGTCGCAGTAACTCTGTCCAGTCTTTCTCGGAGAAAGAAGGGATTTTAGAAGACAAAACATTCCGTTCTTTAAACTGTCGTACTTTTGAAACAACGGGAGAACTTTCATAGATATGTAGTTGAAGAGACTGATACTTCTCTTCGAGATGGTTACATTGCAAGATCAGCTTATCCGATTCAACATTTTTTTTCAGTATTTCTTCTTTGAAAAGATCCAATTGGGAAAGTACGTGCCGGTTTTTCTTCCAGAGTAGTCCAAGCAACAAAGACATCACACCGAACATCCCTAAAGCAGAAGAAAGAATTACTGAAGAATCGCTTTTACCGTCATTCAACATCAACTGACTGGCGTATGCCTTTCTCTCCATTTCCAGTGCTTCATCAAAGTTACCGTATTTCTGATAATAAAGACTACATCGTTTGCAGATTTTTGCCAGATGATCGTATTCCTCTGTTTCCTTGGCAAGTTTGATTGCCTCCTTAAAGTGAATTTCTGCCTCCTCTTTCTGTTCCAGATCACTTTCTACACAAGCAAGATAATAATATGCTTTTGATTTTTGATATTCATTGCCATTTTTTTCATAATAAGATGCCGCCTGCCTGATCTGCTTATCAGAAGAATGAGGAATACTTTTGTCCTCGTTAAGCTGGGTACACAATAAATTATATTCTGCCAGTTGGGCTTCATTCATTTGACTGGTCTGAATAGTCTCAAGAATAATAGATGCCGTATCGGGGTCCTGCGCCATGAGCTGTGCGGCTTTGTCTAACCCTTGCTTCACACTCGTTCCTTCCGGATGACATGCAGCCAATGAAAGGAGCATCATATACAATAAAATTCGAAGGTTATTCATAACTCTATTTTTGTCTTTACAAAGGATTGATTGGATTTGCAAATATAAAAAATAATCGGAATTTATCCTTCCCTAAGTCATACAAAAAGTATAGTGACGCTATCCGGGTGTGATAGTGACACTATTTGGCAAGGATAGCGTCACTATGTTTTTTTGACAAATATCAAGCCGTTGTGCACTGCTAATTAAGAAGATAAGCCGTATCTTTGTAGCAAACAAAAAAATTATATATCATGATTAAAAACATTGTATTTGATTTTGGAGGGGTGATTGTAGATATTGATCGCGACAAAGCGGTTCAGGCATTTATCAAACTGGGACTGGCAGATGCCGACACCCGTCTGGATAAATATCACCAGACCGGCATCTTTCAAGAACTGGAAGAAGGTAAGCTAAGTGCGGATGAGTTTCGGAAACAACTGGGGGATTTATGTGACCGTTCATTGACGATGGAGGAAACCAAACAGGCATGGCTGGGCTTTTTCAATGAAGTGAATCTAAATAAACTCGATTATATATTAGAATTGAGAAAATCATATCATGTGTATATTTTAAGTAATACTAATCCTTTTGTTATGTCATGGGCATGCAGCCCTGATTTCTCGTCAAGGAAAAAGCCGTTGAATGATTACTGTGACAAACTATATCTGTCTTATCAGGTCGGTCACACAAAACCTGCACCGGAAATATTCGATTATATGGTGAATGATTGCAATATCATTCCTTCTGAAACTTTATTTGTAGATGACGGCGCCTCGAATATCCAAATCGGCAAAGAACTGGGATTTGAAACTTTCCAGCCGAAGAATGGTGAAGATTGGCGGGAGAAGATGACTGCTATTTTAGAGAAATAACCTTATTGGTTACTAATTTTTTATAGTGTATATATGATAGTATCATAATGGCATGCTACTATCATATATACTGACTTTTTCTCTATTTTATTTCACGTATCAAGGTACGGGCAAACAAATTGTTTACCCGATGTCCGGGACAGTATGCCACAATTTTACCTTTTATGAATTGTCCGGAAAGAGCAAGGTCACCTATTAAATCCAATAACTTATGTCGGGCAAGCTCATTGGGATACTTTAGAGGCAAAGGAGACAAATAGCCAATGTTTTCAGACGGACGTTTTTCTACAGACATTATATCAGCCAATTCATCAAGTTCTTTTTGTCCTATTGGCGTATCATAAACTACAATCGCATTTTCGAAGTTTCCCCCCTTGATGAGACCTTTCTGCAGTAAAACTTTAATATCTTTGACAAAAACGAATGTCCTACACGTAGCAATTTCTTTATCAAAATCAGATGATTCACCAAACTGCACAGATTGTTCTCCTATTACATCAGAATCGAATATAACCTTTAGATCAATGGAAAATTTTTCATCAGGAAATATACTGATACGAGAACCTGAAAGCTCATCTATATACTCAATCTTGTTTCTTATAGTAATAAATTCTCTCTCTACATTCTGTTCTTTAATACCGGAAATGCGTATTTTCTTTACATACTCTGCAGCACTTCCGTCTAATATCGGGAATTCAGACCCATATATTTTAATATGACAGTTATCTATGCTACAACCATACAGAGCCGCAAGAGCATGTTCTACGGTTCCTACTGAAAATCCTTTTTCTGACAAAGTTGTACCTCTATCTGTTGACGTTACATTTTTAGCATTGGCAGCTATAATAGGCTTGTTTGATAAATCTGTTCTTTCTATTTTATACCCATAATTTTCTTCTGCAGGACAAAATAAAACAACAGCATTTTGTCCTGTATGCAAACCTTTTCCTTTTAATGTAAATTCTCTACCTAATGTTTTTTGTTTCATTATTATATTATCAATCAATTAAAAATCTGTTTTATATCGAATCTTGCACAATTGTATGCGATAATACCTTATATATATAGTTGCTCGATCCAAAGGCATACATAAGAAAGACAAGGCAATAATTGTTATGACCAATCCGATAAGAATCAGAATGGTTGGAATTTCTGAAAAAAACAGGACTCCAAAAACAACCGCTGCGATAGGTTCGCCTCCTCCCGCTAAAATGGATACCTTGCCGTTTTCCATATAAAGCAGAGCGATACTGTAAAAAAGATAGGGCAATATGGATGTGCAGGTGGAATGTGCCACAGCAAACAACGTATTTTTCAGCGGTGCAGCCTCGATGAATGAGATAAACACTCCCCAGTTTGTAACCGGAAGTAAAGCAACTGTACATAACAACAGGCTATAAAATAGAATGGTATATGTGCTATATCCCCGATTGGCAGCAATTTTTGAAAAAATGCCGTAGAGAGCACAGAAGAAGCCGGAAAGTAACCCCATAACGATACCACGTACCGACACTTGCAGTCCCATACCAGAAGCTGCCTCAAGCACACCGCTTGCCAATGTGCATCCCACGATTGCCAATATCAGACAATTGATTTTCTTTACTGTAATCCGTTCCCTGAAAATGAATGCCGAGAGAATCATGACAAACACAGGAGCCATACTTAAGAGAATCGCTGCCAGCGAAAGCGTAATTTCACTAACTGCTTCATTATAAAAATAGTTTAGCCCCATGATTCCTAATAGTCCTGTTCCGGCAAATAGCCACAAGTCCTTCAGGTTAATTTTCAATAGTGAACGGTTGTACAATCCAATGATAATAAGCAGGAACACAGTGGCCACTATCATACGGGTGGATAGAACCGTGTAACCGTCCATCCCGAAATCATTCAGTTCTCTAACGAACACACCTGCCGACCCCCAAAGAACGCCGGCAAGTACTGGTAAAACTAAAATTAATTTTCTCATATTTTTTCATTTTATCTATTTGTGGGGCAAAGTTAAAGTGAAAACAAGATAAATATAAATGCTATTTATACGAAATGAAATACTATATTTGCAAACAATATAAAAGTAACGCAATGGAAACTAAAGTTATAGATAATCGCAAAGTGATATGCGAGATAGGATGTTCATTCAAATACGATTCCGGTGTAGAACTGACAACTTCCTTGCATTGTCATTCCGAATACGAGCTGATTTATATCATGGAAGGGCATGGTAAGGAGTTCGTTGGTGATTCGGTGAGGGAATACCATACCGATGACCTTGTACTGATAGGTGCAAACCTGCCACACTTGTTTCTTTCTGATATGCCATCGTCTTCAGAGAGCAATAATAGTTGTTGCATTTTACAATTCCCCCGTAGCCTTTTTCCCGAACAAATGGAGAGCATCCAAGAATATTCCCAAATATATACCGTACTGGAAAACAGCACACGAGGCGTTTGTTTCCATTCAAAAACTTTGAAAAGGAATGTACTTCAGATAATGGAGGGTATCAATATGCAACGTGGTATAGACCGCCTGACCTCCCTTTTCAAATTACTGGATATGCTAGGTAAGTCGGATAACATTACGTTTGTCTCGTCACTTAAATACACTAACCCTTTGGACAGATATATTCTTGATGATCCCATTTCCCGGATATTCAGTTTCTTGATAAACAACCATAGGAAAGAACTCACATTGGAAAATATCGCCACTCACGTCCACATAAATGCGACTTCTATCTGTCGCTTCTTCAAACAACGCACAGGAAAGACACTGTTTCAGTGTCTGAACGAAATTAGGGTAGAACATGCCTGCAAACTACTCGGTAACTCGAACTTGACCATTGCACAGGTGGCATGGGAGAGCGGTTTTCGCAATCAGGCGCATTTCAACAAACAATTCCGCCAAATTACCAAATTAACTCCGACAGAATACGTGAAAAACTTGAATACTTGATTAGAAATATAGGATATATGCAACCACAAGTCATACTTATCACCGGAGCATCTTCCGGGTTTGGAAAGATTACCGCTCAAATGTTATCAGCACAAGGGCACATCGTTTATGGGACAAGTCGGAAACTTTCCGAAGACATGAATGAGGTGAAAATGCTGGTTGTCGATGTTACCAATTCACTTTCTATCCGTCAAGCTGTTGATAGGATTCTATTAGAACAGGGACGGATTGACGTACTGATTAATAATGCCGGGATGGGTATTGGCGGTGCATTGGAACTTGCTACGGAAGAGGAAGCAAACATACAGATGAATACCAATTTCTTTGGTGTAGTGAATATGTGCCGGGAGGTATTGCCTGTCATGCGTAAAAACCGAAAAGGGAAGATCATCAATATCAGCTCTATTGGTGGTGTAATGGGCATCCCTTATCAGGGATTTTATTCTGCTTCCAAATTTGCGGTGGAAGGATATAGCGAAGCATTGGCTTTAGAGGTCCATCCGTTCAATATAAAAGTTTGCGTGGTAGAACCGGGAGACTTCAACACCGGATTTACTGATAATCGGAATATCTCCGAACAGACAAGACTGGATACCGATTATGGAGAAAGCTTCCGGAAATCATTGGAGATCATAGAAAAAGAGGAACGTAATGGATGCCATCCACGGAAGTTGGCTGCTGCAATCTGTAAAATAGTGGAGCGTACAAATCCTCCTTTCCGAACGAAAGTAGGTCCCTGGATACAGGTGTTGTTTGCAAAGAGTAAAAAGTGGTTGCCTGATGCGGTGATGCAGTATGCTCTGCGGATATTCTACGCAATTAAGTAAATGTGATATAATGCAAAAGAGAGTGTCAAAACGCAGATTAACGCAAATTATCGCAGATTATTTCAATTATATTGATATATTAATCAACGACTTATAAAATTATTTCTGCGGTAATTTGCGTTAATCTGCGTTTTATTATTCATTATGACACATCTTCTTTTTTGATTTGAATATCTTCTATGTGTTCCGGATCAATTCTTCGGAACTAATTCTAAAAACATGGTAGTAGTCAGCAACACAGCCAGTCCGACGCAAACGCTTATCAATAGCCAATTGATATATTTGGCTTTCGGCTTGGTGTCGGCATGCAGATTGTTCAGGAAATATTCTCTGAAGAAAAGATACAGGCCGGGAATTGTGGCACTTGCCAACAGGAAATCTTCCGGAATCTGGAAGAAATAAGTTTTGGATAATCCGATCAATGACCAGTGGCAAAGGAACAATACCAGAAACATATTGACCTTTTGCGCAAACAGCAGTAATAATCCGATGGTAAACACAACTACCGAACAAGGCATTACCGGAGAAGTCATTTCCGGAAACGAGAGTCCGCGTGCCAGTGAAACCAGAGGATATATAAAAGGCATTGCCAACAGGACGTAAGACAATAGATCATATTTGTGGGTACGTTCGAAGGTCGTATATCCTGTGATTGCATCCCATAGCCAAATGACAGCCATAACGCCCCAGAACATTGCCATCACCCCATTATAACTGCGCTCTTCACAATAGATATAATAGTAGACCACAGAAATCCATGTATAAAGACCTATCATATAGACCTTCATCGCCATTTTCACCCACGGGCGTGGTTTGCCGATAAGCAATCCGGTCAATGCAATACCAATCAGAATGATAACTATCTGTAAAAGCCAGGTAGCTGAATTATAATATGCAATTGTTCTCCAAAAAATCTCCATAAAAGTAGTTTTTAATGTCTTGTTAATGAAAAGGCTCTATGTGGGAACAGGAACATCGGGAAAGTAGCTCCTACCGCCAACATGAAAATCACTGTACTTGCTACCAGAGTATTAGAGAAGAACATGGACATGAACTTGTCCAGCTTATCCGGATCATTCACATTTTGCAGACACATGATAAGTGAAAATACCATGTTGTATGCAAACTTACCCGGAATCATGGGAAGCAATGCCGGAATGTAAAGTACCGTCATCGGACAATATACTTTTTTACCCAACCATAAACTACCGAAGCCGATGACCAATCCGGCAAACAAAGAACCTGTGGCAATATCCACACCTAAATAAGTCATTAAACAAAAACGACAAGCGTGTCCCAATGCTGCCAGTATGGCAATCATCTTGAATGCACGCAAAGGAGGATCGGAAATCGCACCAAATCCTATACCTGCTACTGCTGCAAAAAATCCATCAGTAAGAATGTCAAGTGCTATCATATCAAATTAAACTGTTTTTTACCATTAATAATGTGAAGGAAAGTCCGATCGCGATGCTGACAATCAA
Source organism: Bacteroides sp. OM05-10AA (assembly GCF_003439055.1). Taxonomy (NCBI): domain Bacteria; kingdom Pseudomonadati; phylum Bacteroidota; class Bacteroidia; order Bacteroidales; family Bacteroidaceae; genus Bacteroides; species Bacteroides sp. OM05-10AA. Next base: position 35,637 of record NZ_QSUR01000026.1, read on the forward strand.
TAAAGAAGCTTCTGTCAGACGGGCAAATCCTGTTAATACGTATCCTTCTACTACATCAATCACGCCATTAATCAAGGGAACACCGGGCACGAGATAAAGTACGCTGGTTGCCATTGCAATCTCCGAGGTTGTGTCGAAAATCAGCGCAGTGGAAGCACATAGGGAAGCAACAAAAGCCGAGACGATAAATACAATGTAATGGTTTATTTTCTTCATCTGCATTTGCTGTTTCAGGTAAAATCCTGTAATGGTAGCCGAGAACACGATCCCCATAGAAATTAAATCACCACCGAACAATTTACAGAAAGAAGCATTGGCAAATCCTACCAACAATAAAACGAAAAGGGAGTGTATTCGCGGAGCTGAAATAATTTTCTTATATTTATCTTTTAGTTCCTCCAATGATAAATGATTGTCTAATGCTTCCCAACTCAATGCGCTTAATTCTGAATTATGTTCGAAACTGATCGGGTGCGCGGGAATGTCTATAACCTCATTGCAAGCTTCGTTTGTTTCTTTGTCTATAATGGTCAAAATTATGTTCCTATGAAAGACGCTTAACTTAACATCTAGCCCGAAAGCCTCTCCGATGCGCTTTGTGTTGCGTACTACCCGCGAGGTATGCACTCCGGCTCCCATTAAATGGGCTGAATATTCTGCAATAAATCTACCTACTGATACTAAAGATTCGCCTGTCTTCATGAATATGATATTTTTAAATCGGGCGCAAAAGTACAAAAAAAATAGATACCTTTGCCGCGATTAAAAATAAAAAATGCATGAATAACCAATTTACGCATCCCAAAGAGAGAATACGTTTTGCCATATTGACTTTTTTCTTTGCTCAAGGACTTTGTATGGCAAGTTGGGCTAGCCGGATTCCTGATTTCAAAGATGTTTTTGCTGCAAATTATGCCTTTTATTGGGGATTGATCTTGTTTATGATTCCTGTAGGCAAATTTGTGGCGATACCTTTGGCGGGCTATCTTGTTTCGAAGTTGGGAAGCCGGAGTATGGTACAGGTCAGTATTCTGGGATATGCTTCTTCCTTGCTTTGCATCGGACTGGCTCATGAAGTCTATCTGCTGGGCTTCTTACTATTTTGCTTCGGTGTGTTTTGGAATTTGTGCGATATATCATTCAATACACAAGGGATTGAAGTGGAACGCCTGTATGGTAAAACCATTATGGCAACTTTTCATGGAGGATGGAGCTTAGGAGCATGTGCCGGGGCACTTATCGGTTTTGTGATGATTCTGGCAGGAGTCTCCCCTATCTGGCACTATACACTTATATTCATTGTCATCTTTATAATAGTGCTTTCCGGACGAAACTATTTGCAGGAGAGCGCACCGCAGCAAGTGGAGGTTTTTGAAACGAAGGAAAGAAGTATGGCCAAAGCCCCCAATGGCTTCCGGTTATTGTTTCAAAAACCGGAAATGTTGCTTTTGCAGCTAGGACTTGTCGGGCTGTTTGCACTGATTGTAGAAAGTGCGATGTTCGATTGGAGTGCCGTTTATTTCGAATCAGTAGTTCACGTACCTAAATCGTTGCAGATCGGTTTTCTTGTGTTCATGATTATGATGGCAACAGGGCGTTTTTTGACTAACTACGCTTATCAGCTTTGGGGAAAGAAGAAAGTCTTGCAACTGGCGGGTAGCTTTATTTGTATCGGCTTTTTTATCTCTGCCTTGTTAGGAGGTGTTTTTGAATCTATGGCTATGAAAGTCATCATCAATTCATTGGGTTTTATGCTGGTCGGTTTGGGAATATCTTGCATTGTACCTACTTTGTATAGCTTCGTAGGAGCCAAATCGAAAACACCGGTCAGCATTGCACTTACCATTCTGTCAAGTATCAGTTTTATAGGTTCGCTGATTGCTCCTCTCCTTATCGGTGCCATTTCACAAGCATTCGATATTCGTATTGCTTATATGATTATTGGCATATTGGGTGGATGCATTGTATTAATTGTCAGCTTCAGCAGCGCTTTCGATATTCAGGAATCCACAGGAAAGCCTGAACAGGATAAATAAAAAACACAGTCTTTCACAGTGTTTAAAATTAAACTTCCTGTGAGAGACTGCGTCAATCTTTTAATGCCTTAACTAACCTAACTACTTTATCTAACTATCTAACCTATCTACAAAATACCCGAAAAATCTTTTATACTACTAATAATCCTATCTTCTAATTCGTTATTTTCAACTATTGAGAAGTCACAGGCTACATTTGCCGGAGCCAGTAATACAGCTTTAGCTTCTTCTGCATCTGCCATCTCTTCCGGGTGCTCTCTGAAATAAGTTTCCCATTGGGAAGCTGATTGCGGAGTTACACCCAGCACATAGTTGATAAAATCATCATCCGTCAAAAAATCCTTTACCTTTGAGCACATATCGCATCCTTTTTAAGCGTTTACATAAATAGGACGACGTTATCCTGTATATGTACTCAACCAGTTTATCTTTTTACTAAAATTAACTTGCCAGAGTACGCAACTTTGTCAATCCGCGGTGCATCAAGTTGCGTACAGACTGATAATTCATGTTCATAATCTCGCAAATATCCTCGTATTTCTTTTCTTCTATATAATATAAGGTAAGCGCTTCACGCTGGCGGGGAGATAATTGATCCAGCAAACGTCTAACCAATGAAAATTCATTCTTGCGCTGCTCTTCTTCCATATAATCATCTTCTACATCTGTAGGGGTAGCCACGCTAACTTCCTCTACTGCCGTATCAGACATATACATGCGTTTGCGAAGTTCATCACAAAGTTTATTTTTTAATGAGATGAATAAGTATGATCTTAAATTATCAATGGTGCCTAATTCATCTTTCTTTGTATAGAGTTTCACGAAGATGTCATGAATACAATCTTTCAGCAACTCTCTATCAATGGTCAACTTCAATCCGTAATTAAAAAGGACGTTGATGTGCAAATTATACAGCTGTGAAAAAGCTGCCATGTTTCCCGCTTGAAAAGAAGCGAGTAAAGTTTCGGTTGAATGATTAGTCTGTTCCATCATAGCATTAATTCGATTGATTTGATGTTGCAAAACTAAGCAGTATCGACCGCAACCTTGGGTAAAATCTGGTTTGTGGATTGAAAAAACAAGTATCATGTTTTATAACACTCTTTTACTAGAATTTACCTATAAAAACCAAAAATCCCGCTGAAGAGTCTTCAACGGGATTTTCTGTTTTATAGCTTATGGAACCAGTAAATACCTTCTTTCTTATCAGGCACCTTTAGGTTGTATAATCCATTTATTTTCAATGATTTATTTATCGTTTCAATCTTTCCGGAAGCAGGGCGAATGTACTTTAATGCATACTTCCCGGACGATAATTGAACAGGAATTTCTGTTCCGGACTTGGAATAAATGATACTTCCAATATCAGATTTTACCATTTTCTTGTACTCATCCGTATTCGTTTCTTCCACTTCCATGGCTGCTGCATCCTTCAGGAATGCCTTATCTGTGCATGGAATTACAGGGCATGAACCACCGGCCATGAATACAGCCCATCCCATAGCCGGATAATTCTGTGCGTAGAACGTCACTGCCTTCTGGGGAAATTTCTGTCGGTACTCATTGACAGCTTTATATGCTTCATTGAAAGTGACCTTTCCTACTTTCATCTTACGCATGTGCTGACGCGGTGCCATATTCTTTCCACCTTCCGGCGCAAAGATCCCATCCGTCTTATAATGCCAGTAACGGATATCAATGATGTCTACTATGGCAGCACGTTTGGGGTCTGCAAGGATAGCATCCTGCACGTCTTTCGTGGTACTTAATGCCACTTTTGCTTTCTTTCCGGTTTCAGTTTCCCATTCGGCTATCACATCCAACCAGAACTGTACGAAGTGCAACGGTCCTGTAAATTCAGCACTTGTCAACTGAATTACATTCGAATTGTCAGCGAAGTTATTCAGGCATTGACGTATATATTGCCTGTGCAGTTCACGACGAACAGGATGGCTGACGTCATAGAACATATCCGCTACAAAGATTCGTTTGTCACCGGCAAATGGAGCAGGTTCAGGAAATCCGGTCTGATTGATGTTATTGCTGCTTCTCCACGGAGAATCTACCCAATGTGCACCGGCTTCCAGAATATTGTGCTGGAAATAGTTCTCATGAAACAAAAGCAGCCCGTCTTTATTTCCTTTCTCCGCAAACTCTTTTAAGCGACTCCAGTACCATGCATTGGGACGTTTCAAATCATATTTGCTCAATCCCTCCCACGCTGTTTCCTGACCGCTGCGTCCGAATGGCTGTTCATAGAAAGGTCCCCATACATCACCATCCCGACGGCGAATCCGTTCGTGGTCATCGCGACGGCGGTCATACCAAAGACCATAGTTCTGATCGAAAACAAGTATGTTTTTTTGTTTCATAAAATTGATAACAGAATCAATGCGGTCTGTTAATCCCAGTCCCTCGCGTCCCGGAACAAAGCGGGTAATGGCCGGACTTGCCTTTTTCAGATAATTGGTTTTGAGCTTTCCGTTCCACCAAGGGGTGGTATGACTGTTTCCAACCAATAAAATACCATCCATTTGGATACGTCCGTTAGTGATAGTTACTTCCGGTTGAGTCGGTGATTGGGTAGTAGAAGAATTTGCGGCTAATGATACCCCCCTTTTCTCTTTAATGTCATCAACTGATTTCACTCCGGCTGACTCCACCGAAGGAGTAAACTTATGATCGCCTATCCAATGTTCCAACGTTAACCGTGGATGATAAGCCTCTTTAGCCAGTTCCATAGCCACTTCAACTGTAGGGCTACTGGTTGCACTTGTATTTCTAGGCAAGATACGTGCACGTTCTGCACATTCTTTATTCAATCGTTCTTTCAATTGGGCATAAAAGATACTGCGAGGTTGTACGTGATTGTTGGATTGCGCCCATTCGCCGTCACCGGAGAACTGTGCCCAACAGCCGTATGCACGGTTCATCGCATCCTTTGCCGGAGCATAACATTCGATTTCTGCTGCGGTACATTGCCAGAACAAGCTGTTTGCCGTATTCCAACCGGCTCCATTTTTATCTTGTCCCAAATTCTTGAAAGTCAGGTTATGACCGTCGATATTTACTACATCGAACAACAGTCCACATGCCCAGGCATCGATAGAGCCGCTGAATCCTAAAGATTCGTATGAATCACATTGTACAAAAGCGTTGGGACCGGCTGCACAATATCCGGCAGCAAAGTCATGAATACCTCGTTCCGAGTAGCAACGTTGAAATAAAGTTTGTTGTCCCAGTGTGTGGAAAGTGCAACGACGCATTCCTCCGATTTCTGAAACAGGTTCTCTTGAGATACAGTCTTCGACAGTGATTTTGGAACCTGTACGCTGAACAATCACGGCACTTCCTGCAAAATGTTTGAAATTGAGTTGTCTTACCCAACAGTTTTCCGCATTCTCAATGGAAATACCTGTCCAGCAATGATCTTCATCTTTAGGATAACGCTTGTCGTAATCAGAGATCAGTGTCATATTCTCTACTCCACAATCGTAGATACGTCCGTTCCATTGATAAGTCAATAGAGAAGAAGCACCATATTTAGCATCCAGAGCTACGGTCAGCGGAGCATCCAATGTTATCTGGTTGCCATTTACTTCACTGACTGTTCTGTCCCAGGTCAGATCCATATCCCCTTCTTTCCATCCTAACGCACTGATACCTCCTCCAAAGATGTCACAACCCAAAGAGGCTATCCACTCCTTGCCGGAAGGACGGACAACCATTACACGATCTCCTTTTTTCAGAGAAATGCCTGAAGCCACTTCCAATGTTCGTGTGTTTACCGGAACATAGTTTGAAAGTACCTGCAAAGTGTCTTGTACATTCAAGTTGTCTATTCCTTCCATATAAATAAGGGCACCTCTGTCTACGCCTTTCTTCAGCAGTATTGTTTTTTCTTTATTCGTTCCCCGCAATACAATTCCGGAGGTGGAGATACGAATACTGCCGGACAGGGTAAACTCTCCCTGATCGAGCAAAACCGCTCCACGAAAACCGGAAGCATCGGGAGACAGCGAGGCTACATAATCAATGGCACGTTGAATACGTGCAGTGTTATCTCCTGCTTTCCAGGGGACAAACACAACATTGCGGACAGAAGGAATATCCTGTTCGGAGGATTTATATCCGCATGTAGAAAAATCGAGAATACGGTTTCCCCGATCGTCATTCAGGTAAGTGATTTGGTCATTCTTAACCTGTAAAGCAAAGGTTTGCGCATAACTTTGCACAAACCCAATACTTAATAATCCCAGAAGGATAGTTCTTACTTGTATATTCAATCCAATCATCTTTAATCTTTTTTCATCTGCTTATAACAGACTTTTCCGTTTAGACAATGTATCGTAATTGTTCTTCAAATCTGTCCAGTCCACTTTCTTTTTAGTGTCTATACCATTGATGTATTTTTCAATATTGGTATATCCGTCACCATTGCAGTCCATAGTTGCGTCGGTCGGGTCATTCGGATTCAGACCGTTAGCTATTTCCCAGGCATCCGGCATACCGTCGCCGTCCGAGTCTACTACTGCTTCTCCTTTGTATTCGGGAAGTCCGCCTACCTGACGAATGTCTGTAATGATGCCCTGCTTATAAGAATCAGCCGGTAACCGTCTTTTCACATAAGGAGAGACAAACTCCGGTGCATCTTTCACATAAATGGCTTTTCCTGTTTGCACGGTCTTTATAACACGGGCATCCACGGCGTCCCGTTTGGGGAAAGTGGCTCCTACATTATCCAATACAAAGGTATAAGCTTTTTTGGTATCCATCACAGTAACCGGAGGCATTTTGAAAGCTTCATCCGATTTAATTAATGGTAAAAACTTTGCGGCATCCACATCTTCTTTCAGTTGTACGCCTCCGTCCCAGTTATCTTTTGTGACCTTGGCATTGCCATGAATAATATTCCCGTTTACATAAGCCTTTCCGAATGAGAGAGGTTTGCTTTTGTCACGTCCTGCTTCCGGTTTGAGAATACGATAAGAGATTGGCTTGCCTAGCGGAGTGATGGGGCCGGGTTTGAAATAGTTGTTTATCATGTTGTAGAAACTGTTGTGGTCACCTCCGTCTACAGAACGATTCCACCAGTTGAAGACAACATTATTGACGAAGTTAAAATCACCGTCCATACCCACCGAACTGTTCCGACTGATGTTGGAAGCAAAGAGATTCCGGCAGAACATACTGTTGTGACCACCGATGGTTGCGCCAAAAGCATGGTTGTATGTATCCAGTGCTTCAGAGAAAATCGAATTTTGAATGGTAATGTTCACTGTCGGAAGTTTCAGACCGTGTCCGTCTGCCCCTCTGTTATATACATGACGGTAGATAGACATATTTTCATCCAATCCCCAACTGGCAGAGCAATGGTCTACCATGATATTTCCTACTGCATTCCCTCCTACCGCATCATCACGGAAAGCTACGTCCTGCGCACCGCGACGGAAACGCATGTGACGAATCACGACATCGTGTGTATCGATCAGGAAAGATTGTCCGGTGATACAGATACCATCTCCGGGAGCTGTTTGTCCGGCAATGGTTACATAAGGAGCGCGTACACTGATCGGGCTTTTCAGACGAATCACTCCCGAAACATTAAACACAATGATACGTGCACCTCCTGTTTCACAGGCTTCGCGGAATGTTCCGGGACCGGAATCGTCCAAAGAAGTGACAACAATCACTTTTCCTCCACGTCCACCGGGAGTGTACATACCTCCGCCTTCCGCACCGGGGAAGGCCGGGATATTACTCTTTATCAAATCTTCGGGTTTGGAGGCCCATGGCTTATAAGGGCGGCCTTTCTTTGCTTCTTCTAAAACTGTCGGCAAAGCTTTTTCCCATGCCGCGTCGGATTTCCGTTCGAACTCCGCTTCTTGTTTTGCTCCTCTTTCTTTTACCGAGTCCGGAATTACAGGATACTGGGCTGCCACAGGTAATACACAGGCAACCAGCATCCACGCTGATAATACTTTCTTAATGTTATTCATTCTTTCGAATCTTAATAGGTTTCTAAAAGGACGATTAAGAAAGCATTTTGTAATCGGTTATCTCTCTCCTTTCCGCCATTCATTCATATATTCGCGAGGGGTCTGATTATATTTCTTCCGGAAACACTTGCTGTAGTATCCCGAATCCTTGAATCCGACAGCAAAAGCAATTTCGGAGACACTTAAATCCGTGTTCTTAATCAACTCGATGGATTTATTTAAACGAATCTCTTTTACCAAATCTACAGGGGCCAGACCGGTAAGACTCTTTAGTTTCTTGAAGAATGCCGAACGACTCAATCCGATACCGGATGCTATGGTGTCAATATTAAAATCACTGTCGTCCATATTTTCTTCAATGACCTGATGTATCTTTTCAAGGAACTGCACGTCTTTCTTTACCAGATATTGTTCGTAGCTGTCTTCTTCAGTCGTTGTCTGGTTTTCCATTTGCTGGCGGATTCGTTCACGGAACAATTTCCGTTCGGCAAGCAGCTGGTCAATACGTGCCAACAGATATTCCTTACTGAAAGGTTTGGTGATGTAGGCATTTGCTCCTAAGGTAATAGCTTTGGTCTTGGCGCCCTCATCATTCTTTGCAGTCAGGATAATAACAGGAATATGGCTGATCTGGAAATCTTTGCGAATAGATTGCAACATTTCAAGGCCGTCCATTTCAGGCATCATCTGATCGGTCACTACGATATCGGGATGATACAGGTGCACTTTCTTCAAACCTTCTACTCCGTTATTGGCAATGTGGATATTGAACTTGTCTTCCAACTGAAGCTTTATCAACTGACAAAGGTCTTTGTTGTCTTCCACCAACAAAAGAGTTGGCAATGAAGCATCAATTTCCGGTTCTTCTTCCGTATCTTCTTCGGATATGGCATTAGCAACAGGTTCCTGTTCTACAGAAACGGGAACTGTTTCCGTACCTCCCACATAAAAGTCAACTTCCGACGGACGATAATGCTCCTTATCCATCAGGAGTTCTACAATAAACACCGCCCCCTGTCCTTCAGGACTTTCAGCACGAATCAGTCCGTGATGAAGATTGACTATCTCCTTTGAAAGTGCCAATCCGATACCTGTACCCTGATAATAGGAGTTTTTCGCATTCTCTCCTTGTGAGAAACGCTCAAAAATCTCGGTCAGTTTGTTTTGTGGAATACCGACTCCGTTATCTTCCACCCGCACATAGCAACGTTTTCCGTCGTCTGTCAATCCGGTAGTTATATAAATGCTTCCACCGGAATGAGTGAATTTGAATGCATTGGATATGATATTGCGGATCACAATGCTCATTTTCTCCTTGTCCGCCCATACCATAATCGGTTCATCCGGTAACTGGAAAGTGAAACTGATTTCATTTTCTTCAGAAAGCACGCGGAACTCTTTCTGGAAAGAGGCTATCATTTCATTAAAATCAATCAACGACACATGTAGACGCATTTTCCCGTTTTGAATCTTCCGGAAATCAAGTATCTGATTCACTAATTGCAGCATCTGATTGGTGTTCTTCTCCATCAAATCCACATATTGCAATCCTTTCGGAGACAGTTTTTCACGTTCCCTTAATTCTTGTATCGGGCCTTTTATCAATGTCAAAGGAGTGCGCAATTCATGAGAAATATTGGTAAAGAACTTGATTTTCATCTCTGAAACCTTTTGTTCGATATAAATATCGTTCTTCATTTTAATCATGAAGAAAGCCAGACGCAAACTAAAATAGAGGGCTGCCAGACCCAATATCACGTAAATAAGAGTTGCCCACCAGCTCAACCACCAGGGCGGAAGAATGGTGACGGCCAGCGTGCAGTTGGAAACAAGTTCCGGATTGGCTTCATCCATTGTTTCTACACGGAATGTATAATCTCCGGGAGGCACATTGGTGTAAGAAGCGATGCGATTCTTTCCGCTATAATGCCACTCTTTTTCATAACCTTCAAGTATGTAACGGTATGACACCCGGTTCTGATTATAGAAATTCAATGCCGCAAATTCAATCGTGAACATGGATTGATTGTAGTTCAGCCGGATTGCTTTGGCGTATGTGATGGATTCTTTTAGGATCGGACATTCGCGGAAACTACGCAGATCGCGATTGGATACTTTGAAATCAACGATACGTGTATCGTAGTTCGTATGCAGTGTTTCCAATTTGTCAGGAGAGAATGCCAGGATTCCCTGACGGGTACCAATCCATAAGTCTCCATTCAATGTCCGGAGTGCACTACCCTCTTCTAACTCCACATTTAGGAAACCGTCGTATTTATCATAGTTGCGGAACTGCTCCGTAGCTTTATTGAAACAAGACAAACCGATTTCCGTTGTAAACCATAAGTTGCCGTTTTTGTCTTCTACAATAGACTTGACTACGTCGTTATTCATACCTTCACGGATACCATAGGACTTGAAAATCGGTTCATGCTTTTCCTTATCATAGCGAACTAATTTATTCAAACCGCCTCCAAACACACTTACCCAGATTTGCGAATCGGTGTCTTTGTAGAGTACATAAATATCATTATCCGCTACGTTCGAATTTTCACTAACCTGACGGTACGTTTCAAACTGAATCTGTTCGGGAGTAGTAAAATGTCCGTCGAAAGACATCAAACCATCCATGGTTCCTACCCAGATACGTCCGTCTTCATCTTCCGTCATGGTACGCACTTCCATATAAAGACCATAGGCAGGATATTGTTTCAATCCGTTGTATTTATGTATGAAGGTGATGGCTCCGTTCTCTTCGGAAATCAAATTTAGTCCTCCTCCTAATAATCCCACCCAGATGCGTCCCTGGCTATCCTGATAGGTAAAATATACGTCATTGTTACTGATAGAATTTGGATTCTTGGGATCATTGATATAACGGGTAAAACGCAATCCATGAGGAGAATTCATATCCGGTTCGGCTTTGACAAGCCCATTTCCTTTAGTAGAAAACCAAAGATTACCGTCTTTGTCTTCCATAATATGATATACGGCTCCCAGCAGATAATTCTTATCCGAGAAGATTTGTTTCACTTGTCCGTTGCGATCCAGACGGTACAAAGCCTGCCACCGGGTTCCTACCCAGATGTCTCCATTTTGCGCCTGAAAGAGAGCACGTATCCCCTGATTCCAGGAAGTCGATTTCTCGGATACTAGCGGAGAGGGGGAAACTTCTGTCAATAGTTGGAATTGTTTCTTGGGGAAATTAAGTCGGTATACTCCGCTACTCGTAGATGCTAACCAGAGGATTCCATCTTTATCCAACAGAAGATGGAAGAAAAGCTGGTTGGGAAGATCATCGGAGAAAGGCTTCAATTGATTGATACGGGTCATTTCCAGCTTTTCCCTGTCGAATAGAAGAATTTCTCCTCCCGGAGTCATAAAGAACATACCTTGTTCGCCGGCATCCTGCATTTCAAAATTGCCAATGGCATTCTGATTGGGGAATGTAAAGCGGTGGTGGCTTCTGTTCAGAGGATCATAATAGGTCAATGCCTGGTTCCCTTCCTGAAACCAGATCTTATCATATTTATCATAGAATATAACTCCGTTGTCTTTTTGAGGGATGGTAAACGGGAGTTTGGTCAACTGCTTGTAGCCAATATTGTACTCGTATGCACCTTCATTGGTGGTGATGTACATCAGGCCGGATTCCGTTACCAATAGATTAGAAACCGGTTGTTTGATTTCCGGTATCTCATAACGGTTGACGACTCCATTTTGCGGATCAATGCTATAAATATGCCCCTTTTTGTCGCCCAACCATAAGAATTTGGAATTATAGGAAGCACAAGTAAACTGATCCGGATTGGCAGATACCTTTTTCTGTATAAAGTCGGCAGGCTTATCTTTTAGGGCTGCCCCTTTCCGGAGGGACAGAATCTGATAGTCCATGCCAATCCAGTTGATAAATTCTGCAGTTTCGCAGAAGATGTTATGCTTTAGACGCATATCGTACACGTTCACGTTGGGACGCGAATCGTGCAGCTGTTTCATCGTTATTTTACCTTCCTTGTCGGTATATGCACGCAAAAGACTTTTATCTTTTGTCAATAACAGTACATCTCCGTCTTCAGTTGTCTGAATCTTGATAATCTGGATGTTCTCTGAATATTCTTTCACATCATCATAGACAGCATGGAAACTCTCATGCCTTTTATCGAACAGGTAGAGTTTACGGTCGATGGTCTTAATCCACAGAAAACCATTTTTATCTTCCACGATACGTTGAATCTTACGTGGTGGAATGTCTGTGGAATAAAAACCGTCGTGATTATCATAGGAACGGAATTTACTCCCGTCAAAACTACATAGTCCATACCACGTTCCGAACCAGATAAACCCATCTTGTCCTTTTAAAGTGCAGTTGACAATATTATTGGGCAAACCACGTTCAGCCGTGTAGTGTTCTACAATCATATTCGGATAGGCAAAAGCATAAATGCCTATCATGGATAGTAATAGTATTAGGGTATTCCGTTTTCTCATTGATGGCTATAATTGGAATTAAATGTACTCAAAGATAGTCTTTTTTTTTGAATAGTGCTCTAAATCATTGTTTTCAATATCTTTTATTGTGCTATTTTTCCGTTCCAAATTCAGTTTGCTGGCGTTCCACCTCATCCAACACCTTTTGGCGTTCTTCTTCTGTCAGTTGTACTTTTCCTTCAGGTGATTCTTTAAAGGAAGTTGCTTCCGGAACGGACGATGCAGTTCTGCGTTCTGTGTAAGTTTGTTCCTCATAGCAGAAAGGAAGTTCTGCCGGAATGCTTTCCAACTCTATTTCAGTCGCTGTTGGAGCTTGAGTTCCCTCAAACTGTACACGAGCTTTCACTTTAATCTTTCCTGCTTTCCGGGTGGAGCGAATCAACACGGGAGCAGAACCGAATTCCACTGCACGGGGATTGGTGCCGATAGTAGTATCTCCGATGATTTCTCCTTCACCTTCTATGGTGAAAACAATGTTCTCTTTTGCCAGACGGCGTACATTTCCACTATCATCGGTTACTTCGGCAACAACAACGATAAAGTCGGAGCCGTCAGCTACCAGGTTCACTTTTTGAGTATCTACATAGAGGCGTAGTTTGGTGGAACGTCGGGAAGGCATTTTCTTTTGCGTGCATACCACTTTTCCGTTGATAATCCCTTCGGCCACCATATTTACTTTTTGCCAGTTTTTTTGAGTATAGCTATATCCGCGTGCTTCCCAAAAATCCCAGACATTTTCAAATACAACCGGTGCATTCGGCATGTGTCCTTTGGCATGGACTACCGGTTTCGTCCAGGTTTTCGTTCCATCATAAATAGAAAGATGCACAGAATCACAGTTGGTGAATATAACTACATCTTTATCGGAGAACTGCGACATTTCATGAGCAATGAATATCATCGGACCACATGCTGCCAATGGATGCTGAAGACTGGCAGGCGACTGGCTACGGAACATTTCGTATGCATATTTCTTCTGACGGAAAGCATCGTAGATGCCACCCCAGTAAGGATCAGGATGATAACCGCGCTGATGGTCGAACGGATGCCATTGCGCACCACCGATAAATAAACCGGTAGTACGATACATCTCGTCATAACTCTTTGCCAAGGAAAGTGCCTGCACCAATAATGGGCGTTCTCCCCAACTACGGCTGGTACGGTTGTTATTATTGTGGGCATACCAGTCATCCACATTCTCTCCAAATTCACGGGTGAAGATACATTGTTCCGGTCTGTCTTCTTTTTCGTCATCACCCGGCCAGCCATAAACAACATCATAGTGTTCTTTCACTCCTGCAGAATGAACATCGGCAGCAGCTACCGGACGTCCCGGATAAGGATATTCCTCTTTGGTAATTTCAAGAGCCTTTAAAGCAAAATCAAGTGGATAACGAGTTTCATTCAATATGGGTTCCCACATCAATACGGAAGGATGATTACGGTCGCGACGAATCATTTCACGGGTATTTTGATGAACCAACTCACCGAATTTCGGATCTTTGTTCCAGTACTGCCATCCCGGAGTAGCGACAATCACAAACAGGCCGAGTTCATCGCAAGCATCCATAAAGGCAGGATCTTGCGGATAATGTGCTACACGGATAATGGTGCATCCGGCATCACGCAAACGTTTGGCATCACGCCATTGCTGTGAGTTCGGTAAAGCATTGCCTACATAGGCAAAATCCTGATGGCGATTGGCTCCTACCAGTTGGCCGAAAGGTTTTCCATTCAGCCAAAAACCGTCTTTACCACGAAATTCTGCCAGGCGAATACCGACACGGGTAATGCCGCCATCCATAGATTTATTTCCTTTTTTAATACGGGATTGTACTTTATATAAATAAGGTGTATCCGGTGACCAGAGTTTTGGATTCTTCACTTCCATCTGTTGCTGAATGGATTTCTTCTCTCCAGGCTTTAAAGACAGCTTTCCTGAACAGCGTTTGATTACTTTTCCGTCAGCGTCTGTCAAAGTCGTTTCTACAGTGACCGATTCGGAACGCACATCCTCATTCTGAATTTCCGTATTTACATATACTTGCGCACTCTTTTCACTGATCTTATCAAAATGCACGAATACACCTCCACCGCCAACGGTTTGTGAATCAATAGCATCGGTGATAGCTACCGGAGATTTGGCAATCATCCATACATCACGATAGATGCCGCCATGATAGGCGAAGTCTAGTGTGTATTGGCGTTTTCCGGGGGGATAGGATTTGTCATCACTGTTGTCTGTGAAAACAGCAAGCAGACAGGAGTCTCCGGCTTGTACGCCATTGGCTGTTAAATCCAGAGTGAAAGGTAGATAACCTCCCAAATGTTCCTGGATGCGTTTGCCATTCAGATAAAGAATTTGTTTACCCATGGCCGCTTCAAAATGAAGAACAACCCGTTGGCCTTTTGTTTCGGCAGGGAGAACAAAATGTTTACGATACCAAGCTGGCCCCTGATAATTACGGCATCCACTTCCTTCGGCAGGCATTAATTCTACGGTATGGGGAGTGGAAACTACTTTCCAGGAACGGTCATCAAAGTTTACTGCTTCTGCTCCCCGGACATCGCCTTTGAAAAAGAGCCATCCCGGATTGAAATTATAAACTTGTCGCCCACTACCGGGAAGCTGGATAAATCCGGCAACCGATGTTTCGGGACGGTAAGTTTCTGTCGCCTGTCCTTTTTCGATTCCTAAGAACAGTAACAGAAAAGTTGATAAGATGATAAACGGTCTTTTATTCATAGTTCTTTTATTTATTTCTTTAGTTAAACCCTGCATTGTGCTAGAATATGGTTTCTATTGGGTATTTGGTTATTTTTCAATCATTATAATGATATCTTTCTTTCTACTTTCAGGTAGAACTTTCAAGTTTGTTACTTTCCCGTCTTTCAGAGTAGCTTCTACTGTTGTTTCACCAGGAGCATGCAGTTTGAAATGTACATTCCATTCTTTCGGCCATGCGGGGAAAAGAATTATTTGTTCTCCGTTTGTTTGCAATAACATTTCCTGAAGTCCTATCATGCCACTGCCTCCCCAATTATGGTCGGGTGTCCAGTCATAGCCCGGTCCCCAAAAAGCAGGAAAGCGGTGCGGCCCGTTAGAGAGTTTGGCAAGGGATAACCTTTTCGCTTCTTGGGTCAGTCCCAGGCAAGCCGCCCAAATATTGTCCTGTTTCCATCCGATATGCGAACGGAATTTGATGGCATCCGAATCATAAAAATAGGTATTGCGTGCTATGTCCAGATTCTCCTTTCCTACTCCATAAATGCGCCATGGAAATACCGGATAAAGTTGTGGTGTTTCGACATTGTTAATTCGTTCCCAACTTACGGCGGGTGAAATTGTTTGCTTCAAGGCCGGAGCAAGAGTAGGATTCAACGTATCTTTTATTTCTATATACCGCAATGGAATCGGAGGGATTGTCTTTAGCATCTCTTCTTTCTTTCCATAAGTTTCCAATACTGTTTTTAGAGCAGCGATAGTGCTGCTGGCATTATTGGTCATTTTATATGTCTCACAGGCGGAACCTGGGAAAAGAATCAAATGTCCGTTGCCATCCAGTGCCTTCCGTCCCCGACGGGAAGCAAGTTGCCGATAATGTTCGTCGAAGAATGTCAGTGAACTTTCAATCAAAGGTAAATAAGGGGTAATGTCAGCGTTCGCATAGTTCTTTGTTTCCAGCATCATCTGGCAGAATTCGAGAATCGTATCCCATTCATATTCCAGCCAGGCATTATATTCCAACCCTTTGTCGAACCAGTCCGGCCGTTTGAAACCGTATTCTGCGGGATTGGGCAGACCGAAATTTTCTATTTGTTCGCAGAAGCAAGCTCCGTCATGTTGCCAATATACACGACTCCTCCATTCTGCATTCTTCAACATACGGTTATAGAAATCAAACTGGGAAGGCATCATATCGAAGTCCCCGCTTTTCAGCATCGGCCAATAAACTAGGCGCTGATTCTGTGCTGTCATTGTGCCACCTCCCCATTTCCGGTAGTCGGGAGTAAAGGATTGTTTTTCGTCGATGTGACAAGGATCAAAAGTAAACAGTCCGCCATTGAATTTGGTTGGTACGCTACCGTAGGCATTACACCCCAGCATATAACGGAAAAGAGTGTAGTTTCTGGTTATTTCTTTTGCTTCTCCCTCCGCTTCAATGAAGCTGCGTTGCCAGAAAGCATTCCACCACGAACGGGTTTGCTTTTTATCCTGTATGACAATCTTCGATGAGACTTTGCCTTGCGGGGCTATTCTTTGCAAAGCAGTTTGCAGTCCCTGCTCCCACTGTTCTATTGTTTCTGTTTGGGCTGTATGCAATACAATACAGAAATGTTCTTTTCTGGACGCTTTGGAAGAACGGAATTTCCAGGTGCGGTAGTCTGTTCCGGCATACACGCCATCCGTGGTACCTGCAAATTCAAGGTTTTCTCCGAACAGAGTTCCTCCGAAAGTTAGATTTTTCAAGGGATTCATCATTTCTGATTTCACCTCGTCCATTCCCTGTTGAGCCACAACGGCATCAAAAACAGTCTGTTCGGGATTACGATGGTAGAACAGGAGTTGATTGGCAGAATGATTGGTTTTGCCTAAAGAAATAAAGTCAGCCGCTGTCACAGAACTTTTCGGAGGAGCCCATTTGTAAGAACATTGTTGTCCCTCTCCTTTCCTGATAGGCCGTTCCTGATAGCGCCAATTCTCATAAAAAACTTCAGTCTGTAACGCTTGCGTATTGGTTACCTCCACGTGTATAACCGGATGAAAAACATCTACCCAGAATTGTATCTGCGTGTTTCCTGCTGCAACTTCTACATATCCGTCCTTCAGTTTCAACTCTTGACGAAAATCTTTCGTATCTTTAAAAGGATTGGGTGACAGACGGAGACGTATGCGTCCTTGTTTTAGCTGACAGTTGTTTTCATCGAATGTGCCGCTACGGCTCACATAGAACATAATGTCACCTTCTTCTACCCATATATTCATTCCGATATCTCCGCCACCACAGGGCATGGATTCTGATGAATTGCGGCTGGGGGTATTCCAAATGACATTGGCATGTTGGCCCCATAGAGCCGACACGCCAACAAATATGAATAAGAGAACAAAAACTCTACGCAAATGATTCATAATTTAGATTTTCATTAGCAGTTTACCAATCATCCGAACGAAAAGATCCTAAAGGCAATCCGTCACCATATACATCTCCTTCCACATAGTTTTCAAAACAATATCGAACAGCTACCGGGTGCGGCACTTTATCGCTTTTCACCAGCATCTTACTACGCTCTATCCATGCTTTAGCCGGATAAAATACTTTATCTTCGCCGGCTACCTGAAAGTTTTTCGATTCAAAACAGTTCTTGCCGCTAATCCACATATTTGCACGTTCGAAGCTAACGACTACTGTATCATTCTTTATTTCAATGTTCTTATAGTATGGACTTTCGCCATTCACACCTTCCACCCCGTAAGTTTTAGTCAGGGCGAGAAGTGCCAAACGTTCTCCGGCAACTTGCTTTTTTGCCGGGTGGATTCCTTTTTCCATTCCTGCATCCAGTAATACGGCCATGCCACTGTTGGGGACACGGTGTTCTACTTTTGCCTGTGCTTCCCGAAGATAGGCGGAGTTTATCACTTCTTTACCTTTTTCTGTGATAATTCCATAATCATACGGAGCTATTTGGCAATAATAAAAAGGAAAATCTCCCTGTTTCCATTCAGCGCGCCAGCCGTTTATCAATGCAGTAAACATATCCGCATACGTGTGTGCCCGATTCCAGTTATCTTCGCCCTGATACCAAATCACTCCTTTCATCGTCATGCCGATAAGGGGATGTAACATACCGTTGTACAGTACGGTCGGAGTACGGTTCTTTGATTTTATATCGGCTTCCGATTGAGGAATTTTTGTGTCGGGAAAAGCTTTCAACCAGTCAGCGGTCATCCATGCTTCGCACGCCGATCCACCCCAGGCTGCAACTACCAATCCTACCGGAACCTCTATTATTTCATTGATTAATCTCCCGAAATAATAAGCCGTAGCACTGAAATCACGAACGCTGGCCGGAGTTGCTTCTTTCCATGAACCGATAACATCGGTCTGCGGAGTCAATGTAGAAGTACGTTTTACGGTAAACAAGCGAATTTTCGGATTCTTGCTGTGAAGAATATCCATATTGGCATTCTCTACAGGCTGATTATTGAATCCTTTCATTGGCATTTCCATGTTACTCTGTCCGGAACATAGCCACAATTCACCTATCAATATGTTATTCAGTGTTTTTTTACTTCCATCATCAAAGGTGACAGTGTAAGGACCTCCTGCTTTGGGAGTAGAAACCGAAAGTTTCCATGCCCCGTTCTTATCGGCAGTTGCCACGTATTGTTTTCCATTCCAGCTGGTAGTTATGGTCACTTTTTTATTGGGAGTGGCAGTTCCCCAAAGATTTGCATTTGTCTGTTGCTGCATCACCATGCCATCAGAAAAAATAGCCGGCAGTTTTACTTCTGCCTGTATCGACAAGCTACCAAACAATAGAAAACCTGCTAATATCGTACTTGTTCTGAATCTTAAACTTCTCATTATCATATATCTTCTTATTTTAATCCGTGCCAACCAGTGTTAATCTATGGTGAAACTCAAAGGGCCGAGTAATCCTGCCGGAAGCAGCTCGTTTTCCTGTTTCCGGTATTTTGCATTGGTCCAAATGCCTTCAAATGGTGCTTTTCCTTCATCAGCTCCTTTCAGTGCATTCGCCCAAGTGTTCGTAACCTCTATTTCAAGTGTATTGATTCCTTTTTTCAGAGCAGTTGTAATATCAGCACGATAAGGAGCTGTCCAAATGATACCACAGTCTATGCCATTCATACGGACAGTTGCCAAATTACAAACCGTACCCAAATTCAGGTAAATCTGTTGGCCTTTTTTTAGTTTATTCTTCCAGCGGAAAGTCGTCTTATAAGTAGCTGTCCCCGAATAATAACGTATCTGTTCGTCCGACTCTTTGCTCCAGTCGAAAAGTTCTTTCCGTGTGAGCGTTTTCTTGTTAGCTGCAAAAGTTATCGTATATTCCTCTGCTTCCAGAGCTATATTTAAAGGCTCTTTGGCTACCTCCTTTTTCTCTTTCTGTAGTCTTGAGGAGTCCTCTCCATAACCTTCATGTGCTCCCTCCATAGGATATACGATGAATACGGACTCATAAGGAGCCAATGTGAGAGTAACTTCCGTCCGATTTCCGTTGATACGGTAAGAAGGACAGCTGTTTATTTCACCCGTCACCGGATTCCAACATTCCGGTTTTCTATCGTTGATACGCATACTTGCGGTAAATGTGCGTGTTTCTTCTCTTTGATTGGCGATAAAGTAAAGTTCGCCAAGTTCACCACGACGATGTGTCCAGGCAATATCTTCCGGTACAATCATGTCACGTTCCAACCCATATACGGAGAAATCATCCGCTGTATAAGGCAAAGAAGGTATCAATACTCCCGCTTCTTTTAATTCATTGATCTTCTTCTGCACTTCCGAAGATAATACAGGTTCGGGATTCATCGGACGTGCAAGAGGAATTACCAATGCTTTATAGCTGGCTCCACCCGGCAGTGTCATTCTGCCGTCTTCCACTTTGGCCAAACGTAGTAATGCGTCTTTATTAAAACTATCATAAGCGTATCCGCGAAGTGGATTCACCCATTTTTCGGGATCAGCCATATTGGCTGAATGTGTGACGCCTACCGGACGCACACGCAAAGGTTGTCCTTCATTCGCCAAACGAATGCGTTCGCTTTCTACACGTTCCGCACCGAAAATTCCCGGAAGGGACGGAACCAATCGTTCCGGCAATATCGAACGTCTTGGTATTTCTTCACCTGTAAATACTGCAATATCTGTCACCGGATGTCCATATTGCAATAATGCCTGACAACGGGTAGCATATTCGGAAAATGCTTTTGCACCTTTATCCCACCAAGTCTGATCGCGTTGGAAGAAAAGTCCGATGCCATCCAATGTCATGCCGGGTTTGCGATCCAGCAAGGGATTATGTACATATACGTGATAGAAAAGACGATTGATTCCTAATGCGTAATTACGATCCAGCAAGGCTTTCAACATAGCAGGATATTCGTCCCACGTACCGCGTACTTCGGTAAATCCTTCAGCCTGAATGATGTTCTTTCCGTAGATATGTGCCCCGCTAATAGCATCCAGCATATCATTCGGTTTATCATGGGTAGGGCTGTTCAGCCAAAATTCTCCCATAGGAAGATCTACCTTTTGGTAATGCAGCAAGCCATCGCTTACCATAGTCGGTGCTACACACTCCGCTGAAAACTGACAATCATATTCTTTGGCACAATCTGCCAATACCTGATAGAATACATCCACCACCAATTCGGCAATCGTTGTACGGACATCTCGCAGAATCTTTTCGCTTCGTTCTGCACTTTCCATAGGAATACCTGCCAATAGTGGTAAATAAGGCATCAGGTCATAACCACGACGTTTCTGAAATTCTGCAGCGAAATTTGGATTCCAGTTCTGGCTTCCACATTCCCAACTATCTACATGCATATATTTCAATACACGACGTGCTACTTCCGGATTCGTCTTCACAAATGCTTGTGCAAACCAGTTATCAAACTGTTTTCGCACCGTTTTCGGATCGAACTTATCACATTCCAAGCCCTTTCCGCCACCGGCTGTTGCATTGGTATGTCCGGTAGCTGTATGTCCCATGCGGAGCAATTTCCATTTACCTTTAGGTAGAACAACTGTGATTGTTTTCTCTTTAGAATGACTAGCCGGGGCATTCTTATATTGTTCCGTCAGATTAATAACCTGCGAAAGTGAATAGCAGTCCTCCTTTCCTACCTCCTCTTCCCTGGTAGATTCAGCAACACGCCATACCAGTCCGGCTTTTCCTTCCCACTGATTCAAACGGGCTTCCTGATGCAGGCGCAGTTGTTTGATCTTCAGATTAGGTTTCCATTTTGCGGCATCCATATCTTCACTTCCCGGTTCACTTCCCTCGGGTGTCCAGTAGAAACGGAAATAACGGGCTGTAGTTGCGGGAATACTATGAGTAGAATTTTCATCTGTATTTTGCCATCCCTGACGGGCAGGGACTAGCTGTTTCACGAAACGATAATTTACGCCATCGTCACTTGCCATTACTTTCAGGCGATGTGCCTGATAATTATTGCCATTTAAAACGATTTCTATATTCCGGCAGGTAAAAGGCTGTTTATATTCATATTGAATATAGCATGGATACGAAGAACGGATAACGCCTGCCGCATCCATATTCACTGTTTGAGCAGATTTTACATTGTTCGCTGTTGCTAAGTTTACGCAAGTGATCTTTGCTGGCATTTCGTCTGCTGCATCCTTTACCGGTAAAGCAAATAGCGCAATATCTTCATAATAGTTTTCATAAGCTTCCGGCTGTGGCAGACGTAATGCATTGAGCTTTCCACCATCAACGATTGTATCGCTCCAAACAACTTTCTGCATTGATTCTTTCGGAGTAATCCAGGGACCTCCTGCCAATGCAAAACCGTCACAAATATGCATTCCCAGTTTCAACCCTAAACGGTCGGCTTCCTCCATGCTGAAACGCACCATTTCCCACCATTCAGGAGTCAACTGCTGTGCCTTGCCGTTATATTGTGCACCTTCACTAACCCCTTTGATCGGCATCAGATAAGTACCTCCGAGTCCTGCATGTTTCATCGCTTCCAAATCGGCAGTTATTCCTTCTTTGGATACAGCACCATACATCCAGTACCAAAAGGTCCAAGGCTTCGCTTCGTCAGACGGATTCTGAAATTGGTCGCGAAGGGAGCGTGTTTGTTGTGCATCAGCGGGACATACAGCTGTCCATGCCAATAAAGAGAATGCAAATATTTGTTGTTTCAGTCGGCTTTTCATTCCAATACTATATTTTTTCTATAATGAAGACGAAAAAAGGACTGTTTTGTACTCACTATTTGTAGTTGAGATTAGAAAAGATGTAGAAAATGAAAGATGTAGAAGAATGGTTGTTTGTTTTTACATATATCATTCAGCACATCAACCATCAATATTGAAAGATCAGAATATTACTACCAGTTTTGTCTCTGGATTTTAGGGAATCATCCGTTTCTTTAAAAGAAACATGTTGTTCCTCGGTGAGAAACGGGTCGTTCCTTTTAAAGGAACGACCCGTTGGTTTTAAACCAAAAACAGTAAATATAAAGTGTTGTATATCAACTTATTACAAAAAAAAGAATTCCGTATCGATAACCTGGAAATTTTTCTCAACATTCAAAATAGAATTTAAAACTTAAAAGGACGATTTATGCAGACTTTTTTATTACAAAGATTTAAAAAACTATGGTTAAATTAAGCTGTATCTGGAGAAATACACGCATATCCAATATAGACAGCGTATTTAATTATACAAAAGGAATATTATCCATCTACTGCTTAACAATTTCCTCAATTCTCAATAACAGGTTAGGATTACTTGGACGAGCAGCAGTGCCATAATCAATGATTTGTCCTTTTCTGTTTATCAAGATATAATATGGCAATCTATTAATTTTGAACTGTTTGGTAATCTTCTGATAATTCTCCAGTCCAATATAATCAGCAGCATAGACACATTCTATATCATGATTCTTCATCGAGTATTTATCTAAACACAATTCCCATTGCTTTTTGGTATCATTACCGCCGGAACAAATGGAATAAATAATCAAATCCTTCGTAGAATATTGGCTGCGCAACTTCTTCAAGGGTTCCATCTCTGCCAAGCAAGGCGGACAAGTTGTAGCCCAAAAATCGAAATAAATAACTTTTCCCCGGTTTTCTTCAAGTATCTTATATATGCTCTCCATATACGACATTGGAGTTAACGTATTTGAACTTTCATTGTATTTGCCATACAACAAATTATCAGAAACAGACTGTGGATTCTCCAGAACGCTTTAGTTTGCCTGTACATCTGTGCTATTTGTCCCTGCAAATGAGGTATTTTTACGATTGAGTCAAATTGCGAACGCTTCCTTGAGAGGGAAATTGTATCATTAGCTTCAAGGCTATTAGCTGTAACTTTAGTATATAGATATTGATTCAATTCATTTTCTCCTATTTCGGACATAATATCATCTATCGTTGGGTATTCTTTGTTTTTAAGAACCATTCCTGTAGGAATATAATTTTCTATCCAATCGACTATATCAAACAAGCGGGCTGATAATATTCCTTTTTTATATAATTTATTGATTTCGGGCAACAGCGTGTGATATCGTGCGAACTCTTTTCTTGTTCGATATTGACATTGGCTCGCATAAACCAGGATCGTATAATAGTAATCCTGTTTCAGTAATTCCTCCGTAAACATGACGACATCTTGCATAGGCTTGTATTTCTGCAAATATTCGGCCCTGCGTTCTAAACGTGTATTATATTCTTTCTTTAGCTCTGCTTCAAAATCCTCGACACTCAAATCATTCCTGATACCATAGTCACGCATATAATAATATCCGCTTTCTGTAAAAGCCAATATTTCCTGATTCAATTTTTCCGCATCACCTGTTATTTTAGGATGAAACATATCCTTGAAATCAATCTCTAAATGGATACTGTCACCCGGATGCACATATAAATGCTCTGCATAGTTACGAATAGAAACCTCCCGTATTTTAGCATAAACAGGAAAAGTAAAATAGAAAGAACCATCCTCTTGAATGGGAGTACGGTACTGATTTTCCATATCTCTGAAAAATGGAATAATAAGTGTCAGTTCTTTTTCTTGTGGATAAAATTCACGGTTCAAAACTTTACCTGTGATAATAATCTCTTCAGCATATTCTTCCGGAAAATCATAAACGGTTTCTGTCTGATTGGAAATATCCGGCTGAAAGTTACTTTGCACTTTTTGCCGACAACTAATAAATAATATAAATATCGGCAAAAAAACGAATAGGCAGTGTTTCATTCTCATAGGGTGTTATTTGTGTATTAATAAATACTTACTTTGCGAATATAGTCATTAAATTCAGCATTTTACATCGTATCCTGTTAAATAAACCTTTACTACACAATTAGCAGATAATGCAAAATGATATTATATAAAACGGAAACAATATTGTATTAATTACAATTTTCATTATCTTTGTTTCCGAATCGGTTCCGGATGACCTTTCGGTTGTTTTGGATTAAAAGGGAACCGGGTGTAAATCCCGGACAGTCCCGCTGCTGTGAATCTCTATAACTTTCTGATAAAGACTTTTGCCACTGGCTGTGAATTGTAGGCCGGGAAGGGATCAGGAAGGGAGTTAGTCAGAAGACCTGCCATTCATTAAAGACTGTTTCTACTCGTGGGATTAGGGATACAGTTCGAAACTATACAACAACATATTTTATAAAGTTCTCATGCAAATAACCAAAAGAAATGGGACGACGGAATCCTATAACAGGGAGAAAATTGCCGTTGCAATTAAAAAAAGCTTCGCCAGTACAGGCCAGGAAATAATAGAAGAAACCATTCAGGAAATGGTGAATGAAGTAGAACAGTTTGTACATAGTAATAGTGCAAACTGCAATGTGGAGCGCATACAGGATGAAGTGGAACGCTGCCTGATGGAGCATGGCTTTTATGCAGAAGCTAAAAACTATATTCTCTATCGCTGGCAACGCACGGAGCGCAGAAAAGCGATCAACGATATCACCACAGGGACGGGCAATCCACAAATAATGGATGTGCTAAAGGAAATACAGAAAGACTTTACCAGTAATGAATATAGTCTGACTGTGTTGGCGGAAAAGTTCTCCAGTTTCTGCAAACCGGAAATGTCGTCAGACGAACGCTTGTCGGCACTCGTCAAAGCTGCGGTAGAACTGACCACGCAGGAAGCACCGGACTGGGAGTTTATAGCCGCACGGTTACTCAACTTTCAACTGACAGAAAAGCAGGAAAAACAGGCAAGAATTTCAGATATACATTCATTCTATGAGAAATTACGTTATCTAACGAATGAAGGTTTATATGGCAGCTATATCCTGGATTCTTATTCACAACAGGAAATAGAAGAAGCTGCAGGATTTATCTGTCCGGAAAGGGATAAACTGTTTAATTATTCAGGGCTGGACCTGCTCTCCAAACGTTACCTGATCCGTACTCACTCACACGAACCTATGGAGTCTGTGCAGGAAATGTACTTGGGGATAGCTTTACATCTTGCCATGCCGGAGAAACGCGATCGGTTGCAATGGGTAAGAAAGTTCTATGACTTATTGAGCAAGCTGGAAGTAACGATGGCAACTCCTACCCTTTCCAATGCCCGTAAACCTTATCATCAACTTTCCAGTTGTTTTATTGATACGGTGCCTGACAGTTTGGAAGGCATTTACCGCAGTATAGACAATTTTGCCATGGTCAGCAAGTTTGGTGGAGGTATGGGAATGTATTTCGGGAAGGTGCGTGCTGCGGGTGGAAACATCCGAGGTTTCAAAGGTGTGGCAGGTGGAGTAATCCGATGGATGAAACTCGTGAATGATACTGCCGTAGCCGTCGATCAGTTAGGAATGCGTCAGGGGGCTGTAGCTGTATATCTGGATGTATGGCATAAAGACTTGCCGGAATTTCTTCAACTCCGTACGAATAATGGGGATGACCGCATGAAAGCTCATGATATATTTCCCTCCGTATGCTATCCGGACTTGTTCTGGCAAATGGCAAAAGAAGATTTGAATAAGCAGTGGTATTTGTTCTGTCCGAATGAGATTATGACTATCAAAGGATATTGTCTGGAAGATTATTACGGGGAAGAATGGGAAAAGAGGTATTGGGATTGCGTGAATGATCCACGTCTTTCCAGACGAACTATTAGCATCAAGGATATAGTCAGACTGGTATTGAGATCGGCTGTAGAAACAGGTACTCCTTTTACATTCAACCGGGATATAGTGAATCGTGCCAATCCGAATGCTCATCAGGGGATTATCTATTGCTCAAACCTATGCACGGAAATCGCACAGAACATGTCGGCTATTGAATCGGTTTCTACCGAAGTTCGTACTGAAGATGGTGACACGGTAGTAGTAAAGACGGTTCGCCCCGGAGATTTCGTCGTGTGCAATCTCGCCAGTCTTTCTCTCGGGCATCTACCGTTGGAGGATGAAGAATTGATGAAAGAAAAGGTAGCAACAGTGGTTCGTGCGCTTGACAATGTTATCGACCTGAACTTCTACCCTATTCCTTATGCTCAAATAACCAATCATCGTTATCGTAGTATCGGTCTTGGAGTTAGCGGTTATCACCATGCACTTGCCATACGGGGAATTCGTTGGGAAAGTGAAGAACATCTTAACTTTATAGATAAAGTGTTTGAACGTATCAATTATGCCGCGATAGAAGCCAGTGCAGAACTGGCAAAAGAAAAAGGAAGATATACCTATTTCGAGGGAAGTGATTGGCAGACCGGAGATTATTTCACCAAACGCGGCTATACTTCATCTGCCTGGAAGGAACTATCGGAAAAAGTGGCTAATTACGGCATGCGTAATGCTTATCTATTAGCTATTGCTCCAACCAGCAGTACCAGTATTATTGCCGGAACCACTGCCGGAACCGATCCGGTGATGAAACGTTTCTTTCTGGAAGAGAAGAAAGGGGCCATGCTTCCACGGGTAGCTCCGTCCTTGTCGGACAAGACATTCTGGATATACAAAGGTGCATATCTGATTGACCAGACATGGAGTATTCGTGCTGCCGGTATTCGTCAGCTGCACATTGACCAGTCACAAAGTCTAAATCTTTATATTACCAATGATTTTACAATGAAACAGGTACTTAATCTCTACCTATTAGCTTGGGAATGTGGAGTGAAAACGGTCTATTATGTCCGCAGTAAATCCTTGGAAGTGGAAGAATGTGAAAGTTGTGCATCATAAGAAATCAAAAATAAATAAAAACAAATGGGAACTATAAAACTAAAAAAGAACGCCTTATTCAATCCGTCGGGCGATACTGAAACCCGCCTTAGAAAAATGATTGGCGGAAATACAACAAATCTGAATGATTTCAATAATATGCGGTATAAATGGGTAAGCGACTGGTATCGCCAAGCCATGAATAACTTCTGGATACCGGAAGAAATCAATCTGACGCAGGATATTAAAGATTATCCGCGTCTGGATCAGACAGAACGGACTGCCTATGATAAGATTTTGAGCTTTCTTGTATTCCTGGACTCCTTGCAGAGCAACAACCTGCCAACTATCAGTGAATATATCACGGCCAATGAGGTGAACCTTTGTCTGCATATACAAGCTTTTCAGGAGTGTGTGCACAGTCAGAGTTACAGCTATATGCTCGATTCGATATGCAGTCCCGAAAAACGGAATGAAATTCTCTATCAATGGAAAACTGACGAGCATCTATTGAAAAGGAATACTTTCATAGGAAACTGCTATAATGAGTTTCAGGAAAGCCAGGATGGATATACGCTCATGAAAACGTTGATTGCCAACTATATTTTGGAGGGTATCTATTTCTACAGTGGCTTCATGTTCTTTTATAATTTGAGTCGTAACGGAAAGATGTCCGGTTCGGCACAGGAAATCCGTTACATCAACCGGGATGAGAATACTCATCTTTGGCTTTTCCGTAATATAATCCTGGAACTGAAAAAAGAAGAACCCGAATTGTTCACTCCGGACAGAGTAAAGGTATATGAAGCGATGATGCGTGAGGGAGTGGAACAGGAAATTGCCTGGGGACAATATGTGATAGGCAATCATATTCAAGGACTTAATGAGCAAATGATTGCTGATTATATCCATTATCTGGGTAATCTTCGCTGGAGCAGTCTGGGGTATGGCATCTTGTATGAAGACAATCAAAAGGAGCCTGAAAGTATGCGTTGGGTATCGCAATATTCAAATGCCAATATGGTGAAAACAGATTTCTTTGAAGCCAAAAGTACAGCTTATGCCAAGAGTACGGCTCTTGAGGATGATTTGTAATTGTCTGTTTTCCGGACTTAATTCATAAAAAAGGGTCTGTAAACATAGAGTTTCCTATGTTACAGACCCTTTCTCTTTATGCTGCATTGATTCTCTTATAGCCAACGCACAAACTTCCTGATATACCAGTTCTTTACTATTTGTGTCAGAATACAGTAAGAAAGCAAAATTCCAATCAGCCAGGGGAAATAGCTCAAAGGAAGAGCTGTCAACCCGATGGAACGTCCGAAAGCGGTGAAAGGAATAAGAATACCTATTGCCATGATTAAGAATGTCAGTCCCATTACAGGCCATGTGGCGCGGCTTTGTATGAACGGTATCTTACGGGTACGTATCATGTGGACAATCAATGTCTGTGATAACAAGCCTTCTACAAACCATCCGGTCTGAAACAGTGTTTGATGTTCGGGACTGTTACAGCTGAACACATACCACATGACCAGATACGTAATAATATCGAAGATGGAACTGATAGGTCCTATATAAATCATAAAACGACTTAGATCGGACGCATCCCATTTGCGGGGTTTCTTCAGGAACTCCGGGTCCATACGGTCAAATGGAATGGTTGTCTGCGATATGTCATACAGTAAGTTCTGAATCAACAGATGTATCGGCATCATAGGCAGAAACGGCAGGAATGCACTGGCGAACATCACACTGAACATATTACCAAAATTGGAACTGGCAGTCATCTTTATATACTTATTGATATTGCCGAATGTCTTTCTCCCTTCGAGCACTCCGTCTTCCAATACCATCAAATCTTTTTCCAACAGGATAATGTCTGCGCTTTCTTTCGCTATATCCACTGCAGAATCGACAGATATGCCAATGTCTGACTGACGTAAGGCACCTGCATCATTGATTCCATCTCCTAAAAATCCTACTGTATTGCCCTGTTCCTGTAATAGAGAGATGATTTGTGTCTTCTGCAATGGAGTTAGTTTTGAAAATAAAGTGGTATTCTTTACCGCTTCTTTCAATACCGTTTCATCCATATTCTCTATTTCTATCCCGGTAAGAAAATGACTGGTGTCAATTCCGACCTGCCGGGCAATGGCTTTTACCACGATATCATTATCTCCCGATAATATTTTAACTGCTACTCCATGTGCATATAATTGTTCGATGGCTTCAACAGCAGAAGGCTTCGGAGGATCAAGAAAGGCAAGATACCCGATCAGTACCATTTCTTTTTCATCTTCGATGGCAAAATTACAATCTTTCTCGATAAAACTTTTTTGGGAGACTGCCAACACTCTCATTCCCTGCTGATTCATTTCTTCACTAATCATCTTTGCTTTGATTTTCAAAGCATCAGTCAAGGGATGAATCTGCCCGTTGAACTCGGCATAGGAACAGACATCGAGAATCTCTTCTACCGCTCCTTTAGTAATGATCTGCCGTTTTCCTTGCTTGTCTTCTATCACAACAGACATTCTTCTGCGTGTAAAGTCGAAAGGTATTTCATCCACTTTGGTGTAGTCATCTTTCAAATGTTCCAGATTCAGATCTCTTACATGAGAAAGAATCGCTTTATCCATCAGATTTCTTAAACCGGTCTGGAAATAACTGTTAAAGTAGGCATGACGAAGAATACGTTTACTGTTGTCGTCGCTACCATCTGCATTGATATATTTCTCCAGCACGATTTTATCGCAAGTCAATGTACCGGTTTTATCAGTACAGAGTATGTCCATTGCTCCAAAATTCTGAATAGCATTGAGATTCTTTACTATTGTTTTCTTTTTGGACATGGCTATCGCTCCTTTAGAAAGGTTGGCAGTCACAATCATTGGCAACATTTCCGGGGTAAGCCCCACTGCAACGGATATGGCAAAAATGAAAGCCTCGAACCAGTCTCCTTTCGTGAAACCATTCACGAAAAACACAAATGGAACCATTACCAGCATAAAGCGAATCAACAAGAAGCTGACTTTACTAATACCTTTATCAAAAGCTGTAGTGGCACGGTGTCCAACCAGACTTTTTGCAATCGTACCCAGATATGTTTTATTCCCTGTTTCATAAACAATACCTTTTGCTGCGCCACTTATCACATTGGAACCCATATAACAAATATTGTCCAACTCTATGACGCTTCCTTTCCGAAATTGCTGGCTCTGTATCTCCGGAAACTTCTCTATCGGCTCGGACTCTCCTGTCAATGAAGCCTGACTGATAAACAAGTCTTTTGAATCGATGATCCGAATATCAGCGGGAACCATATCCCCAGCTGCCAGATACACCATATCCCCCGGAACGAGTTCCGTGATATCAATCTCTTCTTCCTGTTCACCGGCACGTTTGGCAAGACAGGTGTTCTTTACCATCTTCATTAAAGAATCCGTAGCTTCACTTGCTCGCCATTCCTGCCAGAAGCGCAGGATAGCGCTGAATATCACCATGGATGAGATAATGATTACCCCTGTCCATTCCTGTTCTCCGGGTTCGGCCATCAATACATCCAGAAACAAGGATATAATGGCAAGTCCGGTCAGAACACCAATGAAAGGATTGATAAACGTTTTGATAAACAGTATAAACGGGTTCTTTTTTTGTTCATGGACCACTTCGTTTCTTCCATAGATGGACTGTCGCTCTTGCACTTCTCCCAGCGTTAATCCAAGCTTTGTTGTCTGCAAGTATGAATAGATTGACTTACCGGGTTGTGTGGCAACCAAAAATACTTTCTCTGAATTGAATGTGTACTGTGATGAACGCAGTTTTTTCTTCCATACCATACTCTCTAATTTTTTTAAGTTACTAACTGCATTTATTAATTCGATGCAAAAGTAAGAAGGACTTCACAAGGAAGCTGTTAGAGAATGATTAGAGTGGTATTAGAAAACGATTAGAATTTCTTAGATATGCGGGAGTTTTACCACAAAGGTAGTGCCCTCATCCTTATGGGAAGATACGGTAAGTTCGCCTTTGTGAAGGTGAATAATCTTTTGTGTCAGGGTCATGCCTATACCATTTCCGGGAGCAATATTCTTGTTTTCTCCACGATAAAACAGTTTAAACAGGTTTTCCTTATCTGCATCGGACATTCCTACACCATTATCGGATAAGCGGATGATTGCCCATTGTTCCCAATAGGCGATCAGGACTGATGAAGTCCGGTTGGAAGAATATTTGCAGTTATTCTCTACCAGATTTACAAAGGCGGTAGTCAGCAGATAGCTGTTTCCGATGACTGTCAGTACATTATCCTCTTCGGCTTCCTGTTCAAAGACTAATTCGATATGATAATCCGGATGCGCTTTCAATACCAGTTCTCTGGCATCCAGTAACAGTTCATCCAGACGGACCTCTTCCATTGTTATCTGTTCTGGCTGATAGTCGGCTTTTGCCAGGTTCAATAGTCCGTCAATCAGGTTTACAATTCGGTGGGAGTCTTGAAGAGCATTGCCAATAGCCATCTGATATTGCTTTGAGGTACGTTCTTTCAATAAAGCTAAATCCAATTCGGCTGTAAGGGCCGCCATGGGAGTACGCAATTCATGAGATACATTACTGACAAACATCTTCTGTGAGTTGAAAGACTTCTCCAGACGTTCCAGTAGAGCATTGAATGTCGTACTTAATTCTCCCAGTTCATCCTGTTCATTTTTTACGGGCAGTCTTTTATCGATACGCGATGCGGTGATTTTCTCCGCTTCTTTGACGATGCTGCGTATTGGTTTTAAAGTGCTTCGAGACAGGACATAACCCACAATCACCAATACACTCAATCCTCCTATAAATGACAGAATGAGGATATTTCTTAGCGCATCCCGATTGGCGTATCCGTAACCATCATAGGCGGCAGCGGTAACAACATAATCTTTACCTTCAAATGGATACACCAATCCTACTGCCTGATATTCGTCTACATAGAAATTGATATCCCTCTGTTTCAGAATTCGCTTTATCATCTCCGGTGTTTCCTTGACAATATCGTTCTGCAGTGCATCGTGATATAATATTTTAAAATCGGTTGTATATACAGCAACTTCTACTTCATCAATAAACTTCTGATTATTTAGATAAATAGACTGCATAGTTTGCGCATCTACTTGATTTTTAAGGAATAAATGTGCTTTGGTTATAGCTTCACTTTGAAGATTACGAAAGAAAGCATTACTACGCGAATGTTCACTCACATAGTAGACGGCTATGACAAATATGAAGAATACCGCAGCTGTCAGCCCTGCATATTGTAGGGTCAGTGTTGTTCTGATTTTCATAACTTATCAGTCAGTATAAAACCCATTCCCGCTTTGGTATGAATAAGTTTTGGTTCAAAATCCCTGTCTATCTTCTTACGGAGATAGTTGATATATACATCTATGAAATTCGTTCCTGTATCAAAATGGGTGTTCCATACTTTTTCTGCTATTTCAACCCTGCTCAATACTCTTTCAGCATTTTCTACCATATATAACAGCAAGTTGTATTCCTTAGGAGAAAGTTTTATGGATATGCCGTTTCGTTCTACGTCCTTACGTTGAAGGTCAATACGTAAATCTGCATAAACAAGTTCCTGCGGCAATTCCTGTGTATTGCCTGCCACACGTTTCAATAGTACTTTGATTCTGGCATTCAACTCTCTGAAATCAAAGGGTTTCACCATGTAATCGTCTGCACCGGCATCGAAACCGTCCAGTTTATCATTCGTTGATCCTAATGCCGTCAACATTAATATAGGGATATGGGGATTGGTTTTGCGAATTTCTTTCGCCAATTCAAATCCGTCCATCTTGGGTAGAACGATGTCAGATATGACCAAATCGAATGTATGGGCCTGGAAAAGCCGTAACCCCATCAATCCGTCATAAGCCACCATTGCCTGATAACCATTTTCTTCCAGCCCGTTCATCAGCAAACTTGCAACTCTGGGTTCATCTTCTATTATTAGTATTGTGTACATAGGAAAGAATTCATTAATCTGGATGTATAAAACGAAACAAAAATAATGATTATTCCTAACTTATAGTCTTTTTCCTTGAAAAATCGGTGAGAATAGATGTATAGACCACATTTCATAGGAAAGAACCTTGTAACCATTTTATATTTGTTATATTTGCGCTATCATCACAATTTGAGCTCATGTCAGGTATTAAAAAATTAGAGATATTATTATCCAATATAGAACCCGTATTGGATGAACGTGACTTTGTCTTTTGTTCTTTCCCACTATTTGATTGGGACAAGATTCGTGAATTAACCCCGATCGGATTTTTCCAGGAGAAAGAAGGTATGACTTTTATTCTTAATCAAAAAGATGCTATAAACAAAGGTATAGATTACCAATCTGTATATCGACTTATTACTCTCAATATACATTCAAGTTTGGATGCGGTAGGTTTAACAGCCGCCTTCTCTGCTAAACTTGCAGAGAAAAACATTAGTGCAAATGTGGTAGCAGCGTATTATCACGATCATATTTTTGTGCCTAAAGAAAGAGCAGAACAAGCATTGAACGCTATACTTGAACTTCAGCAGCAGGCACGAAGAGGCTAATACCTGTATAACATTTAATTCACTGATATGCATAAAATGATAAAGAGGTACTCAATATAACATGAGTACCTCTTTATCATTTATTTACATAAACCGGAAAACGATCCGTCCGGTTTGTGGACCATTTACCCATTTTGGTTGTGAAGAAGGACCACACAAATCGGTGGAGTTTACTTTATTACGTACCGGAGGAATCACATTCAGAAGAGAAATTCCACTCTCGGGAAGAGTATAAAGCAAACGGTCGCGACCGTCACGAGGCTGATATATTCCGACATAAGCATCAGGAGTTTCGTTTGTTAGGCTGATAATGCCCTCTTTCGTCCGGATATTCATCCAGGAAACATCGCCAAAATATCCTTTGAATTCGGGATAAGTGAAAGTTTCACCGGGAATAGGGTCGTTATAGTCGTTTTCCCATACATCGTATTGTGTGCCATGAATACGATTCTGCCATACACGATATGGTCCGGCTCCCAACCAGCGTTTACTGATTACCTGATCTTCCGGATAATCGAAACAAATACCCATTAAATCCACCACACCGGAGAAATTGTAGGTATAATCCAATACCAAATCCCCACTCGGGCTGATTGTCCATTGAGCTTTATCTAAATTACCCAGCTTGTAATTGGCGGTAACAATCAGATCACCTCCATCTTGTTTTACATCCAGTTTCGTAAATACGGCAGCATCGAGGAATTCGCTATATGTACGGTCTTTTTCTTTTGCTTTCTCATCATCATGGTTATAGAATTGATCCAATGAGCGGTCTGCACGACGGGCTCCAATGAAGCGGGGACCATTGGCGAAACTAATTTTACGATTATCTACAGATACTCCTTTTAATTGTCCGTCTTTCTTTGAGAAGATGAACGTACGCTTGTTCGCCTTCACTGTGAGATCATTTTCAGTTTCCGTATAGGTAGGACGGATGGATAAGAGGGAGATCGGTTCAGTTCGCTGGTTCAGTTTATCAACCGGGAAAGTCCAACGCCAAAGTTCATGACCGTATTTATCAATAGCTGTCAGGTAAAGAGCATCTGTATTGGCAAGGATATTTGTTTTTATATCCAAGACACCTACCGAATGAGCAGCCACGTCACTACCCTGCACTTCTCCTTCTTTCAACACTTGAGCAGCGGTATTAGAAGCATCCGTTGCCTGTGGAAACTTCACTTGCTTCCAAAGGAAACGACAGGTATTCAGATTCAGATAATCATAACGGTTTTCTACGGAGAATTTGCCGTCAAATTGCCTGTCGATAGAAGTATTCATAATCTGTATCGGACTCCATAACTGCTTGATAGTGTAGTAGCTACCCTCCTTTTCGTGATGTGGTCCTACAATACCGTCTGCTCCAAAATTTCCCTGATTATCAATGAAGCCATCCATATCCACACGCTTCACTCCTTCGTCTGCCAATACCCAAAGGAAACCACCGATACAACGGGGATGCTTGCGCATCATTTCCCAATAATCATATAATCCGGCACCATGACCTCCATCGTACAAACCATGCAAGAATTCTGTAGGCATAAAGATTTCCGGCAAACGCATATAGTTCTGGCTTTCTCCATAAGAGCGGTAATGCATTGTTTCAAAACCGGAGAAATTGCCTTGCGGGTGAATAACTGGACGTTTCTGCGGGTCGTATTTATGAAACTCTCCGTCCAATTCGGTATTCCATCCTTTTTCATTACCATTGCTCCACCAGATAATAGACGGATGATTCACGTCACGTTCTATCATGCCTTCAATCAGACGTACTCCGGTGGGCGTATCATATTTGCCATGCCAGCCTCCCAATTCATCCATCACATAAAGTCCGAGAGAATCACAAGCTTCCAGAAATTCCGGGTCAGCCGGATAGTGGCTCAAACGAACAGAATTCATGTTCATGTCTTTCATTAAAAGAACATCTTCGATATTTTTCGCTTTACTCAATGTACGGCCACTTTCAGGACGGAAGCTATGACGATTGACACCACGTACATTGATACGCACTCCGTTTATATAAAGTCCGTCGCTTTCACGTACTTCAATGGTACGGAAACCAAAGTTTTCCGTTTCACTATGCAGCACTTTGCCGTCCTTATCCAACAGGGAGAATTGAGCTTTATAAAGATTCGGAGTTTCCGCAGTCCATAGTGCAGGGTTAGAGACATTCAGTTGCAGAGAAGTCCAGTCGCCACCCGCTTTTACGGGTACAGTGGTTTCCGCTAACTTCTTTCCTTTTTTATCCAGAATCTGGGTACGAATACTCATGCCGTCATTGGAGATATTGGTGTAGCAGTTGGCACGGAAAGATCCATCCATCTTTGCATCAATAGCAATATGTCGCAGGTTTACAGCAGGTTTCACCTCCAGGAATACCGGACGGAAGATACCTCCAAAATTCCAATAATCAGCACGACGTTCAGCCAGATTCACACTGGCATTTTCACTCTCTTTGGCAACAGTGACTTCCAACAGGTTTTTCTTACCATATTTCAGGAAATCCGTGACGTTATATGAAAAACGATAGAAAGCTCCCTGATGTTTGGAACCCACTTTGCGTCCATTCACTTTAACTTCCGTATCCGTCATTGAAGCCTCGAATACAAGATTCACCTGTTTGCCGCGGAATTTTTCCGGAACTTCAAACTCATACTTATACATACCTTTTTCATTGGCAACGCCTTCAGGGAATGGTTTGCCATAGAAAGTGATTCCATACTGATAGGTGCCGAATCCTTGCAGCTCCCAGCAGGAAGGTACACCGATTTTCGTCCATTTCCCGGAATTGCGTCCGTCGGTACAAAAGAAGTCCCATTCAACCATGTCGTCGCATCCGTGACCGGAGAGATACTGCCTTTCCGTTTGTGGAAGGTTTTGAGCAGCCAAGGTAGTTGCCAACGCTAAGGTTGATAATAAAGTGGTTACTTTTTTCATTGTTACTTTTATAATTGTGTTAGTTATTTATTTCTATCATTGCTTACTGATACGTAGATGCAGCGTGTGTTCCTTTTTCTCTATGGCATATTTCTTCAATACACCCGGTCCGCAACTACTGTTTCCTAATCCGAGCACGGCAGCATCCATACTTAGAATGACTTCCGCACGTGGTTTTAAATTACAATCATGAGTTTCTTGATAGATATCCTGCACAGTATAGTGCAAAGCAGATGCGGAAAACACGTTTTCTACCGCATCAACACGAATACCTTTATTCTGTTTGTCAGTTAGGGTAAGATAGTGTACTTCTTCTTTATTTCCACTATCTTGCGGACGGGGATAAT
Organism: Bacteroides sp. OM05-10AA; assembly: GCF_003439055.1. Lineage (NCBI taxonomy): Bacteria > Pseudomonadati > Bacteroidota > Bacteroidia > Bacteroidales > Bacteroidaceae > Bacteroides > Bacteroides sp. OM05-10AA. The sequence continues at coordinate 72,971 of NZ_QSUR01000026.1, forward strand.
GCACATATTGTTCCGCCACATTTCCTTTCCAAAGCCCTATAGCAGCAGATGTTTTGCGGTCAGGATAATTGTCCTGCGGTCCTCTGCCATACCAGGTAAATGTATTGTAAGCAGGTGCCAGACAGAATGCGATTCCTAAACGGGGGATTTCGGGAAGAACTCCTTGTGGTAGGAAAGTCGTCTTTAAATCAATCGTTCCATCTGAAGAAACAGTGTAAACAGAAGTTGTTGTCACTTTTCCTTCTTTATATAAATTGCTTGTTTGAATCCGTACAATTACCGCCCCGTCTGCACGTACTTCATGGTTGAAAGATTCTAAATTTATCTGCGGACTATCCATTGCATGCAATTTCCAGTCTTTAGCCAGCCAATTCCCGAAACTCTTGTCATTGTCTGTCGGAGCACGGAAAACTTGAGTGACGGGTTGAACAGGAAAATCATCTAAATGAGCCAACATCTCTTTGCCATTATATATAAGGGAAGTCATGCTTCCGTTCATTTTCTTTTCCCACTGAACGGAAAAACCGCGTCCGCTAATCAATAAGGACTGATTATCCTCTTTCACTTGAAGTGTTCCTTTATTGACTAGATCAGTAGAGATCAAATCTCCTTTCTGCAAGCAGAATTGCTCCCAAGTCACTTCATGCCCCGCTTTTGCCCAAAGGGCATCCGATTTCAAAACGATGCTTACTTTTAGCTGGCAATCAGACAGAGCTTTCCCTTGACCTCTCTTTGTTTGATTACTCAAAGAACCGGAGCCTTTCAATGAGCGGAAAGTCGGCAAATCTATCGTCTGACTCCCTCCGGGAGCTATTTCCGGTAAGGTAATTTCTCCCTGCTCTTTCTGCTTTCCATCGATTGACACAGTCCATAGGCAACGATATTGTGACAAATCGGTATGGTGATTCCGGTTCGTCACTTTCAGTTTCCCGTTTTCCATTTTTAGTTCGACGGGTGCATACACTTTCTTTACTTCCCAATATTTAGGCGTGGTTTCACGCTCGCTCATCAGCAATCCATTAAAGCAGAACGCTTTTAAATTCGGTTTATCACCAAAATCGCCACCATAAGCCACCATGGTACGGCCATCGGGTAAAGTTTTGTAGATTCCTTGATCTACCCAATCCCATATAAAACCACCCAGCATACGGGGATTACTATATATCTCATCCCAATATTCCTTGAAATTTCCCAATGCATTCCCCATGGAATGTGCATATTCACTTGTCATTACCGGACGGTCGTCATTGGTGCGTTCCGCAATCTCCAGCAACCGTTCCCAACGTGCATTTTCAGCGCGTTCTTTATCCTCTCCTTCGGCAATACCGGGATTCAAGTATTCTTGTTTCACCCGGGTATAAAAGCGGCTGATAACATCGACAGTTTTCGGGTCAGGATCGCCATCCACCCCTTGTGCTCCTTCATAATGTACAGGACGAGTCGGGTCAAAATCATGCAGCCATGCAGAGATAGCGGCGAAGTTCGGTCCATAACCACTCTCGTTTCCCATGCTCCACATGACGATGCTTGGATAATTCTTATCACGCTCCGCCATACGAACTGCACGGTCCATAAATGCTGCATGCCAGTCGGGAGTGCTTGCCAATATTCCGCGCAATCCATGTTCCTCTATATCTGCTTCGTCCATAACATACAGTCCCAAGCTGTCGCATAACTCATACCAACGGCTGACGTTCGGATAATGACTGGTACGTACTGCATTTATATTCGCCTGCTTCATTAAAAGAATATCCTGAAGCATTCGTTCCTCGCTCATGACACGTGCCGTTCGGGGATCATGTTCATGGCGATTTACTCCACGAAAACGAACCGGACTGCCATTCACCAACAGTTGTCCTTTTTTGATTTCTACAGAACGGAAACCCACAGCTTGTTCTATCCGTTCCAATATTTTTCCTTCCTCATTTTGCAAGGTTAAGTGCAGCTTATAAAGATAGGGCGTTTCTGCCGTCCATCTTTCCGGTGATTTTATAACGGCTGATAAACGTCCCATTTTACGAGGTCCCCGTTGCGGATACCATTCATTCATCCGGCTTGCTTTATGCTCCAAATCAAGTATATCTTCCACATCGCCTTTCAATGCAACAATTTCTTTGCCTGAAGCATCTTTTAATACTCCTTGCAGAATATAACCTTTACCGGTCATTCCTCTATACACACTGAATTGCGGATCAATCTGCAAAATAAAGTCTTTATAATTACCGGCAGATGCAGGCAGAGTACGTATAGCATAATCACGGATACGAATGTCCGGAGTATGTATCAGGTGAATACTGCGGTGAATTCCTCCAAAACGCCAGAAATCCTGATCTTCCAAGTAGGAACCGTCACTATATCGGTAAACTTCCAATGAAATCTGATTTTCTCCGGATTTCAGATACTTCGCGACGTTGAATTCACTCGGTTCCATACTACCTTGGCTATACCCTACCCGTTCGCCATTGATCCAAACATAAAAGGCACTCATTACGCCCTCAAACCGTAGAAAAGTCTGCCCGTTTGCTTCCCATCCGGCTGGCAAAACAAATGTACGGCGATATTGTCCGACAGGGTTTCGTTCTTTATACGTGGTATAGTCAGTTTTGGGTTCTCCCATCACTCGCGGGGGATCTATTTTGAACGGGTAACCTGCTGAAACATAAATAGGCGTACCATATCCGTTCACTTCCCAGTTTGCCGGAACAGGAAAATCTGTCCAGCTTTTATCATCAAAGTTTATCTGATAGAAATTCAGGACCCTTTCATTGGGAACAGGAGTCCAGCGGAATTTCCAAGTTCCATCCAAAGACATCGAACAGTCTCCTTTCTGTATAGAGAAAGGGATAAAAGCGGCTCTTGCCGGTTCACGATTAATCTGAAGAACATGATGATTCTCCCAATCATGTCTTGTTTGTGCCTGTATTGGGCTAACAAACAAGACACCAAGCAGTAAAGTATATATTTTCATTCGTTCTTTTTTCTTCATATCAAGTAGACGGACGAAAGGGCATTTTGTACCCTTTTCTTTGATTGAAATATTAAAGAACAATAATGATTGGAACAGTCTATAAAGAAAAACTTTACCTTGTGCAGTAATTTGTAATTTTAATAAGAATATAATGAAAAAACTACTATTCGGCAGCCTTCTTTTGATGGGCTACATGGGTGCGCAAGCACAACAGGAATACACGATTGAAGGCAAAGTGGAAGGTGTAAAAGACGGGACTCTCATCTCTCTTTTCTTACTTGATGGGAATGTAGGAAGCACAGTGGCTTTAGACAGCATACAAAACGGAACCTTCTTCTTCAAGCGAAATGCCGGAGAAAGTGGTATGGACAAATTATCCCTGATGTGTACCCGTAATGATGATTTTCCTTCTATGTCCCTGGAGATTTATGCAACTCCCAACGCTAGAATAAAAGTAACCGGAACGAATACTTTGATACATACATGGAAAGTAGACAGTCCTGTAAAAGAACAAATAGAACATAATAGATTTATTGAAAATTCACGTGATTTATGGGATGAATACCAACGTTTGTCTATTAAAGCAAGAAGCCTGCGTTCTGCCCCGGAAGCTGAACGTAAAGCTATGCATGCGAAAGAAGACAGTATATCAGCCTTAATCAGCAAACGTGAAATGCAACTGATGCAAGAACTTCCTGTATCAAACATCTGGATGGACAGATTGCATAGATTGAGTATGTCGGTAAAGTACAATCCAAACTTCTCTTATAAAGATGAAACGCTGGCTTTGTATAATAGAATGAATGAAGCACAAAAAGCTTCTATAAAAGGACAGGAAATTACTGTTAATCTCTTTCCGCCTGTAGTTGTGAAAGAGGGAGATGAAATGGCAGATACCGAACTTTACGATTTGGATGGAAAGATTCATCATCTGACCGATTTCAAAGGAAAATATATATTACTCGATTTTTGGAGTAGTGGCTGCGGTCCTTGCATCATGGCTTTACCAGAGATGAAGGAGATTCAGGAACAATATAAAGAGCGTCTTACTGTCATTAGTTTAAGTTCCGATACGAAAAGCAGGTGGAAGGCAGCCTCGGCAAAACATGAAATGACTTGGCAGAATTTGAGTGATCTGAAACAAAGCGCAGGACTATATGCTAAATATGGTGTCAATGGTATCCCTAATTATGTCCTTATTTCACCGGAAGGAAAGATTATGAAAATGTGGTCGGGATATGGTAAAGGCAGTCTGAAATTAAAAATGCGTAGATATTTGGATGCGACAAAGCGCGAGATGAGTATTACCCAACAAGGAAACACTAAAGTCGTTAACTATCCGACGTCAGAATCAACCAATACCGATATTCTTGAAGTTAAGCAGGTGGAACTAACAGATACTGCTACCATCGTACATTTCAATGCATATTATATACCTAAATATTGGATACAAGTAAGTAAGAATATTCAACTAGTAGATGAGAAGGGTGCATCATACACATTACAAAAAGCAGACGGCATTACTCCCGGTGAGCATTTCTTTCTACCGGAAAGTGGAGAAGCCGAATTTTCTCTGACATTCAAACCATTACCTCTCGAAACAAAATTATTTAATTTCACGGAAGGAACAGCCCAAAACGACTGGCAAATAAATGGGATAAAACTTAGTAAGTAGAGAAATAGAATAGAGGTGTGTCCAAACTCTTATAAATTGAAAGGGAAGTTTTGACACACCTCTATTTGGTTATTGAATATCCAACGCATCAAAAGCGAGCCCATCCATCTTTTCTGCCGAAAGTAAGACTTTATAATGTCCGGCATTAATAAAGGTTCCGGTAGTGGTGCTCATCATCTTCCATTTATCCGGTGTCTCGGGGAAGGTCAATATATCCTCTTTCAATACCACCCCTTTCGAATCTATGAACTTCATGATGACAGGCATTGGTTTTCCGGTAGTATTCATATACTTAAAGCGAAGCGCATACACTTGAGCCAGTCCGGTAGAAACATTCCACTCAATACTGCTCCCTTTTCCCTTACCAAAGAATACTCCCATTTGTTTACGATGTTCTTTCTTTTTGAATTTACCTTTTAGTGTAGCCGTTTCCGCTTCGTATGATATACTGACACGGGCGTTCTTGTCTTCAGGAAGCAACTCTTTTGGAGTCTTTTCCATCACTTCTTTATCTGCCTTTTCCCAACTCCAATCGGATGCAGGGAATACCGTCGGTTTCAGTTCCTCATTTGTGGAAGCAATAGCGATACCCGAAATCAAGACTTGACCAGCTTTCACTTCCGGGAAATGAATTCTCAACATTCCCCCTGTCACTGTGGTATATACCACCTTCTTGCAAACTCCGTCATGACCACTTTCTGCCCAGATGTCCAAGTCGTCTAATACGACAGAATCATTCACGGCAACGTCGAAGATACGCAGTCCTTCACAGTCGGTAGAAGCACTTCCGCCTGTGCCATGCCAGGGTTCTGTGAAATACAGTTCAATACGATAGGTTCCATCTGCCACAGGGAAACGATATTCCAACTGATGACGCCCGAAACGGAAATGTTGGAATAACTTCCAGTCACGAGTGCCACGAATCGGATCATTGGTAGTACGTTGGCTGGCAAGATATGGATTCAGATCCTTGAAGTTTTCTGCCCATGAATGAGAATAGTTCGTATTATCCTGCAACCACAACTGTCCGAAACTATCCGTATAATCATCTCCTCCGCAATTTAGACGATATAGATAATTATATCCTGCCTCTCCTTTCAATATTTTTTTATCGTCCTGATAAAGAAGTTCGAAATTCGGGGCCTGTTCCAAACCTTTAAACACAATCAGGTCTTCCGCTACCGGTTTACCTTTATAATATCCCACAGCACGAAGTACGTTATAACGAATATCCCGGTTTTCCCACATAAAATGAGTGCCCGCTCCATTGTTCTTTTTACGTCCGAGGAAGGTTGCCTTTTCATTTGTCATATCATTGTAAAGCAACACTGAATCACAATTACTGTAAGCCTCTATAGTAGCACGGCGACGTCCTTTCTCAAAACGGTCAGTCCATGTATGGGATACGAGATAGACCATCGGATCTTTGGCTGCGGAAACATAGTTGGCACGATACATATAATACACATCCAACGGTTCTTCCCATGGAGTAACCAATCCTTTGTAATTGAACGGACCGACTTTATCTATTTTGCGATATGCTTCATCCGGTTGGCGACGTCCGGGATTATCATGGCTGCTGTATATCCACTGAAACTGTCCGCAAACGCTATCTTTAGCCTGCTCCGCCAAACGGATTTTGGTTTCCATCAACTGGCACATACGGTCTTCACTCCACACACCATTCACTTGGAAATCTCCCGGTTCCGTATGCAAACCAATACTTCTCCATGCTCCATATTCCCCATTCAATAATTGGTTGGCTTGAGAAAGTTCCCGACTATATTTAGTCACATCTCCCCCATACGTACCGCTCCAATTCTGAATCACATTCCAGTCTGTACCTTCACCACCATTACAAGTTGTAATGACACGCATTGTCTTTGCAGTCGGGTCCATCTCACGAATAATATCACTGCATTCCTGTGCAAATTCACGAGGTAAAGTACTTTCATTCTGTAATCCCCACATTACCACTGAAGGAGAATTGCGACGTTCTTTCACCCATTGACGAAGTAACTTTTTGAAGTTCTCGCGAAACTCCGGAGTATCATACCATACATGAGCAGATAATTGTGTCCAGAACAGGATTCCCTCTTCATCCCAATACTTCTGATAGTCGAGATGATGGGGCTGGTGAGCATCCCGGAATGCATTAAACCCGGCCGCACGTATCTGTTTTACTCTTGCAACCACCTGTTCATTGCTGAATGCATGGCTCTGTCCGAACTGATGTTCGTACTCACATACCCCATTAATAAACACCGGTTTTCCGTTCAGGTAAAAACGTCCGTCTCCATCATTCCGTTTGACCGGCCAGCTAATGGTACGGATACCAAACGGTGTTGAAATCTCATCCGTAGTTTTTGCATCACGTTTAATCATACTGGCTAGTTTATAGAGATATGGATTTTCTGTATCCCACAAAACAGGTTTCTCGACAGGAGCTTGCTGGCGAACGACTTTCATTTCTCCCGGAGCCAAAGTTACTTTCTCCACCAAACGGAAAACTTGTTTTCCATCGGCATTGCTTAGTTTATTGACCAACTCTATCGTTTCTGTTGCCTTACCGTAATTCTTAACCTCCGTTTCAACAAATACGTTAGCAGCCTTTTCATCATTCCAGATGTGTACACCAAAAGGTTCTATACGAATTTCATCGGTCACCTCCAGCACCACAGGACGGAAAATACCGAAGGGCTGTGACCCCTCACTGAATCCCCATTCCGACGAACATCCGCCACATACCCAAGGCATATCGGCAATCATTTCCGGATGCTCGGCTTTTACTTCCAGGCGATTTGTTCCCTGCTTCATTGCATCTGTAACGTCCAAGGTTAATGTAGTACGTCCAACAGGGTGACGACCGAAGTCCGTTTCGTTTACTTTAATGGTAGCGTATGTACCTACTCCATCAAAACGAAGGAAATATCGTTTCCCGGATTTTATATCGGCGGTGAAGTCTTTCACATACATGGCAGTTCCATGCATATTTCCATGTGTCAACTGGCGGTATCCATAATAATCATCCCAATTATGAGGGATATTCACCGTCTTTGCAGGCATCATAAAACTACCCTTCAAATGAGTAGCCTCTGTAATCCAGGTCTTCCAATCCTCATTCAATGTAGTGATTAACCGACGATTTTTAATTTCCGGTTTCGGAAAGCGAACCGCCGAACGTCCCATCGGCTTACTGGTAGCGATGGCAATGCCACGTTGCTCTGCGTTGTTTACAGCACAATAGAAATGATAAACCACTCCATCATGCTTTACCACATAACTCTTATGAGCAAACAATTCATCGTAGTTCTTGGAAGGGATGACCAGGTCGGCTCCTTTCCAGTCAGTCCAGTTCACCAAATCATAGCTGGCGGCAAACGTATTGAATGCCTTATATTTACGCGAAGGTTCAAAAGCAGAGAAATAGAACATCACATACACATCTCCCATCTTCTGGATATGTGCATCTCCCGTAATCGTTCCATCCGCTTCATGTGCAAAGACCGGATTTCCCGGATAACGTTTCCAGGTCTTCATATCCTTGGAAAGAGCGATGCCGACACGTTCTCCTTTTAAATCTGTTTCTGGATGACGACCACCTGCATTGTAATACATTACAAACGGAGCGCCCAACGTTTTATCCTTATCCCAATAAACGGTACTCTTATATTGAGTCAGTTTCTCCCACCATTGGGCATCTTTATCATGGATGCTCAAGATCGGTTTGTCTAGAGATTCCCATTCGTGGGCAGTGGAAATATCTCCTTTTGTTGATGCCAGTCCGATGTAAAGCGGAGCTTTCACTGCTTCGTAGCCGGCGCCTTCGCCACCGATATACGTCATCCAATGGCGGCCTTTATAAGTTTGAAGTTCATAGCTTCCACCCCATTCCATATCCGGTAATGCAGGAAAGCCGCCACGCTGGTTACAGTCCCATTTTCCATCCCGATAAGAAAGAATTCGTCCCAAAGTACGCCATTCAAGCAAATTGTCGCTTTCCGCTATCCATGTCTCGTATCCGCGTCCGTCCGTTCCACTTTTACCGTTATAGACGACGTAGGTCATCAACCACTTGTCTCCCTGACGGAAAACGGTAGGGCAATCGATCTTATGATGATTGTCTGCCGGTGCGATGGCAAGACCGTACTTATACGGTGTCTTCACCTCTTCATAAATCTGCTCCATCCGTTCCTGCGGAACTTCGCGTCGCGCATACAGAGAGAAAGTTGTGGTTATACTAAAAACAGCCAGCAATAACTTCTTCATAATATTTTTCATCTATAATCTAATGAGATTAGTAAAATAACCAATCCATTGTTTCTTCATCCCCGGCAAGTCCGGCATTACGCACCTTCATCTCTGCAGCAGTAAATCCTAGCACTTGCAGATAACCTTTGGGTAACATCAGCGTATGCTTTCCGGCCGGAAAACTATATGCATGTACATTTGCCAAAGGCATTCCGTTGATACGGACAGCATTCGTCAACACAGGTTCCGCCTGACCGTAATCATTGGCTGATGCATCGATTTCCAGTTTCGGAGCCTTTGCATACTTTTTCTGGTCATCTTTGAAATAGGCTACTAATAATTTCACCGGAGCATCTGTTTCGAAAGTGATACTCGTGCCTTTCTCTCTCTGCTCGTTTCCATTGAAACGAAGCGCTTTCATTCCTTTCAATTCAGGAGCTACTGCTTCTATCTTACCCGGAAGATCGACAAATAAAGAAGTACCCTCCTCCACTTTCACTGCCGGATAATTAGAGATCAGTTTTACGTTTGCAGGAGCCCAGGCAGCAATCTCTACAGTTTCAGCCACCGCATTTCCATTCTGTTTTTCTTTCAACAGGGCGAGATTAGCTTTGAAGTTCTCCAATTCTTTTTCGTAGTGTACCAGCAATTCTTTCCAAGTCTTATTCTTTCCATCATCTCCACCGATAGGAATACGACGTTGAGCTGTCTGCATACTGTTGGCATACAAATAATGTTCGTCTGTCAATTCCACCAATTTACGATAATGCTCCAGGCTTTGTTCCATCAAAGGAATAGCTTCTTCAAGGTTTTTGATGTCTTTGCCCCATTGATAATCCAATACCAGCTTGGCGGCTTTCACTTTTAGGTTGAACGCATACGCAAATTCACGATAACAATGCATATCATTTTGTAAACGGGCAAATTCGTCCTTATTTGAAGATACGGAGGCAGCCGCCTTATCAATAGCCGCTACTGCCTTATCCCCGTGCTCTATTACTTGAGCAACAATATCCAAAGGCATTTCACCTACATGAGGTTGCTTTTTCCATTCTTTCTCTACATATTCTATCAGCTTCTCCCCTTCCGGTCCGCAACTTTCATAGAATCCCGGATAGATGGTATATTTATATGGATTGACAAGTTGGCTCATAAACATACCCAGCAATAATGTCTGGCGATTTCCCTCTGTGATACCGAAACGACGTAATAGCTTTGGAGCAATCTCACCACTTTCTTCATAAGCTACGCGGATATTGCTTGCATTCTCGTCAGATGTTCCATAGAACTTCCCTAACTGATGGTTCCAGTAGCCCATCTCATCTGTACGATCGCGATGGCAATTCCATGCATAACGTCCCCATGTCTGATACCAAATCCAGTCACGATCCAATTGGAACTCACGTTCGTTGTTCGGCAATTTATCAGCCGTATAGGGCCAATCCCAATAAGAAGCCTGCGGATAAAGATGCAGTGCATTGGCACCGTGTACATTATGCATGGCAGTTACCGCTTTCTGTACGAAATCCGGAGATCCCCAGCGGAATGGTTCCAGATTGGCCAGGATATGTACGTTACTGATATGGATGGAACCCAATGAACTCAAATCCGTATGTATTTTCGACCAGGGGCCACGAGGTTCGTAAGTTGTCAACGATTCACCATTATATTTATGCATCGTATAAAGATTCTTATAAAGCGGCAATGCAGCATCCATCACCAGTTTACAGTCCGTGTCGTGTGCACGCAACAAAAGAGGCGGTTCATCCGTACGTCCCAATGCCTGTAATCCGTCTTTCACTCCGGGAATAATTGTTTTTGTAAACCATTCCACATCATCCTCTACCGTACACATCGCTTCACCCAGGCAAACAAGTAGTCCTACATTGGGATATTTTTCTATGAAAGCGGCAATACTCTTGCGTGTATAATCGGCAATCAAAGGAGTAATAGGACGATTACGATCCTGTGTTTTCAGCCCGTAATGTTCAGCAAAAGGTTTGGAAAGAATAATATTATAAAACATCTGTATCACAAAGATACCGCGCTTGTCCGCTTCTTCTGTGAGGAAAGAGAACATTTCTTCATTCTTTTTGAATGTTTCTTCATCTACTTCCAGTGCAAACGGATAATCTTCCAGTTTCACCAAAGAAGCAAACGGATGTCCATTCCAGAGATACAATGAATTCATGCGATTGGCAACCAGCATATCCAAATATTTAATCCACTGTTCTTTATCATAAAACCAAGGGAAACTTTCCGGAGTATACGGATATTCATATACACCATGTCCCGGCAGGTAGGTCATCTTCTGTAATCCTACACAAGCTCCACGCAATACCATTTCAGGACCGTCCTTTAATTCTTCCGGGAAATTCAACCGACCATCCGAGTCATTCACACGGTCTATCAGTTCGCGACATCCGTAAATGACGCCACTCCCATCCCTGCCGGACACTCTGGTCAGATTGCCGGTCGTCGTAATGTGAAAACCTTCTTTCTTGAGTGTCGTGTCATTCACTTCCGTCAGCAAGATTGTTTTGATTTCGGGATCGGAGAATGTAGTATCTCCCTGCTGCATCATTACCTGATAACCGGCTTTATCCAAGGTAGCCTGTAACTGCTCCGCACCAAACAAAACACGATTTGACGCATCCGGCGGAGTCATAATCTTCACGGTTTGCCTGCCACACGCTGCTAAAAAAAGTGTGCATGCCGCAAACATGAATAATCTGATATTTTTCATTCTTCTGATATATATTATAGATTATATAATTCACTTCTTAACTAAGAAGAAGACGAAATAATCCCTTGTTTGTACTCATTCGTCTCTTTTTCCACTTTTCGGCACCAGACTTTCATTTTCCTCCCGCGGTGATACACAAACGCCTCATTATTTAAAAGTTATGCTTATCTTTGTTGGCTAATGTCTATAGAATATAAAACAGAAAACAAGAGCAAACAATATGAAAGAACAAACAAATTATGACTATGAAAAATACGTTCAGATAGCACAAATGGCCAAAATGGGATGGTGGGAGTCAGATTTGAAGAATCAGGAATATATTTGTTCCGACTTTATTGTAGACTTACTCGGCCTTGAAGGTAATCGCATTAGTTTCACCGAGTTCCACCAAAGAATATGTGAAGACCATCGGTTGCGTCTTAAAAACGAATATCTGTCCTTATCCAATTTACAGACTTACGAGCAAATGTTTCCTATCCGGGCAAAAGACGGGGAAATCTGGGTGTACTCCAAAATCAGTTTCCAGAAACCTGATAAAGAGGGATACAGGAACATGACCGGCTTTCTGCAATATATTGACAGACCTATCGATAATTCAAATGGAAACATTGATTTTCTTCAAGTCAGCAGTTTACTCTATCAGCAGAATAATATTTCATATTCATTGCTTGCGTTTCTGCAATGTGATGATGTGACTCAAGTGATAAATGAGACATTAGGAGATCTCCTCAAACAGTTTCAAGGTGACCGTATTTATATCTTCGAAATAAACAGAAAAGAACAACGTCAGGACTGTACTTATGAAGCCACAGCCGAAGGCATCTCCAAAGAGCAGGATTTTTTAAGTAATATCCCTTGGGACCCATCTACCTGGTGGAATCATCAGATAGGCGAAAGAAGAGCAATTATTCTGAACACACTGGATGATATGCCTGAAGAAGCAGAAGAATATCGCCGTACATTAGAAATGCAGGATATTAAATCACTGATGGTAGTTCCTTTAATATCTAAAGAGGAAATATGGGGTTACATGGGAATTGATATGGTAAAAACACAACGCAACTGGAGCAATGTGGATTATCAATGCTTCTCTTCTCTCGCTAATATTATCAGTATTTGCATCGAATTACGAAAATCGGAGTTGCAGGCCCAAGAAGATCGTATTGCTTTGGACAACAGCGAAAAGATATTGAGAAACATCTACAAGAATCTTCCGGCAGGTGTCGAACTTTATGATAAAGATGGCTATCTGGTAGACATCAATGATAAAGAACTTGAAATATTTGGTTTATCTGACAAGAATGAGGCACTAGGAATTAACTTGTTTGACAATCCTAATATCCCCACAGAGGTGAAAGAAAAGTTGAAAGCCAAAGAAGATGTAAATTTCTCCATTAATTATGATTTCTCAAAAATAAATCAGTATGTAGAAAGCGAGAGGGAAGGGATTATCAATCTTACTACTAAAGTTACCGCTCTCTATGATTCTCAAAACCGATTTATCAACTATCTGTTTATCAATATAGATACGACAGAGACAACCAATGCATACACTAAGATACAGGAATTTGAGAATCTGTTTCTTCTGATCGGTGATTATGCCAAGGTAGGGTTTGCCCATTTCAATGTACTGACAAGAGACGGGTATGCCCAGGATACATGGTACAGGAATTTGGGAGAAAAGGAAGGTATTCCTATGCCGGAGGTTATCGGAGTATATGCTCATGTGGTTCCTGAAGATCAGGCGGTTCTGAAGAACTTTGTGCGCGAAGTGAAAGAAGGAAAAGCAACCAGTTTGCGCAAAGAAGTTCGTGTCTGCAGGGAAAATGGTAAATATACATGGACCAGTATTAATGTAATGGTCAGAGATTATCGTCCGCAAGACGGCGTTATTGAGATGCTATGTATCAATTACGACATCACGCCTTTGAAAGAGACTGAACAGAAATTGATTATTGCTCGCGATAAAGCAGAAGAACTGGATCGCCTGAAGTCGGCTTTCCTAGCCAATATGAGTCATGAGATCCGTACTCCTCTCAATGCTATTGTCGGTTTTTCCAGCTTGTTGGCTGAAACGGACAGCAGAAGCGAACGGCAGGAATATATCAAAATCGTGCAAGAGAATAATGAACTTCTTTTGCAACTGATATCGGACATTCTCGATCTTTCGAAAATTGAAGCCGGAACATTTAATTTTGTATATACCAATGTAGATGTAAACGAGACTTGTTCTGAAATCATCAAATCAATGGATATGAAAGTGGGTAAAGGCGTTGAACTGATTTTTGAGGAGATACTGCCGGAATGTTATATCTACACAGATAAGAATAGATTCACCCAAGTAATCAGTAACTTTATAAATAATGCATTAAAGTTCACCCGGCAAGGCACTATCACCCTTGGCTACGAACAAATATCCCATCAGAAAATAAAATTCTATGTGCACGACACAGGAATGGGAATACCGGAAGAAAAGCAAAAGAGCGTATTTGAACGTTTTGTGAAACTGAATACTTTTGTTCAGGGTACAGGTTTAGGACTTTCTATTTGCAAAAGTATCGTTTCTCAAATGGGAGGAGAAATTGGCGTGGATTCAACCGAAGGAGTAGGCTCCTGCTTCTGGTTTACACATCCGTACCACGCTGCTGACTAGACTGACTATATGTGAAAGGGGATATTCAATTAATGATGGTTAGTACTAATAATAATGAATAACCTCCAACAGGAATCGGCTGTAGGATCCTGTAGCCGATTCTCTTTTAGTACTCTCTTTGTATTTTTTCCAGCGGAATATTATCACAGAAATGCATACTGGCATGTGTCCCGTTGCAGAAAGGTTTGTTGAACGACTGCCCACAACGGCACAAATGAACAGGATTCGCCGATGTTTCTAAATGTTTTCCTTTCTGATATACCAAGAAGAACCTTCTGCATTCGACATAATGATCTCCTGAAAATTCAAATGCTGCAACTTACTTCGTTTGATTCTGTCAATAATTCATATGATTGGGGTACAGTGACGGATTTAGTTGGACTAAAGCGTTGGTATAAAGTTCTCCATCATCATAATGTACTCTTTCTGATACAGAAGAAGTCTTGTTTTGTTTTAATAAAGAGACTACTTCATCCAATTCATATGCAGTAAAATCCCCAAGATCGCTTAAAGACCCAGAATGTATCTCCCCGACTCTTCTATCATAGAACGCAAGGACTGCTATTATTTGCGTAATAATAGCATATGTTTTATATGGACATAATATAGTAGAATTTGCGATATGCTTTCCCATGGCACCGATAAATGCTGAATATTTAACAGCCTTCCATATAGCTTCCCTATTAATAGGTACTTCACTATACCCAAAAGTTCTTGTTACCTTTGAGACAATACCTATTTCAATATATAAATCTTTTGTTGCTTCAAATAAGCTAATAAAAAAGGATAATAAGAAATCGTCGTTATGCTGTTCTAATAATCTATCTATATACAAATGAATAGATGTCATACATTCATCATAAAATCTAAGTATTCCACCAAGGCCATATGAACCACTAGGACATGTTGTCGTCAACAAAATTATAGCTCTTTCTTTAGGAATACGATATGGTAAGGTTATATTGTATTGTAAACAATCTTCAAAACCATATTTATAATTCTCCCAAGATTTGTCTAATGCCGCATTACCTGCCCCCAGCCAATCTACAAATTTACATGATATCTTTCTCTTACCATCATTCTTAGATATAAAGAATTGACCTGATTTAGAATGATCCGTTAACCAATTTTGAATAGAATTGTGAAAAAACACATACCTACCCTCTTGGATCCTCAATATATGTTCCAGACTGTCCAATACTTTATAAAAATTAGTTTCTGACTCTAAATCAGAACAAAATTGTAGAAGTTGAACATCCATCGCCTGCGTGGACGACAAGATAATTTGTAATACAGGAACCACTTGTTCCTGATAGAACTGATGATTTTTTTGAAATATTCTAGTAAACAAATTATAATAGTAATCATTTATACCATTAGGCAAATCTTCCAATTTGTCCAATGAATATAGTCCTTTATTTAACTCTTCTGTGGTTAATTGAAGATAAAGAAAAACACCTTCACTCTTTTCGACAATTTTGAGACATTGTTCTACTGTCGGACTGAAGTCTGATAATTCTCCCTTTAAGAATTCAATCATATCTTCTTTATTTTTATTTGTAATGAACCTATCCAAATCAAGAACTTGCGGATTATACTGTTGTAATGGAAGTCTTACTTTACTATCATTCCTACTCGTTATAATAAAACGAATCCAATGGGGCATACGATTGATGTGTCTGGCAAGTGTTTGCGCTATTTTATTATCATATTCATCGTTAGCTTCATCGAGGGCATCTATTAAAATCCATATATTTTCCTGACTCCCATCAATCTTCAACCAAGTGCTTTCACAAAATAAAAGGTCAAACAATTCATGTTCATTCTTATTACAAAGTTTATTGTCTACGACTTCAGGAAGTTGAAGCACAAACTTTCTGTATTCAGGAAATCTAACAGCCAATTGAAAAGCAAGGTTCTTCAAAATGCAACAAGGATTTGAATGATCTGGTTTCCCCCATTCCACAAATTGAACAGCAGGAATATGAGCATTATATTGTAGATGCAAGTTGGCAGCAAACATACTTTTGCCGAAACCTGGACCTGCCATTATCCAAAAGATGCGTTGTTCAGGAATCTTATCCCATTCTCTAATCTTATCATACAACCACTTACGACCATACATTTCCTTTTGTGTCAAAGATTTAATACGACCGATAGAAGAAATTGGTTCAAATACTTCTTTCAGTTTTGTTATTTCACCATTAAAACGTTCGTTTTCTGGTGTTTCTACAAGTTCTACTATCTCTCTAAATTTCTTTTGAAAATAGATACTATCAAACCCTTCATTAATATGCTCTTTCCAATCGCTCATATCAAGCCACTGGATATGAGAGAGCATTGCTGGTGGTGCAACAACATCTACAGGTTCCAATAGGATAGTTTTGATGTTCCCTCCTTTTACTCCAATGGAAATATTAATTTCGTCACGACACACCCCCGGATTTCGAGTAGAATGTTTTGATAAACCTGCAAGAACAACATCGCT
The DNA here is from genome assembly GCF_003439055.1 of Bacteroides sp. OM05-10AA. Lineage (NCBI taxonomy): Bacteria > Pseudomonadati > Bacteroidota > Bacteroidia > Bacteroidales > Bacteroidaceae > Bacteroides > Bacteroides sp. OM05-10AA. Next base: position 89,752 of record NZ_QSUR01000026.1, read on the forward strand.
ACTCATAATTCCCTCTGTTATACAGTTCCGCCAATTTTTTCCAGCCTTTATTTCTGATGTGTCAATCCAAACATCATGTCGCAACTTTCCGTTATCATCTTTTGACAGGTACTCTTTTATTTTTTTTATTAAAGGAACATTTGAATCATGTCCATAACTTAAGAATATTTTCATCGTCCGGAATCAATTTTTACTTTTACATTATAACAAACATTTTATTAAGTTCCCGAATTATAAGTATGCATTTTTCTTTCTTAATTGAGGACGCATTTCCAACACATCAGCCAATTCTGCGCTTACATCATCTTTAATCTGGAGCATCAGCATATCAATATCCCTATAATCTCTCCAATAAGCCCGTTTGCTATCAACCAACTGATGAAATTTGGCAACACTCTCATCTCCAGCTACTAAATTCCCATCTTTGTCTTCTATGTCTGAAATATCATTATACACAAAAATAGCAGGACGTTTCTCTTTAGTACTTTCATAAGTCTCTACAGCAAGCTTATATTCATTCAATGTTTTCTCTCCCACATGTTTACAGATAATAAAGATGGTACAATCTGCTTTTTCTCTGATGAACTCATCATATTCATACTGATGCCCATCAATTTTATGCTTGTTTCTAAAATCCTCAAACGTATGGGAGGTTATGAAAAAATTATATTTTTCATACTGATTGTAAAGGATGCTTAACACTGCACGCGTTGCATTTCGCTCATTCGTAATAGCTGTAGATCCTCCAATGAAACACCGATATTTAATGAAATCTAATTTATTGACTCCCTCATCATCGGCTGCGACTTTCTTTATTTGGCTAAAGACAATGGGAATAATTTCGTTATGGTGTACTTTATCAAATTTCTGGTTAATACAAACAAATTTATCATCATCATTTTCTATCTGCATAGATAAAACATATTCGCCTTTTCTACGCTTTATTCGTATAACATCACTTGGCGCAATCTCTGCTTCCTTCTTTCCGTCTATGCAAACTTTTACTCTATGTTTACGTTCGGTATTATGGAGCCGAATGATATATAGTCTTGACTTTTTATAATAGACTATGATAATGATTAGTATAGATAGTACACCTAATATCAATAGCCAACAATTGACCATATTAATAAACCATCCTCCTACAACAAATACAAGTGCAATGAACAAGAAAATCCACAAAACTTTTTTCCCACCCGAACTTTTTGTAGGAGATATTGGAGAAGCCTGTTCTCTCTCATCCTCTTGAGGCATAATAGGGGAAATTGGCACAGGTTGTTGTATACCACCAATAGAAGATTCCGGAAAATTAGAGAACAGTCCACTGCGAAGAATATTATATATAACCTTCTCAAATTGTTCTTTTCCATCAAGAGCATGGGAGTCAAATTCTAACCAATGACGATTGAAAAGCAAGCGTCTGATAGAACTATCATCACTTCTATGATTCCCTATGTTAATTGGCACAATCTTACACCTGCAATCCAAAGCAAACGTGATCTCTTTTACAATCCAGTTAGATTGCACCGTATTTTCGCTGTGAAAATACAAGAGCACTTTACAATTGCGAATAGCATCTGTGATAGTATCAGCAAAGATATCTCCTGTCGCTAAATTATTTACGTCATAAAATAAGGTCAATCCCTCTTTGTTTAGTCTGTCTGCAAATACTTGAACAATAGAGGAATCCTTCCGTGAATAACAGAAATAAATATCATACTTTTTCATACTAAATGAATTATCATGATTACAATGTAAAGATAGAGGAATCTTTTTATTCCTACGAATAATTGTGAAATAAAATCTATAAATTGGTTGTTTTTGAAACTTTATCCTTTAATCAATATTCCAATGACACTATCACTTTTACTTTGTGGTCTTTTTATTCCCCTAATTTTAAAAAGCTATTGACTTTGCTCTTTTAATTTTGTATATTTGCAATAACCAATTAGCTAACAACAAAAATGATACATACAAAAATAAGGACATAAAGAGAATATTCAGACATATAAATATGTGTCGGAAAGAATAGAAACGGGGTGGAATCTGCAAAGATTTCACCCCGTTTTGTTTAATATATTCGGTATCATTTACCGAATCGCCGTGAATGCCGTTTATTATAAATATATGAGACGTTTATAATAAACTGTTTTACTTTTTATTATAAACGTCTCATGAGTTTATTAGCGTCTTGTATAAGAAAAAGAAAATAGTGCAAAGATAGAAATAGTATTGATGAGATAGACACAAATATATCTATACATTTAAAACAATAAACGACCTTTACAACTTCATTTGTTTTTCATTTATTACTTTGTTTATTTACTCCATTTAAATACTGGATAACCATTACTACCTTCTTTCCAAAGAGAAGAATCCCAGTTTATGACGGTACCTTTCAGTTCGTTAGCAGACTTAGCGACTCCCTGGAAAGAACTACCAGATGGTGATGTCTCATCCGAAACAGTAAATGTAGTCTCTCCTGCTTTCAGAATTATACCCTCATGAGCATAACAGTTCTCATAAGTAGTATTGGCAGTACCTCCTACTATACGTCCCACCTTTGTTTTATCAGTGCTAGTCAATGTACTATTCCAAGCAATACAATTCTTAACGACGAGCTTGCCATTATCGACTTTGCCTATTATACCTCCGACATTTCCTCCACCTATAGCACTGATATCGCCACTAGTATAACAGTTTTCAATACTGCTTCCATTAGCATTACCATTCACCCTTCCGATGATTCCACCGGCCTTGCCTGTATTATTGGTAATCTGATCAATAACGGTAGCACTGGAATAACAATTCTTGATATATCCCGAACCACCTAATACACCACCAATTCCACCTGCTGCACCCGACCCTTTCAGTACTCCGGAAGTATAGCAGTTTATAACCTTTCCTGTGTAATTTTCCGCACCGGCAGCTAATCCAACATAACCGGCAATAATGCCAATACCAGTATCGGGAGAAAATACATTTGCATCTACAAATCCTACATTTCTACATTCTCCGCACAATACCCCGAAAAAACTTCTATATGTACCCGATTCACAAGTCAGATTTTTAATCACGTGGTTGCGTCCGTCAAAATCAATCCATTTGTGATAACCATTTGCGTCATTCAAAGGTTGCCAACTGATTCCCTGCATATCAATATCTGCGCTTAATACAAAATAGATAGTTTGTTTTTCTATAAGAGCTTTACTCATATTCTGAATATGAGTAGCATTAGCAATCACATAAGGGTTGTTTTGAGTTCCGTCTCCATTAGCAAAATCTCCTTCAGGTTCGTTATCATGCCCACCATAATTTGCATAATCTTCTCTATCAAACTGCCATTCCAAAATTGGGAATCCCATATCTATATTTCCTACATTATACCATGGAGTTCCCCAATTAGCAATGCTATTCTGTAAATTCTGCGTGTTCTCACCTACTCCATTATATTGCCCGGTCGAAATACTACCGGCATTATCTTCCGGAGTAAATCCGGAGCAAATCATATCTTCCCATGCATAACATTCAGATGCAACAGGGTCTGCTTGATGTCCGCTTTCACCTTGCGATAGCATGCCACTAATACGTCCCGATCTGGCAGCAGGCCCGGTTATTTTCCAGTTCCAAGCCACACAAGCAGTTATTTTAGCTCCTTCGGAAGGGAGAGCGGCAATGCCTCCCACAGAATTGGACCCTATCAATACTCCCGTAGAATAGCAGTATGACACTTCACTATTTTCATACATAGAACCGACAATTCCTCCACACTCATCTCCCGTTGATATTACTTCTGCAGTGGAATAACAGTTTTTGATGTAACAAATCTGTCCTCCATACGGTCTTCCCATACGTGAAGCTATTCCACCGGCATATTTTCCCTTCACGCTTCCAGAGACATAGCAGTTTTCCACCTGTCCTGTCTTCTCTACAGCATTCGGAGCTTTCACACCGATGTAACCACCGATGACCCCTGCCCCACTGTTGACAGCAGATTCTATATGTGCATTATAAAAACCTACATTTTTACACACTCCGGCTAAAATACCGAAGAAACTAGCATAGCTCTTATCCGTACAAGTAAAATTTTTTACAATATGATTATTCCCATCAAAATGAATATAGAGATCGCCATCAGGGTTCAACGGGTCCCAATTAGATACAGACTTCATATCGATGTCAGCTCCCAACTGGAAATAAATCATCTTTCCTTTCACTAACACTTCACTCATATTCTGAATCTGCATCACATCCATAATGAGATAAGGTTTATTCACCGTGCCATACCCTTTTTCGAAAAGACCTCCTGCTCCATCGCCCTCATCTCCGTCATCTATGTCTGTGTTCCTATCCGGCGGAATACGGCTATATGAATCCATCGGATTAAAATCAGAACACGAGAAAGACACAATAGCCATCAATAAAATGGTCCAGCATCTCATTACCGAGATCACACTTATATAATAAAAATTGTTTTTCATAATCGTCATTTTTTGTTTTAGATTTCCACAACAATCACCAAAGGATAATGATCGGATAAAGAACTCACAATAGTGCGGGTAGAAAGAACTGTAGCATGTTTCACAAAAATAAAGTCGATTCTAGTTTTTTTGGAAGGGAATGTGAAGAGAGCTCCATGTTGAACAGCTGCTTCCCGATACGAATCCTTCAGTATGCCGCTTTGACAAATCGTAGTGGCTATTTCAGGAGCATCTGGAGTAGCATTAAAGTCACCGGTGCAAAATGCAGGAGTATTGTCCTTTATCTTATCGGAAACTGCATCTACCAGCATTTGGCACGCATTTTTTCTGGCATTATCGGCCAAAGGCATATGTGTTTCGAAAAGGAAGAATTCCTTTTGGGTTTTATTATCCTTAAATTTACCCCATACACAGAAACGTTTGAAGTTGGTCTCATCCCATCCGCTGGAAGGAATCTCCGGAGTTTCGGAAAACCAGAAACGGCCTTTATCTACTAATGTGTAACGGCCTTTTTTATATAAGATACCACTCATCTCTCCTGCTTTATTATCATCATTTCCGGTGTCGCGTCCATAAGCTAGAATTTCATAATCATTTGAAAGCTGCGTTCCTAAATAAGAACGTTGTTCCCAGCTTGCTTCCTCAAATCCACAGATATCAAAGTCATAGTCTTTGATTAATTGTGCCACGCGTTCACGACGGTTAGTCCATCCTGCACCGGTTTCTACCAGTAAATTGTAAGTTGCCACTCGCATGGAAGTTTCTGTCATAGGATCTTCATCTTCCTCATCATCTCCTGTATCCCATGTAAAATCGGGATAGAACAATGAATTGTCTTTATTATTTTCACAACTGCTGGCAAAAGCAGAGAATATGAAGGAAATCAGTGTATATATTATTATCTTTTTCATAATTTATCATTTATCTTTTTCATACTTTTTATTCATTCCATCCCGGATTCTGGGTTACGACACCGTCAGATAGTGTTATTTCCTGTCTTGGTACCGGATACAGATAATCTCGGTTTTCATTCCAAGTACGGTCTATCCAACTATAACACAGCAAATTACCATAATTACCTTCTGACAATGAGGTGCCGCTTCCATCAGATGCTAGTTTCACATACGTCACGCTTCCTACATTGGGTTGTGAAGATGTTGTATAGAAACAGACATCATTTGTTCCGTCTCCGTCGATATCATACGCTTTGTTGATAGCTGTGGCAGGAATATAAAATCCTTGAAAAGATTGGGCAATGCATTGTCCCTCTTTCCAGCGCATCAGGTCATAATAGCGGAAACCTTCCATAACCAGTTCTATACCACGTTCCCGTCGAATTTCCAGAATCACTCCCTTATTATCTCCTGTGACATTCACGTAACCAGTCTTTGGATCACACATGTAAGGGTCCGGATCTAGGTTTGCTGCGTTCATATTCAGTTTCCCTGTTACTCCTGCACGTGTTCGCAGTCTGTTTACTGTATTGTCAATATCAGTTTGTGTCAACGTGCCTAATTCAGCCTTTGCTTCGGCATAGTTCAGATAAACTTCTGCCAACCTGAATAGAGGAAGATCATTGTTTGAATCCCCCGTATAACTCATATTGTCATTAGCATATTTCAATAGGTGGTATCCGGTCATGGTGACATTCATATTTATATTGGAAGTACGAACTGTCTGCGCCAAACGCGGATCGCGATTCACGATTTCATCCTTGAATTCCATTACTGCATAGTTGGATTGGTCGGTGAAACGGGCTCCGTTCTTCATTAGATAATAGTTTACCAACTTTTTAGAGAGTCCGGGACGTCCTAAGGTCGGCGAATTTTCAAATGCTTGCACCTTGTGAACCAGGTTCAAATCATTATTATAATCCCTTGCCAATATGATTTCCGCATCAATCGCATTCTCCGATTTAAATAAATTACGGTATGATTGAGAACCGGACTGATATAAGGAATATCCTCCCGATGCAGTCATAACTTCGTTAGATGCAGTCACACAATCATTCAGATATTTCTCATAATCTCCCAATCCATGATATTTACGATATGTTCCTTCGAATAGCCCTACACGTGATTTCAATGCTTGGGCAGTCCACCAGGTAATACGATAAAGCTCTTTGGTCCGGTTGGTTTCTTTAAAAACCTCTATGGCAAAATTGAGATCTTCCATAATCTTTCCCATCACGAATTCACGCGAATCTCTGGCTTTATACAAATCAGCATCATCCGATCCTAACACTTTATCATACCAAGGCACATCTCCGAAACGTTTTACCTTTTCGAAATAGAAATAAGCACGAAAGAACCGAGCCACTGCCTCATATTTATTGCGTACTTTCTGGTCTTTACAGTTTTCCAGATTCTCCAATAAAAAGTTGATCGAACGCAGTGCACTCCAATTCCACCCTCCACCTGTTTCCGGAATGACACGCTGCCCACTTACTTCATCGCTCAAAGGAGATACGATCAGCATATCGGCATCATCCCTGTAAATATCACCGTCGCCCGGGAAGTTGTTTGAATAGAACTGATTACTGTACAACTTTAATTGTTCTTCATTCGTAAAATAATCCTTAGTCGTCAAACGATCTTTCGGATTTATATCCAGTATGCTTTCACAAGAAGCAAATAATAACGACAGACCAACAGTCGCCCACAATGTATATTTCATGATTTTCATACTATATCTTCTTTATATTCGTTATTGTCAAAACGTTATATCTACACCAAAAGAGTATGTCTTTGCCCAGGGATAAATGTTCGCATCACTTTTACTTGTTTTCCAGCTATTGCTTGCTGATGCCTGTTCCGGGTCAATATAATCGGAATGTAGCTTAGTGAATGTCAGCAAGTTTTCACCGCTAAAGTAAACACGTATCTTCTCGAAACCGATCTTTGAAAGCCATTTATCCGGCAATGTGTAGCCTATAGAAAGGTTCTTCAACCGACAGTAAGCCAGATTCTGCAAGTACTTCGTATTAACCACTGCTAACTCACGATTACTACCAAGTGCCACATATCCTCTGGGACGTGGAAAATAAGCATTCGAATTTTCTTCACTCCATACCTGACTCATGAAATCAGACGGAATAAAACTGGCATAAGGCCGGGAATAAGGTCCCCAGAACATGGAAGTTTCAGCACCGGGATACCAGTTTTGTTTACCGATACCTTGAAAAAGAACAGAGAAATCAATGCCATACCAATCTGCAGAAATTCCTAAGTTATAATTATAACGCGGCAATGAGTTGCCGATCACTTTCATATCCTTCCGGTCATTAGCCGATGTTGTCTGCTCTATCTTATTATTACCGTCTAAATCAACGAACTTAAGATCACCCGCATGGAGACCGTTATCCAGTGCACTCGCATTAATCATCTGGTTAACGAACGATTGGTCCACTTTATAATTCCTTGCTTCTTCATCCGTTTTAAAATATCCATCTACTACGTATCCCCATATTTCGCCTAACTGCTGTCCTTCGTAAGGATCAGTCAGCGTCCGGTTGGGATTATCATATTTCGTTACTTTGGAGGTATTATCTCCGATACCAGCCATTATTCGGTAGTTGAAAGGCTTGCTTGCCAAGGTAAAACTATCTCCCCAAGTAATAGATGCTTCCCACCCTTTCGTACGCAAGTCTGCCACATTCATTCTGGGAGAAGAGGCACCATATACGCCAGGCAAAGTCTTTCCTGCCATCAACATATCTTTGGTATCACGAATATATGCATCAAAAGATACATTCAAGCGATTATTAAGAAAGCCCAAGTCCAAACCTATATTTTTTGTGATTACAGTTTCCCAGGTCAAATCGGTAGAGTTCGGAGCTGACTCATAGGCATAATCACCTTTTGTAGTATCTCCGAAAGCATAGTTCAATACCGCTCCGGTATTAATCAGTTGCAGATAGTCATAATAGCCTACTGTTTTCTGATTTCCCAATGATCCGTAAGACAGTCTTAGTTTCAGATTGCTTACATAATTTTTGGCTTGTGTAAAGAAGGCCTCTTCACTGACACGCCATCCGGCAGAGAATGACGGGAAGAAACCGAAACGATGTCCTCGACGAAAACGGGAACTACCGTCATAACGTCCGCTGGCTTCAAATAGATAGCGGTCTTTATATCCATAATTCAAACGATAGAAAAAACCAAGAATCGCATATTCCTCTTGTCCTCCGGTTATGGATATATCATCACCTTTTGCCAGGTTAAAATCATCGAGAGATTCAGAGAGTAACCCGTTACGTTTCATTCCCAATTTCTTGAAATACTTATAATCATAGTTACCTCCCACAATGACCTTTACAGAATGTACATTTGCGAAGGTATTGTCATACGTTCCGTATAAGTTGAAAGTTTGGCGTATCTGGTTGTTTTGTATTTCCGATAAATAATTGCCTCTGGTACGTCCGTTATCCATTGTGATTGTTTCTCCCGGATTTCTGGAGTATAATACATCTACGGAACGATTCAAATTCTGCTGGTTGTAATGCGCCCAGCTATAATTTGCACGAACCTCAAAATGCTTGATGGGTTTCAATACGGCCTCGAACGTAGTAACAAACTCATATTCACGATCCCGGTTATGGTGGCCGCCATTCAATAATACGGCACTAACACCATCTGCCACTTCTCCTGTATCTGTCAGACCTGTTCTATAAACCAAGGTTCCATCTGGATGCATTGGTACAATGCTTGCCAAAGCGTGCCGCCCGGCTCTGTTGAAAATATCATTCACTCCCGATAGTCCCGGATAGGTATATTCAGAATGGTAATAGGAAGTATTGTTACTTAATTCAAACCAGGAAGTGATATTGGCAATGATTTTCGAACGGAACGTATATTTCTTAAAGCGGTCAGGATCTATTCTGATAATTCCTTTCTGATTGTAGTAGTTACCTGATAGCATGTACTTCACCTTTTCAGTTCCTCCTGAAACTGTTAAGTTATGCTCCCAAGTAGGACGGGTATTATCAAACAAACAATTATACCAGTCGAAGTTACCGTAATATTTATATTCTCCATTCTTTTCTACTACCCATGGACGGGAAGGATCTTCCACCTTGTCATTGCGACGAATCCACAATTCGTGATAATCCTCCTGGGTATAATGTGTATAAGGAACCCCTTGATATGTCTTATAGAACATATCATTGATACCGGCCGAATAATAACCACGCGTTTCAAAATCCGTAGAGGTCGTCGTTTCCCCAAAACTGAAACGTCCGTTGTAGCTAACATTGGTCTTACCTATCTTTCCATTCTTTGTTGTAACCAAAATAACCCCATAAGCAGCACGGGCACCATATACGGCAGCAGCCGAAGCATCCTTCAAAACACTGATGGATTCTACATCATTGGGATTTACCTTATTTATATCTCCCTCAATTCCATCAATGATAGTCAGTGGTGCCGCATCCGCACTAATTGAGTTGACACCACGAATATTGAAACTTCCCCCTTGTCCGGGACGTCCCGAACTAAAGTTTACGTTCATATTCGGTACAGAACCTTGCAGAAGCTGTGATAAGTTGGCAGCAGAACGAGTCGTTAATTCGTCACCCGAAACGATAGCAACGGCACCAGTCAGGTTTACTTTTTTTTGTGTACCATATCCCACTACTACCACTTCTTCCAGTGTCTTACTATCTTCGCGGAGAACTACTTGGGACAGATTTCTGCTGGTAGCAGCATAATTGACCGTAATATATCCGATGTATGAGACTGTAATCGTACTGCTTTCGGAAACATTAGCCAAAGTATAACGTCCGTCTACATTCGTTATTGTACCCAAAGAGCTGCCTTTCACCATCACACTGGCGCCAATAATCGGCTCTCCTTTCTCATCGACTACCCGGCCGGATATATTTCTTTTGTTCGCATTACTGGCCTGTTGTTCAGAATCCGTAACTTTCTCCTTCAAATAAATTTTTGTTTTTCCGATCTCATAGTTTACGTTAGTACCGAGAAACAAATCATTCAGAACTTTGGATAGTTCCTGATTCTTTACTTCTACCGTTACTATTCGATCCGGATTGACGATCGTACGGCTATAAGCTACCGTAAGACCAGTTTGCTGTGTAATAGCAGAGAATACTTTCTCCAGCTTTACTTGTTTAAGATTCATTGTCACCTTTTGGGCAGAAGCGGACACGCTTATGATTATCCCCAGCAACAATACGAGCAGAACTTTGTGTTTCATACTACTTGCTTTGATTAAAGTTAAACTTAGATTTAAAATCTCATTTATGTTTAGTAGACACACAAGTCAAAAAAGCGGGTGAGAGAAAAAAGAGTTTTTTTGCATAAGCCTAATTTATTTCATAACATTCTTATTCTAAAACAGTAAAGGCTGCGTATATACACAGCCTGTTCTCATTCTATTATCCTATCCAGTATATTCTTACTTCTTTCCGTCCTGTTTCATTCGGACTGTCACTTCTTTCCGAACTTCATCATATTCAAATCTTACCGGCGCTATCTTTTCCAAATCCTGAAGCACTTTTTCCAGTATTGTATTATCCGAGGTTAAAGTATATACATATTTCGATGCCTGCTCATCCTCTATCTTAAAGTTTACATTGTACCATCGGTTCAATACCTTGATTACTTCTGTCATAGGAGTATCTTTAAAAGAAATCACATTGTCCTTCCACATCGAGACTTGCTTTGAATAATTGTTCTTGATGATTTGACATCGGTCACTTTCTTTATTATAGATCAGCTTTTCGCCTGGTAGTAACGGATATTCTTTTGCAGAGGAGAGAGTCAGGTTTACATGGCCTTCATCCAGACAGATCACAATATCTTTGTTTTCGGGGTAAGCTTGCACGTCGAAAGAAGTTCCCAAAACATGAACCGAAGGTCCGTTCAGATTAACAATAAACGGACGTTTTTTATTCTTGGCTACCACGAAATAGGCTTCTCCCACCAGAAAAACTTCCCGTTTACTCAATCCGAACTTTTTAGGATACTTCAACCAGGAATCCGAATTGATATAAACTCGTGTCCCGTCTTGAAACATCATCTGTATCCGCTCCCCTTTGGCAACACGAATTTCCTCATATTCCGTAGTACCGAATAAATCCACCCGGGAATTGATCTGTAAATAAAGACCTATCAGGAAAATAACGGGAATCAAGATTGCAGCCACACGGAAGCAGATACGTTTGATTTGTTTACGTGATATGTTCTTTTGGATCTGATAGTACATCTTTTCTGAAGGTATAATATGGTCCACATATATTTCTGCCGTTTCGGCATTTAAACATTCCGCCTCCCGGGTCATCACAGCATCCAGATAAGTGTTCCCTTCTTCTGTGGCAAACCATTCCGCCACAAATTTTGCATCCTCCGGCGTAGCAACTCCGGCAAGCACTTCTTCTATTTGTTTATCAGTGGGTCGATTCATTCTCTTTTTATCTTAAATTGTGGACACTCAAATATGTCATTAGTGTGACAAAAGTAACAATTATTAGCATTTTACTTAAATGAATACGTAGCATTTTCAATGCTTCCGTATAATGCGTTTTGACTGTATTAACAGACAGATTCATCCGTTCGGCTATTTCCTGATTCGTTAGTTCCTCTTTCACTTTCATCAAACAAATACTGCGTTTCTGTGGCGGAAGCATATCTACCGCTTTATAAAAAGAGGCCATCAATTCTTTCTTCTCCAGATTTTCTATCAGATTATCTTCGTAGACAGGCGCCGATTGTGCTATCTCATAGTTCTTACTGATTGCACTATTCTCATTACGAATCAGATTTAAGACATGATTTTTCGTCATAGTGAACAGATAGTTTTTAAGGCTGATTCCTACATGTAGTTCCGACCTAAATTCCCATAAACGGGCAAAGACATGTTGCACTACATCTTCTGCCATGTCTGCATTCATTAAATAACGGTAAGCTAATACATATAGCAGCTTATGATATCTGCCATAAGCCTGTGTAAAAGCTCCTTTATCTCCTTTTTCTATGAAGGAAAAGAGCTTCTCGTCATCTGTATTAGTATATTGAGCTGATTTATCTAACATTCCTTGGATTTTGTTTAATTGTTTTTCCAAAAGAACAAAAGGCGTATTACAATTATGTGTCTTTCACAAAACAAAAGTAGTAAAATTTAGAAAAGGTAATGCATATTCCTAATAAAAAAAGTCCCTGATTAACAATCCTCACTATAAAAGAGGATCCGTTAATCAAGGACTACTCCACTAACTAATTAACAATGAATTATAAATGATAGGTAACAATTCTTTCTTCGGGTGAATCAATCCAGAGACGCCACACTCCTTCCGATACTTTCTCCGGTATTCCGATATTTGCTTTGGGTGGACGCCGACTATTGATTGTCAAATAGCCTTCCCCTTCTGTAGCTTTCACTTTCATCGTTTTGCCATTCATATAAACATGGATATCGCCATTCGGAGTGGGTACAGTACCCTCCATCCATTTCAGTCCTCCCAATACAGGAGCAATAGCAAACTCCTTATATCCTTCTTTCACAGGTTTCACACCCAAATAATATTTGCCGAGCAGATAGATAGGACTTGCTCCCCAGGCATGACACAGACTCTTGCCATAAGGACGGCCGTACATGGCAAGATGTTGCGTTCCAGTTTCTTCAGGGTTGTATTTTTCCCAGAAAGAGGTAGCACCCTCCTTCAACATACCGCCCCAGTAAGCTTTCATTTCCTTCATAACAGCCTCCTGTTCACCCAGAGCACAAAGAGCTTCCAATTCATAAAAACGCATATAAGGCGTTGTGATTTTCAGAATGCTGTCATTCAGAAGAACAGAGTTCTTAATGGCTTGCTGCTTATCTGCGTTCAGATACTGGAAGAATACAGAAAACATATTGGCATAACGCGTCACAGCATCACTTTGCCGACCATTCACACGATTATGCACAAATGCCTGTTTCTGATTGTTCCAGAAAGTAGGTTCTAACTTTGCTTTCAGAGTAGCGACCAGCTTCTCATACTTCTGCTTTCCAATCTCATCCCCAACTAAATCAGCACACAAAGCCATTGTTTCCAGACTTCTGCAAAATAAAACTTGCTCAAAAGAAAGTTCTCCTTTTTTATCCAGATAGCCGTCCGCCCAGTCCACAAATACCCAGTCACCGGTCATACCTTCCACCATGCCATTTTTATTTGTACGTCCCAATACATAATCCATCATCGTTTGCATACGTGGATACAGTTGGTTGACAAAGTGGCGGTCGCCACTATACATATAATAATCATATACGCTAAGGAACCAATAGAAAGTATAGTCCATAATCGTATTGCTATGGCTGGTCACAGGATCTTTGCCACGAAGCAGCCAGATTGTACGTTTCACGGATTCACTATCGAAGAAAAGATAATAATTCATCAGATAACTTTGGATAGCATCCCCACTCCATACCCAGCGGTCGCGTTTGATACCGTCAATAAAGAACTCGCGGGTAGTGAGATGCATGGTATAGGCCCCCACTTCCCAGATACGGTTCAATTCTTCATCATTGCAACGGAAACTTCCACGATACTCTTCAGGAAGATATTCATATTGCATGGATACTTCTCCTATTTGTACACCCGGTTCGTGGGTAACGTAGACATATCGAAAAGCTTTACTATTCTCCAACGTATATTCGTTATCAGAACTATTTAAGGGAGAAGTGCTACGGATGGCGAGGTCAGTCACTTGTCCCGGTTCTAACAACAGTTTGTCCAAAGTTTCACAATATGCTTTATCCTTTGCTTCTTCCGGACTTTCACCATAATAAATCTCTATTTTTCCTTTTCCGGAAAGATTCTTCAATGTGATGAATCCGAATGTCTCTTTTCCAAAATCATAAAGAATACCTCCTTCAGCCTGTTCTGTCTTCGCAACAGGTTGCTGTGGTTCACGCATCAGACTGAATTGGGAAGGAAGTTGGGTAGCCCCGTCAAAGTTCCAACATCCGGCATCCATATAGATCGTAGCAGATGTATCACTGGCTTTTCCGCTCTCATCAATCCATTCTTTATCTTCGTAAGTCACTCGCCAGGAGGAATCAGAATTCACCGTCTTCCCTTTCACATAAATGGTGGGAGGAGTAGCCTGATTCCAGACTTTGATGTTCAGGTTATGCTTACCGGCAGGAAGAGTCATCGTCTCCGGCATACCGAATTGAAGCTTTCCATCCAGCTTGACATTATACTTTCCTTCCGCAGCAATAAAAATCTCTTCCGGCTCGGAAAGATTCAGTTGCTTGCTGAATTCAACAACTACATAATGACTGTCCGTTTTCCAGAAAGGAGGGAAAAATGCACCCCGTTCCGTACGACGGTTGTTCATTTGATTTCCCAGCCAGATTTCATAATCTCCCGGATACCAAATCCAGGTCTGGGCAAATGTGCTACTTGCCAGAGACAAGACACCAAGCAATATCATATATTTCTTTTTCATTATTCTTTCTATTATTAACCGACTAATCACTATCGGACATTCAGCAAATCCTTGTATTCTGCTTCCAATCCTGCACGTTCACGAATAGCATCATCCACTTTCGGACCATTATTCTCCCATACATTTCCGGGGCCATTGGCATTTTGCAGATACTTCTCCCCTTCCGTCCAATTATCACGAACAGTAATAAAAGAAGAACCCTCATCTGTATAAAGGTAGAACCAATGATTAGGATCGTGCACATACCCCGGTTTATAGATACTATGCACACAATTCTCCGTTACATAGCTTTTGGGCTGTGAACCAAGCGTGTAAACACCCGCTACATCATACATGTGTTTCGCATAATGATGAATCAGATTTGCATGAACTCTGTTATTACGCATACAATTCACAGTTTGTGTCCATCCCCAACCAAGACTGATGCCACTATAAGGAACTTCACTAATTTCATTATGCTCGATATTAATATCACTCACATACCCCGCAGCAATGGCGAGACATCCCCAGTCCTCATTACCTACTTCCGTGAAATAGCAATTATTGATTTGTTGGTGTGTACATACTTCCCGGCGGTCAGCAGGATCATAAGGCAAATGCGTTTCGTGAGCAGCCGGAGAAAAACTACCGGCCAGCAAACCATTTCCTGCAATATCGCGAAAGAGACAACCACGAACAATACCACCCTGCACCGCTTCTTCATAATCCAGTCCGGTAGAACCCAAATGTTCAAATCGGCAACGCTCAAAATCAATCTGCCTGGCAGCAGCTATTCGGACAGCAGCCGCAGGACGACCCAACCATCCTTGATTATCCAACGGATGATTCAGATAATCCCGTTGCATTTTTGGATCAATCCGGTACCCATCCGTCAGATACATACCTGCCTGAAGAGGCACATGTCCTTTCTCCGACGGACGCATCCACGTAGTATAAGAAAAAGTAATTTTCTCAAAACGAATATGACACACAGGATGATCCAAAGTACCTTCTACCTGTACTAACGTCTCAATGGCAGGTACCATCACTTCCGCCTCCTGCATCTTCTCTCCTTCCCGTGGATAATAATACACTCTACGGGCATCCATATCGTGATACCATTCACCCGGCACATCCAATAGCTCACGGGCATTCGTCAGATAAAAAGCAGAATTATGTCCGTCCGTCGTCACCATTGGACGCGGCCAAGGATGTTCAAACTGAATCCGGCTTTCCGGCTGGTGAAAACGTACCACAGCACTATCTCCCTGCACCTCAATAGACCGAATCCGAAGATTAGCCACACACCACATCTGATGGATCACCATCTCGGCATATTCAGCCTTCAATTTTCCCTTATTATCAATAAGTCTGCGTACCGCAACCGCAGGAACATAAAGAACTTCATTCTTTTCATCCACGCTGCAAATACGGTTCATCTTTTCGAAATCCTCTACATCACGGGCACGGACAGCCTTTTCTCCATTCACCCACAACTGACGAAAATCCAATGGACGCCCATTAAATGCCGGCACATCTGCCACCCAGAGCTTTCCTTGTTTCTTCCAATTCTTGATACGGACTCCTCCACTCAACACCACCTTTTCATCGGCTACTGAACGGATCACCGTCGGTGATTCCTTTGTCCCACTATCTTCCTGGCGAATAAAAACCGGCTCATACAGAGCGTACGTTCCACCCTCCATATAAACAGTGATTCCTCCCTGTACACGGTCATCTCCCGTCCTCCGCCACTCACGCGCCTGCCGTAAAGCAGCAGTCAGCGTTGCTTTGGGAGACTGGCGGGTTCCATCATTAAAGTCATTACCTTTGGGAGAAACCCATATCTCACCGGACCATAACCAATGACTGCACAAAATACATATAGCCGTCAAAAATAACTTTCTCATCCTCATTTCTTCATTTCTGTATCATGATTTATCTGGCAAGAGGCATCCATACGGTCATCTCTCCTTTTCCTCTATTTCCCCAGGCATAATAAGGAATCAAACGAATATCCACCGTCTTCTCTGCCTGAACCACCGGACGATAAAGTACTCCTTCCCAAGAAGTTGCAGATGCCAGACGCGCTTTACCTTCGAGCGCTACAATCGGACTACCCTCAATCGTGATCTTCTTCGGAGTCAACTTTATATCAGCAGGGATCAATACATTATCAATCTTCTCTCCATTCGCTATGTCCATATTTTCCAGACAATAAACCAACGGTCCGCGCTTCACGACCACCTGGTTACGAATCTCCTCTGCCAACGGATGAGCTTCGAGCAAACGCACAGGCATATCCATCACTAACTCCACTACATCCCCCTTCTTCCATGCACGATTTACTTCCGCATACGAATTTGCCTTCACATTGACTTGCAACGGCTGTCCATTCACCGTAAGCGTAGCCTTTTCGCACCATTCAGGAATACGTAAGAAGAGCGAGAAAGTACCTGCCTTACGAGGAACTTTATCCAACGTTACGCGTACATTTCCATCCCAAGGATAATCCGTTTCCTGCGTCAGAGCTACTTCTCCCTTCTCTTTCCAAGTCGTTGTCAATGTATTTGCCCCATACAGATTGCAATAAATCCCTTCCGGACTCAATGTATATGCATAGTTTTGTGCCTGGCACAGTGTACGCAATGTGTTCGGAGGACAGCAGAAACAACTGATATATTCTGTCCGTTCCTTTGGCCAGCGAAGCGTGTAAGGAAGATCGGCACTGATACGAAGCGGATTCGTGTAGAAATACTTCTTTCCATCCAGACTAATACCGCTCAATACACTATTATAAAGACAAGTCTCCACAAGATCAGCATATTTCGCATCCCCTGTCACCTCCAGCATCCGCCAGTTGAACAGCATATTACCGATATTGGCACACGTTTCATTGTGAGCAGTGCTATTCGGCAACTGATAAGGACGTCCATAACTCTGATGCACTTTCTGAATACTATCCGGCTCATAACACGTTCCATCAGGCGATGTACCATCATAAAGAGCACCGCAAGCACCGGTCACATACATTTTCCGGGTCACGATATCATTCCAGATACTAGTCAGGTTCTTCATTAATTGCTGCTCACCGGTTTCTGCATATACATCCGCTACTCCGGCATACAGATAGTTGGCGCGTACGGCATGTCCCATCGCACGATATTGATCGCGGAAAGGAATACGGTCCTGATTATCGTCCGTACCGTTCTCCACCATACCACGGATATCAATCAGATTCTTTGAAAGTTCCAGATAACGGGGATTTCCGGTAGCCCGGTACATTTCAACTACCCCCATATAATGAGAGGGACAAATAGCATTGCGAGCCAGTTCGGCAGAAGCCGTTTCATAAAAATGACAGAGGAAATCCGTCGCTTTCACAGCAGCATCAAAAAGAGTAGTTTTTCCGGTGGCACGACGATGCACAATACCCGCCATCATCAAGTGTCCCAGATTATAAGTCTCAAAGTTCAGCCGATTGGCAAAAGCTCCTTTTTCATCCTCGTCACCTACTTTCGTTCCAATGACCGTTTGTTTATGCTGATCCTCCAATACATGAGAGTCAATCCCTTTATTCAGTTCTTCGATAACAACAGGCGTATGTATATAACCGTCTGCACGTTGGGCTTTTACGACACAAGTAATAAAGTTATCCATTAACTTGTCCAACTCCGGATCTTTATTAACTGCATAGACAGAAGCCACACCTTCCATCCATTTATACATATCTCCGTCATGAAATGGAGGTCCCCAATGCTCTCCTTTGCATACCCCGGCAGCAATCTCAAAATTACGGAAACCGTGAGAGATCTCCGGCGCGTTCCAAGTGTTCCACATACTCTGCAGGGAAGTCCGGCTAAATACCTGAAAGCGATCTCCCCAGAATCCATCCGTCCAATGTACGGCACCGATTCCGGTATTCGCCATCTTCGCAAAACGGCTCTGACTCATATCCGTCAATCCATTACTTTGCGCAAGTGCTCCCGTAACGGAGGCGGAAGCTAAAAGAAGTAACAGTTTTATCTGTTTCATTAATATGGATAATTTAAAATTTACACAATATCTTTATAAAAAGACGTGATTATCCGTATTTTGTACTCAATAAAACAAAAAAGCGAAGATTGCCAAGCAACCCTCGCTTTCAGTAAAAAATATCTGAACTAACCTTTTATTTCTTGTTTATCAGGCGTATAATTCAATCCTGCCTTCCTCGCCTGCGAATGTTGAAACTGTCGGGCAATCTTGTATTCATGTCCCTCTTTCAGCAAATAACTCCCAGTCTGCTTGAACCAAAAGCCGACATTCGCATCTATACATTGCTGCCGGATATCCAGCACCCACTCGTAGTCACACATTCGGGCTTCCTTTCCCGACTCTCCTCCGGTAACCACCTGTTCCACCCAATCCCCTAACTCGCCTCTGAAATCAATCCGGCTAAGAAGCGGCTCGCAGATAATGATTTTATGTTTAATAGGAATTTCTCTATAAATAGGTAGACGATAATCCACCCTATCCTGATTCTCCATTGTGCAGCAGATTGTTACGTTCTCATACCCATCACCCCAATCCGGAGGCAGACACTGTTGTAATCGATCGATTCGTTTGGTGATAAAAAGGAAATGCAAGTCCTGCCGTATCCGCATCATCTCCCATGCTTCGGCACGCCATTCGTCGGCATCTTCTATCAGAAAATCCGAAGTAAAACAAGTATATACCAGATTTCCCGAAGGTATCTTATACGTACCGTTCTTTTTTCGAAGCAAAGGTAAATCAAACTTCTCCGTCTTTGTCACCACCGAACTGTCTTTTCCATATTTACCATCCGTCCGGTACACATAACAATGCCGGCAGCCCTCACTCAATTTGTGACAGCCGTGCCAGAGATTCCACATTGAAGCCTTTTCACCCATCTTCTTTTTTTTCAAAGATATATTTAATCTATGATATAACCATAAAAAGAGTGCACCTTATTCTTCAACAGAATAAAGGTGCACCAAAACACAAACAAAACAAACAATAGAGCGACCTTCACAGGCAGCCGATCCACGAGGGATCTTTATCTTAGTCAGCCCATCTTGACGATGGCAGCTTTCTTTTACAGCGATACCCCTACTGCCAGCACCAATGTAGGCAAAAAGCATTCCGTGTATTGCCTTACATGAATCCGGTTTTCCATTTCCTCCCAAAATTCTAATTGCTTATAACGGGTAAAGTAGCACCCAAAAATCATAAAAGAATGTTTCTTTTTATCGAGAAGACATTTTGCTAATCGACTATTATATATAATCATTAATCCCTAATATTGTTTGTTAGTTACCTTCTGCAAAGGTCCGTATAATCACAAATACGGCAAATTATATTCATGTCTAAGAGAACAATATCTGTTTACAAACAAGACTAATAGCAAATATTATAAATAGCCTGTTTTGATATATGCAAAATTCAAACTCAAAAGCTACCACTTTTACGTTATTCGCACATTTAGGGCTACACAATCAATTATCACAATAAAAAATTTCGCCCTCATTCTCATTGTATATCCCGATGATGAATATGAATATTATTGAACAATCACTCCATTAAGCCCGATATACCTCTACAAAGATAGTATTATTCTATATATTTCTATGCAAATATTCAAAAAAACATTTGAATGATCCTTGGATATATAACCCGGATTTAACACCATGGTTATTGAGCTAGTACAACCATCGGTCTATATTCCGTTTTTCTGCACTGAACTCCACTCCTACTTTGACCAACACACGTCCGTCCGCCTGATAAGGAATCAGATAACCTTTTTCATCTATCTGTTGTAGGGCCTGTTCAGCAGTGCCATTCAGTTTAAACTCAAATACATAGATATACTTCGGAGTTTTCACCACTGCATCCGCTCGTCCACGGGCACTAAGCACCTCTGCTCCGGTAAATTGTCCCATCAGTTTAACAACCAGATAGAATACAACTTGATAATGCCGTTCGGTCTTTTCGTTCAATTCGTAAGGGAAATCAGCAAAGAAAGCCTGCAGACGGGTAAGGAAGGCATCAACGTCACCCGCACGTAATTCCTGAACAAATTTACCGATATAGAAATTTTGTTCATCTTCGCTGATTGGTGTATAATAAGGAACTAGAAAATTAAGAAATCCATAACGGACTTCATCATTAGGAAAAGCCAGACGATATAGTTGAAACTCCTTATCATAGTCTTTTATAGTCAGATAACCACTCTGATAAATCAGTGGAATAGGATTATTGGCATCCACTCGATACTCCATAAATGAAGAAGCACTAGCCTCTATCCCATCAATCAATGTACGCAAATCATACTCACTCTCTTTAAGTAATTCAACCAAAAAAGTAGGAGTACCGGTTTGGAACCAATAATTACTAAACTTATACCCATCGAAAACATTAAGCACACTGAACGGATTAAAGACTCCTTCAGCAAACTCACAAAAATGATAACCGTCATACAAAGCTGTCATTTTATTCAATGTTTCTTCATAAGTCAGTTCATTCATTTCCGCCAGCTGGTTCAATTCAGGAATAAAAGTATCTTCCAGTTCCTGCCGCGTAATACCACAAATCGTTGCATATTGAGGCTTCATGCTGATGTCATTCAACTGATTCAAGTCACTAAACACACTGACTTGCGCAAACTTAGTTACACCGGTAAGGAAAACAAAACGAAGATAGCGGTCAGAGCTTTTCAGTACGCCATAGAAGGCCTTCAATGTTTTACGATAATCATCAAGTAAAGCATTGTCACCCAACGCTTGCAACAAAGGCTTATCATATTCATCAACGAGCACTACTACACCACGCCCAGACTGTTCACTGGCACGACGAAGTGTACCAGCAAAACGCCCCGAAAGAGTTTCCTCATCTTCTCCTTTACCATACTTCAGTTCCCATTGTGTCAACTGTCGACTAAGAATCTCGACCAAGGCTTGGGGAGAATCATATTTTTCCGCATTCAAATCCAAATGCAATACCGGATACTTCTTCCACTCCTTTTCCATGTCAGCTATGGCTAACCCATCAAACAATTCCTTCTTACCTTCAAAATAAGCTTCAAAAGTAGAAAGAAGAAGACTCTTGCCAAAGCGGCGGGGACGATTAAAAAAATAAGGTTTTCCTGTGTTAGCTATCCGCCACACGAAAGCTGTTTTATCTACATAAAGATAATCCCCTTCACGAAGTTTCTCAAAAGTCTGTATCCCAATAGGAAGTTTACGCAATATCCCGTTCATAATTACTTTTCTGTCTTTAATTATTTAAAGATACGCATTTCTATGGGAATACATATACAAACTACAAAAAAAAACTGCACCTTCACAGGTGCAGCAGCTACATAAGTTCATCTTTCATTAGAACTGATTTCATATACAGCAAACAGTATATTATGTTTTCTTCAATCTATAAATCCCATACCCGATAAATAAACCCAATAAAATAATTCCATATAAATATTTACCTCCTATTCTGCTAGTATGTTTTTCAAAATCTGTCTCATGAGACTTCATTTTAGAACTTATACCCAACGAATTTACTGATTGTGAATTTACCTTTTGGAGAAGCTGTTTCTGATTAGTATTTTTCCTATCAACCACCGTTCTCACCATCATCCCTACCCTTAAACCCAATGTGTCCACAGGAAACATGATTATCGACTGCTCCATATATTCCTCCATTGTTTCCGAATCCCTTTCCGAAATAAATTCCTGTTCTTCAATACTTTTCTCCGAACAAAATTCAAAGTTCGAGTCTATTTTGACCTCCTCCCTCCTATTTACTAGCTCTCTTTTACTCCTGCATCCCGACAGCACCCCCGGAAGAACGAGACTCAATAATAAAACAAACAGCAGCTCCCTCCCACTCTTCATAAACTCCCTCACATCAAAACAAGGACACGCTTTCACATATTCATAAGGTTCGATCACCCCGTCTCCATTCAAATCCGGCGAAGTATCCCGGTGTCCCAATACCTGAAGAATAGTATATTGCCGTTGCAAATCCATTATTACTTGATAAAGCACCCGTTTTTGAGCATTTGTCCGGGTATCTGCCGGATGTCCATTCTCATCCAGTCCCCCGACATAACAGATCCCGACACTTCGCTCATTCCAACCTTTACAATGCGCTCCTGCCAAATCAATCTCCCTTCCTTTCTCCAGTCTTCCGTCCAGACGGATAACATAATGATAACCAATACCGTTGAACCCACGTTCCCGGTGCCAACGGTCAATATCTGCGGCGGTAAAATCCTGTCCGGCTTTTGTAGCCGAGCAATGCACTATAATAGAATCTATCTTTCTCATGACATTTTATTCTTATCAACTAACCTCATTAATATTCTGAAGGAGGAATGCGCTTCACACACCCTCTGATATCACACTTTTTCACCTCCGACTCTTTCTGTGCCAACTCTACTTCATGGCATTTATGTATCCAGTCGATCTTCTCTTCCTGCTCCTTGCGAAGCTCGATATAAAGCCCGTCTATTTTCTCGTCCCGCTGTGTCAGGCGATCTTCCAGCCAATCCACCTTTTTACGACGATTTTCTTCTTCCAGACTGCTTACGTTTGCCTCCTCTTTCCGTGCATCCGTTTTCCGGCAAGAGATATATCTCACCATCCATTTCACCGCTTCCAAACCACCCATAGCAGTAATGAAAGCAAGGATTGTAGTTATTTGCATATTGATCTATTTATGTAGTTATAAAGAAAGAATGAGGCCGAAGCCCCATTCCAAACAAAGTCGTTAATTCCCGACTTCCCGTTTATCAAGCTGCCGGATCGGGTGCTTCACCATTGCCTCCTGCACCTCCGTCAGGTTCCGGTGCTTCACCATTGCCTCCTGCATCTCCGTCAGGATCCGGTGCTTCGCCTCCTTCACCTGAATCACCGTCAATGATACTTGAGTCATTGATATGGTCCAAATCCTTAAACCTCAATCCATCCGAACGCGTCGAAGTTCCCGTAAAGAGACGAATATCCGAATTCGCACGAAAACAAACCCGCAGACCGCTAATGTCAGATGCAGTAAAGTCTTCCGCCTTTTCCGTTCCCTTGCTTTGAGCTGAAAGGAAAAAGTAACCCAATCCCTTAATGTTCACTGAACGGCCCGAAAGTAATGTCTTACGTAGAAGTGTACGAAAATCTTTCAATACACTAATCGTTTCACCCTCACTGACACCGGAAGTAGAAGAGATTTCTTTCGCAAACTCATCCAGTGTAGCACTCGTATCATACTGATAAGAAATCACCGGATACACTTTCTTTCCTGCCTCTTTGTTTGTCGGATCACACAGACGTTGAACTCTTTTAAATCTAATTGCCATAATACTTTTCTTTTTTAAATGAATACTGTTTAATAATTATTTCGCTAACGTTAACGATGCAAAGATGCGGCATATTCAACGGACATGAAACGACAAGCGATTATCGGCACTACAAAGCCTACAAACAATATTTATAGCAAATAATCAACCCAATACCTTGAAAAAAGCGACAAGCAGGGAGGCAAGGGAACATAAAATCGAGTAGGAGGAAAACGAAGTAGTTTTCTTCCTACTTTCGC